>JANMMT010000105.1:0-79204 GCA_031373545.1 Hyphomicrobiales bacterium
GAAAAAACTTCATCAGAACAGCGTAAGTGCCCTCATCGTCCAGAGGTAAATCGGGGGTGCGCGTGACACGCAACTGCTTGACCTTTCCGCCATGACCGCCGGGCGCGCGCTCAACGCCTATGTGCTGGAGACGCCGGAGAAGGCGCTGGCCATGGCCGCGCAGAGCGACGCCAAACTGGCCAAGGGCGAAGCCGGACCGCTGGAAGGCCTGCCGCTCGGCATCAAGGATCTGTTCTGCACCGAGGGCACGCGCACCACGGCGTGTTCGAAGATTCTGGGCAATTTCGTGCCGCAATACGAATCGACCGTGACAAGCCAGCTCTGGCGCGACGGCGCGGTGATGCTGGGCAAGCTCAACAACGACGAATTCGCCATGGGCTCCTCCAACGAGACATCGTGCTTTGGCACACCGGTAAATCCCTGGCGCGCGGCGGGCGACAACACGTTACTGGTTGCTGGCGGGTCATCCGGCGGCTCAGCGGCAGCCGTGGCGGCTGACCTATGCCTGGCGGCCACCGCCACCGACACGGGCGGCTCCATTCGCCAGCCTGCGGCCTTCACCGGCACGGTGGGCATCAAGCCGACCTATGGCCGCTGCTCGCGCTGGGGCGTGGTGGCCTTTGCCTCCTCGCTGGACCAGGCCGGGCCGATTGCCAAGACGGTGGAGGACGCCGCCGTGATGCTGGGCTCCATGGCCGGACACGATGCCAAGGACACGACATCGGTGGATCTGCCCGTGCCTGATTTTGCCGCCGCCGTGCGGCGCGGGGTCAAGGGCCTGAAGATCGGCATTCCGCGCGAATACCGCATGGACGGCATGCCCGCCGAGATCGCCAAGCTGTGGCAGCAGGGCGCGGATTGGCTGCAGGCGGAAGGCGCCAGCATCGTCGACATCAGCCTGCCGCACACGCACCACGCGCTGCCGGCCTATTACATCGTCGCGCCTGCCGAGGCCTCGTCGAACCTGGCGCGCTATGACGGCGTGCGCTACGGCCTGCGCGTGCCGGGGCGCGACATCACGGACCAGTATGAGCAGACCCGCGCAGCGGGGTTCGGCAAGGAAGTGAAGCGCCGCATCATGATCGGCACCTATGTGCTGTCGGCGGGCTATTACGACGCCTATTACGTGCGCGCGCAGAAGGTGCGCACCCTCATCAAGCGCGATTTCGAGCTGGTGTTTGAAGATGGCATCGACGCGATCCTGACGCCAGCCACGCCCTCGGCGGCCTTCGGCATCGGGACGATGTCGATGGCTTCACCGATCGAAATGTATCTCAACGATGTCTTCACTGTCACAGTGAACATGGCGGGGCTTCCGGGTATTGCCGTGCCGGCGGGCAAGGATGCGCGCGGCCTGCCGCTGGGCCTTCAGCTCATCGGGCGGCCCTTCGATGAGGATACGCTGTTTGCGGCGGGGCAGGTGATCGAGAACGCCGCCGGGCGCTTCAATCCGGCCCCTTGGTGGGCGGCATGATTTTCGCCCCCGCCATCGGCATGGCCGCCTGCACCGTGCTGGCCTGGATGTGCTTTTTCGTGGCTGCACTGCTCGCTATCCTGGTTGGCAAGCAGTTTTTTGTGCCCAACGAGGGGCTTGAGTTGTCCGCCGTCGTGCCGGCCTGCATCGTTTTTGCCCTGGGCGGCTTGGCCTGCCTCTGGGGCGCTCGCAAAATTCGCCAAGCGGCCAACGGCCAGAACTAAAGGGGCGCAAGAGCCATGAACATGCCAGTCATCCACCCGCCGCTCACCCACGCGACCTTTGAGCCCAAGAACATCGTCAGGGGCGTGACGGGCGATTGGGAGATCATCATCGGGCTGGAAATCCATGCGCAGGTGAACAGCCAGGCCAAGCTGTTTTCGGGCGCCTCCACCACCTTCGGCGTGCAAGCCAATGCCAACGTCAGCCTGGTGGATGCGGCCATGCCCGGCATGCTGCCCGTGATCAACGAGGAATGTGTGCGCCAGGCCATCCGCACCGGTCTTGGGTTGAAAGCGCAGATCAACAACCGCTCGGTGTTCGACCGCAAGAACTACTTCTACCCCGATCTGCCGCAGGGTTATCAGATCAGCCAGTTCCAGTTTCCCATTGTGGGAGAAGGCGCGGTCACGGTCGATGTGGCGGGGTATGCCGAGCCCATCACGGTGCGCATCGAGCGGCTGCATCTGGAGCAGGATGCGGGGAAATCGATCCATGACCAGCACCCGGATTCGTCGATTGTCGATCTCAACCGTTCGGGCGTGGCGCTGATGGAAATCGTCTCCAAGCCCGACATGCGTTCGGCAGAGGAAGCCAAGGCCTACGTCACCAAGCTGCGCACGATTCTGCGTTACCTCGGCACCTGCGACGGCGACATGGAGAAGGGAAACCTGCGCGCGGATGTGAATGTGTCCGTGCGTCCTCCCGGCGGGGCGCTGGGCACGCGCTGCGAGATCAAGAACGTCAACTCCATCCGCTTCATCGGCCAGGCCATCGAGGTGGAAGCGCGCCGCCAGATCGCTATTCTGGAGGACGGCGGCATCATCGACCAGGAGACGCGGCTCTATGACCCGGCGAAGGGCGAGACCCGCTCCATGCGCTCCAAGGAAGAGGCGCATGACTACCGCTATTTCCCGGACCCCGACCTCCTGCCGCTGGTGTTTGATGATGCCTATGTGGCGGCGCTCAAAGCCGCATTGCCTGAATTGCCCGATGCCAAGAAGGCGCGGTTCATTTCAAGCTACGGCCTCTCGCCTTATGATGCCACGGTGCTGATTGCCGAGCGCGAGAGCGCGGATTTCTTTGAAGCGGTCGCAAAAGGCCGCGATGGCAAGCAGGCGGCGAACTGGGTGATCAATGAGTTGTTCGGCCGCCTCAACAAGGAAGGTCTGGAGGTGACAGCCTCGCCCATGACAGCCGCACAACTGGGCGGGATCATTGATCTGATTGCCTCCGGCGCGATCAACGGCAAGATCGCCAAGGAGCTGTTCGAGATGGTGTGGAGCGAGGGCGGCGACCCTGCCGTGATCGTTGAAGCGCGCGGGATGCGCCAGGTCACGGACACCGGCGCGATCGAGAAGGCGGTGGATGACATCATTGCTGCCAACCCGGACAAGGTGGAACAGGCCAAGCTCAAGCCAAGCATGCTGGGCTGGTTCGTGGGCCAGGTGATGAAGACGAGCGGCGGCAAGGCCAACCCGGCTGCAGTGAGTGATATGCTGAAGGCGAAGCTGGGGATTGAGGGATGAGCCCGCTCATCCGCCCTGTCCGCGATGCCGATGCGCAAGGCCTGCTCGGCCTGATCGCGCTGTGCTTTGCCGATTACCCCGGCTGCGTTGTGGACCCGCACGACGATCTGCCGGACCTCGTGCGCCCCACCCAATCCAAGCTGGCGCTGGAAGGCGCGTTTGAAGTCGTGGAGGATGCGCATGGGCATGTCGCAGCCTGCGTGGGCGTGGATTTTCCGGAAAGCGGCGTGGCTGAGCTGCACCGGCTCTATGTCCGGCCCGATAGGCGCGGCCAAGGGCTGGCCAAAATTCTGACGGCGCGCATGGAGGATTTTGCCCGCGCGCGGGGGGCGACGCGCATGATCCTGTGGTCCGACACGCGCTTTGCGACGGCCCATGCGCTTTACGCCAAGCTGGGCTATGCGCAGTTGGAATACACGCGGAGTTTGGGTGATATCTCGCGCAGCCGCGAATTTGGTTTCGAAAAGGCTTTGTCAGCGTAGCCATCCAGTTGCATACCATCGGGCGCGCCACACAAAAGGAAACGCACCATGACCGCACGCTACGAACTGCACGGCATCTGGTTGTCTGGCCCGGCTTACAAGGTTGCGCTCATGCTGGCGCTGTGCGGTGAACCCTTCGATTACGTGCACATCAATCTGGCCACCGGGGAGCACAAATCGCCCGCCTTCCTCGCCAAGCAGCGCTTTGGTCAAGTGCCGTTGCTGATCGACCATGGCAACGGGCGCAGTCTGTGCCAATCCGCCTCGATCCTGGAATATCTCGCCGAAATGCAGGGCACATTCGCAGGTGACACGGTGGAGGAAAAGATCGAGGCGCGCGAATGGATGTTCTGGGATTTTGATCGCCTCGCGCCCAACATCTACCGCGCGCGCGGCCAGCGCATTGGTCGGCGCTCCATGAGCTTCGAGACAGCGGCGATGTATTTCAACGAGGGCAACGCGGCGCTCAAAGTGCTGGATGACCATCTTGCGGCGCGCCACTGGATCGTGGGCAAAGGTGCCACCATTGCCGACATCGACCTCTTCGGCGTGATCGATTATGCGACCATGGGTGGTTTTGATCTGGCGCAGCACAAGAACATCACGGGCTGGGTGGCGCGGTTCAAGGCGCTCAAGGGCTTCCAAGAATCCGCTGACCTTTTGCCGAAGGAAAGCAAGAAGGCCTGAATGTTGGCGTGATTTATTTTTGCATCAACTGTGCGAGATAGACGCCGGGCAGCATCAGCGATGCTGCCCACAAGAATGCCGAGCTGAAATTGGCAAGCTGGAAGGTGGCGAATGGCATGCGCGTGATGCCCGCCGCCAGCGGCACCGTGGCCCGCAGCGGGCCGGAAAAGCGCCCGGCGACCACCGCCATCCAGCCCCATTTGGCGAAGAACGCCTCGCCCTTTGGCAGCAGGGTGGGGTAACGCGAGAGCGGCCACCAGCCCCGCACCTTGTCCTGAAAATGTGCGCCAAGCCAGTAGGACACCCAGTCACCCAGCGCGGCACCCACACTGGCGGCAAGCCACACGGTCCAGAAATCGAGACCGCTCAGGGTCACCAGCGTGCCGATGCCCACCAGCATGGCCCAGAAGGGCAGCACCAGTGAAATGAAAGCCATGGATTCGCCAAACGCCAGAATGAACACGATGGGCGCGGCCAATTCCCGGTTGGCGCGCACAAATTCGATCACAGGCGCGGCCTGATCGAGGGCATTCTGGATGAACGCTGGAACCGACACGTTTGCTCACTCTCACATCTTCAATTGAGGATACGCCCGGCACCGATGCCCGCGCCCAGATACACGGCGGCCCAGGCAATCGCTGACGCGAGATTGGTCGAATAGAACACCAAAGGGCGCATGGCGGAGATGCCGCAGATCAAGGGAAACACCGCGCGCAGTGGCCCGACGAACCGCCCAGCGAAATAGCCCGGAGCCCCGTATTTTCGGAAGAATTGTTCCCCGCGTTCGAACATCTCGGGATTCTTGTTCAGCGGCCAGATGGTCTTAACCTTGTCCTTGTAATGACGGCCCAGCAGGTACGACAACCAATCGCCCACGAATGCGCCCGCGACCGCGGCGAAAAACGGCGTCCAGAATGGCAGATGACCGGCCCCGATCACGACCCCCAGCGCCCCCAGGATGATCGTGGATGGAACGAGCAGCGATACGAAGGCGATGCTTTCCAGCAGCGCGAGCAAAAACACCGCCGGGGCGAGCCAGCCCTGATTGGCGCGCACGAATGAGATGAGGCTGTCCGCAAGGGCACCGAATTCCATGTACAGCCTTTCCGCAACTGCGCACCGATGCCTTTAGAGACTGTCGGCGTATCCGTCCATGGCGGCCAACGCGCGCTGCGCCACCAAACCTGCCATGTGATCACCTACTTGCGCCCGAACAGACGCTCGATGTCGCTGAGTTTCAGCTCCACATAGGTTGGCCGGCCATGGTTGCATTGGCCTGAGCCGGGGGTCGCTTCCATGTCGCGCAGCAGCGCGTTCATTTCCTCGGCCTGCAAGCGGCGGCCCGCCCGCACGGAGTGATGGCAGGCGAAGGTTGCCAGCACATGATCTGCCGCCCGCTCCAGCGCCAAGGGCCCGCCCCATTGCGTCAGGTGATCGGCAATGTCGCGCACCAGCGCACCCACATTCCCCTGGCCAAGCGCGGAGGGAATTTCACGCACGGCCACGGCGCCGGGGCCGAAAGCCTCCAGCACCAGACCCAGGCCCTCCAGCTGTGGTGCGGCCTCCACCAGACGGTCGGCATCTGCCGGATCAAGCTCGATGATGTCGGGAATGAGCAGCAGCTGGCGCGTGATCCCTGCCTGCGCGCGCTGGTGCTTCAGGCGTTCGTACACCAGCCGCTCATGGGCCGCGTGCTGATCGACGATGACGATGCCATCAGCTGTCTGAGCCACAATATAGGTTTCGTGCAGCTGCGCGCGGGCGGCCCCCAGCGGATGCGCCATGTCGGCCGGCACATCTTCAACAGGCCGTGCGCCAGGCGTCTGCCCCGCATCGAAGCCCGCCTGCATTGCCTCGTTGAAGCCAGAGGGTGCAGCCCAGTATGCCCCGCTCGTCGTGCGTTGGGCTGCACTGCCACCCGCGCCTGCCGTGAATGAACCCGCTCCGAAAGAACGCTGCGCAAAGGCCTCCAGCGTGCGTGCACCGCCCGTGGAAGAGGCGCGGTGTCCTGCTACGCCCAGCGCATGCTTGAGCGCCGACACGATGACACCGCGCACCAGCCCGGGATCGCGAAAACGCACCTCGGTCTTGGCCGGATGGACATTCACATCGACCTCGGCCGGATCAATGGCGACAAACAGCGCCAGGACCGGGTGGCGATCACCGGGGAGGTAATCCGCATAGGCCGCGCGCACGGCCCCCACCAGCAGCTTGTCACGCACGGGGCGGCCATTGACGAAGAGATATTGCTCGGCGGATGTCGCGCGGTGGTAGGTCGGCAGGCCGGCAAATCCCGCGATGGCGAGCCCGGCGCGGATGGCCTCCACCGCCACGGCATTGTCACGAAAATCCGCGCCCAGCACCTGGCCGAGGCGCAGAAGCTGGCCTTCGGACCCCGCGCTGCCCGCCGGATAATCGAAGGGTGATGCCCCCTCGCCGGCATACGAAAACCGCACATCCGGATGCGCCATGGCGAGGCGTTTCATCACCTGCACGATGGCCTGTGCCTCGGCGCGGTCGCTTTTGAGAAACTTCAGCCGTGCGGGCGTGGCAAAGAACAGATCGCGCACTTCGACGCGCGTGCCCCTCGCCATGCTGGCGGGGCGCAGCGGCTGGCGCTGGCCGCCGTCGATGCGGATGCCGGTGCCCTCGCTCGCCGATGCGGTGCGCGTCACCATATCGAGCCGCGCCACCGCGCCGATGGAGGGCAGCGCTTCGCCGCGAAACCCGAGCGTGCGTATGGCATTGAGATCGCCCGTCGGCAGCTTGGAGGTGGCGTGACGTTCGACCGCCAGTTCCAGATCGGGCGCAGACAGTCCATGGCCGTCGTCCGTGACGCGGATGAACGACCGCCCGCCGCTTTCGATCTCCACGGCAATGCGGCGCGCCCCGGCATCCAGCGCGTTTTCCACCAGCTCTTTCACGACAGCAGCGGGGCGCTCCACCACCTCGCCCGCAGCGATCTGGTCAATCAGGACAGGGTCGAGTCGGCGCACGGACATCTGCAAGCGGTATCACGGCAGAAGCGGCGCGCGCCACTTGAGAAAGGCCATCGGATCGCCCGGCGCGATGTCTTCCGCCGCGCCGTCCACAAGGGCGAAGCCGTCCAGCGCCGCCAGGGCCGTCAACTGGCCAAAGCGCCCGGCGGACGTGAGGTGCAGCGCGCCGCCCGACATGCGCAGACAAACCGGCAGGGCTTCAGCGCGGCCAGCCATGCGTGCACGCGTAAAATCTGCAAGAGCTGGCAGAAATGGATGTTCCCAGCCCGCAAGGCCCACCAGCTTGGCCAGCACGGGCGCGAGAAACAGATGCGCGGCCGCCGCCACCGCGTAGGGCGTGCCACCGATGCCGATGACCGTGGCGGCACCCAGATGCCCGCAGATCACGGGCTTGGCCGGCTTGAGCGCCGCGCGCAGCACCCCGACTGTGCCTCCCGCCCCATGGATGGCACGGGCCAGCGGCCCATCCTCATCCCCCAGGCTCGCCCCCGTGACCAAGATCAGCTGCTGCGTGTTTGCCAGTCTGGCGAGCGCGTTCCCGACATCCGGTGCGGTGCCGGCGTCCACCAGCTCCAGTGCCGGATGGTTCAGCAACGCACGCAGAATGAGAGATTGAGGGGATGGACCACCGGTTTCGGCCAATCCCAGCAGCGCGACCTTTGCGCGCGGTGTCACATCCACCCTGCCGAGACCCGCCATGGCCAGAAGCGCCATGCGGCGCGCCTCCAGCATCACGCCGGGCGGGCACAGAAGTGCACCCTGCAAAGTCTCCTCACCCACGCGGCGGATGTTGTCGCGCAGCGGCGCTTCCCGCACCTCCAGCGTACCGTGCGAGACACGTGCCCGGTTCGCCAGCACAACGGTGGCCGTCTGGGCGGGCAAGGCGCCACCTGCACGCACGGCTACAGCTTCGCCCGGCGCAAGGCGCACACTGGAGACTGGTGCACTGGGCGCCACCAAGCGATACGCTCCCGGGGGCTGCGCGCTCAGCGCATAGCCATCCATGACCGCCTCATCGGCGGCGGGAAGGGCCTGCAAAGCATGCACAGGCGCAGCCAGCACCCGGCCCGATGCGTTGTGAAGCGTGATGTTGCACGCGTCAGCTGCCGGCGTGACGGCATCCGCGAGACATTGCGCCAACGCCTGCCATGTCAGATGCCCTGACGTCATGGGGTAAAGCGCGAGACAAGGTCGGCCAGCTTGGGCTTTTCACGCGGCGGCATGCGTTCCTTGGGCGTGCCGATGGAGACGATGGAGACCAGTGCCTCCTCCGCTCCAAGCCCGAAGGCACGGCGCAGCACATCCGTTTCCAGCAAACGGCCCGACGAGACGCCCAGCGCGAAGCCGAGGCTTTCGGCGGCAAGCCACATGTTCTGCAAGGCCGCGCCCACGGTCAACCATTGATCAGAAGTCACGATCTTGGGATGGCTTGCATCGATGCGCGCCACGAGCGCCACCACACAAGGGGGTTGCTCGGCCTTGCCGCGGGCTTTCTTGAGACCGAATTCATCCGCCTCAGGCACGGCCATGCGAAAGGCTTCCACAGACGCCGCAATGTAGGCGGCGCGGGCGTCATTCTCCACCACGACGAAGCGAAACGGCACCAGCTTGCCATGATCGGGCGCGGCTGCCCCGGCCTCGAGGATTGCATTCAACGCGGGCTCTGTGGGGCCAGGCCCGGCCAGCATCATCGCCCCCGCGTGGCGACGCGCACGGATGAGTGCGAGAACGGGGTTTGTCGGCATGTTGGACTCGGACATGGTCAAGGTTTCAATCTCCTGCTCCGTTCCTGTAGGCCATTGTGCCGGGAGTTTGAAGCGCCACGACAGTTGGCTAGCCGCACCGGCAGGGAACAACCCGGTGTGCCACGGCTCTTGCTTTTTCAGGCCACACACGAAAAGAAAAGGCATGCAAACCGAACCTGCCAGCTTCGACCCCGCCCAATACATCAATACAGCCGCGCCCGGCCGCGATTGCGGCAGTTGCACCCTGTGTTGCAAGGTCTATGAGGTGCCCTCCCTCGGCAAGCCGGCTGACAAGTGGTGCACGCATTGCGCGCCCGGCCGCGGCTGCGGCATCTGGCAGACCCGTCCGGATCACTGCCGTGCCTTCTTCTGCATGTGGATGACCGACGCACGCCTCCCTGCCGAATGGAAGCCCGACAAGGCCAAGTTCGTGCTGACCTTCGATCCCGCGAGCCGCTACCTGATGGTGCAGGTGGACCCCGGCGCGCCCAAGGCCTGGCGGCAGGAGCCCTATTACAGCCAGCTCAAGACCTGGTCCAAAGCCTTCCTCACCGAGGAGCGGCTCGTGATCGTTTTCAACAACAAGCACGGGACAGCGGTGCTGCCCAACGGGGACGTGGAGCTCGGTGTGCTGGGTCCGGAGGATCGCATCCGGCTCGATCTCAAGATGACACCCACAGGGCCTGTCTACAACATCGTCAAGTTCAAGGTCAGTTGAGCATGGCAGCTTTTCACCCGCTAATCAGCCAAAGCGCCGTCGAAGTCGTCGAATTGCTGCGCTTGGGCGCGATTACGCCCCATGATTGCCTTGATGCGCTCGCGTCACGGATCGTGGAGGTGGACCCGCGCGTCAATGCGCTGCCAACGCTCTGCTTCGAGCGGGCGCGCAAGGCGGCGGATGCGATGATGCAATTGGCCCCCGGCGAGCGCGGCCTGCTGGCCGGCCTGCCTGTGCCCATCAAGGATCTCTCAACCGTGGCGGGCGTGCGCACCACATTCGGTTCGCCCATCTTCGCGCAGAATGTGCCTGAAACATCTGACCTCATGGTCGAGCATCTGGAGGCCAACGGCGCGCTGATCTATGCCAAATCCAACACCCCGGAGTTTGGCACCGGCGCCAACACGTTCAATGAGGTGTTCGGTGCCACACTCAACCCGTGGAACACCAGCCGCTCGGCGGCGGGTTCATCCGGCGGGGCGGCCGTGGCGCTGGCCACCGGCATGGCCTGGCTGGCGCAGGGGTCTGACCTGGGCGGCTCGCTGCGCAATCCCGCCAGTTTCTGCGGCGTGGTGGGCTTGCGCCCGACGCCAGGCCGCGTGGCGCGCACGGCAGGCAACAAGATGGATGACCGGCTGGGCGTCGATGGGCCGATGGCGCGCTGCGTCGACGATGTGGCGCTGATGCTGGACGCCATGGCGGGCGAGGATGCCCGCGACGCGGTGTCACTGCCTGCGCCGCAGCAGAGTTTTCTGGCCGCTGCGCGCTCCGGCTGGAAACCGCTGAAGGTGGCCTACTCGCCCGATCTCGGCATCACGCCGGTGGAATCCGAAGTCGCCGCCATCACCCGCGCGGCGGCACAGCGGCTGAGCGAAGTGGGCGTTATCGTCGAAGAGGCGCATCCCGATCTGTCTGAAGCACACGAGACCTTCCAGACACTGCGCGCGCTCAATTTTGCCATCTCGCACCGCTTATTGCTCGAAAACCACCGCGACAAGCTCAAACCCGAGGTGATCTGGAACATCGAGAAGGGGCTGGCGCTTACAGCCGACGATATCATTCGCGCCGAGACCAACCGCGCGACCATGATCCGCCGGGCCTTCACGTTCTTCAGCGAATACGACCTGCTGCTGTGCCCCGCCACCATCGTCGCGGCTTTTCCCGTGGAGCATCGCTATCTCGCCAGTTGCAACGGGGTCGCCCTCGAAACCTACGTGGACTGGCTCGCCATCGTTTATGCCATCACATTGCTGGGCGCCCCTGCGATCTCGATCCCGGCGGGCTTCACGGCTGCGGGCCTCCCCGTGGGCTTGCAGATCGTGGCCCCGCCGCGCGGCGAAGCCCGCCTGCTGGCAGGTGCCCGGCTTATGGAAGACATTCTCGGCCTTAAAGGTACTTTGCCCATCGACCCGCGCGCGGGCGTGTGAGCGGCCATGCCGCGCGCGGATGCCACCTTGCAACGGTTGTTTGTCGATGCGCCGATGCAAACGGGCGCGGCGCTGGCGCTCGACAAGGCGCAGTCCAACTATCTCGTCAGCGTGCTGCGCATGCGCGCGGGCGAGGCGCTGCTCGTCTTCAACGGGCAGGACGGCGAATGGCGGGCGGCGCTCACCGCCCCCGAGCGCAAGAGCGCGCTGCTCACGCTTCTCGACCAGACCCGCACGCAGCCCGCGCCGGGGCGAATCACGCTGGCCTTTGCACCGCTCAAGCAGGCGCGATTCGATTACATGGTGCAAAAATCCGTTGAAATGGGGGCCGCACACCTCGCCCCCGTCCTTACGCACCGCACACAGGTGGCGCGCCTGAACACTGAGCGGCTGGGGGCCAACATCATCGAGGCAGCCGAGCAATGCGGTGTGCTCGCGCTGCCGACCTTCGCGCCGGAAGTGAAGCTGGCGGCGTTTCTGGACGCGCTCGCCCCCGAGGTTCCGCTCATTTTCTGCGATGAATTTGCCGAGGTGGCCAACCCGTTCGAGGCTCTGCAGGCTGTGCCGAGCGGCAGCCCCTTCGCCCTGCTCATCGGCCCTGAAGGCGGATTTGACGAAGGCGAGCGACAGAAGCTGCTGGCCCGCAGCCAGGTCATCCGTCTGTCGCTGGGGCCCCGCATTCTGCGCGCCGACACCGCCGCTGTGGCCGCGCTCGCCGCCGTGCAGATGGCGTTGGGCGACTGGGTGTAAGCGGCGTTACTCGGCCGCCAGAACCCGGTAATCCGCAGGTTCATAATTGAGAATGGGGGCAAGCCAGCGCTCGACCTCACTGATGTCCATGCCCTTGCGCAGGGCATAATCTTCCACCTGATCGCGCTCCACCTTGGCCACACCAAAGTAATGCGCATCGGGATGGGCGATGTAGATGCCCGATACGGAGGCCCCCGGCCACATGGCATAGCTCTCGGTCAGCGTCACGCCGATCTTGCGGTCGGGTTCGAGCAGTTTCCAGAGCGTCACTTTCTCTGTGTGGTCAGGCTGCGCGGGATAGCCCGGTGCAGGGCGGATGCCGGCATACTCCTCCAGAATCATCGCTTCGGTCGGGATGATTTCATCCTTCGCATAGCCCCAGAAATCGCGGCGCACGCGCATGTGCAGGAATTCCGCGAACGCCTCGGCCAGCCGGTCCGCCAACGCCTTGGCGAGGATGGAGGAGTAATCGTCGTTCTTGCCCTCCAGCTTCTTGGCGATTTCTTCTTCGCCGATGCCGGTCGTGACCACGAAGCCGCCAATATAATCGGCGACACCCGAAGCCTTGGGCGCGACGAAATCGCTCATCGCCGTGTTCGAGCGCCCATCGCGCCTGGAGAGCTGCTGGCGCAGCGTGTGCATGACGGCCAGTGTCTCGGTGCGGCTTTCGCCCGTGTAAAGGTGGATGTCATCGCCCACTGCGTTAGCGGGCCAGAAACCGACAACCGCTTTGGCCTGAAACCAGCGCTCGTCCACGATGCGCTTGAGCATGATCTGCGCATCGTCAAACAGCGCGCGCGCCGCCTCGCCCTGCTTTTCATCCTGAAGGATAGCCGGGTAACGACCCTTCATCTCCCAGGTCTGAAAGAACGGCGTCCAGTCGATATAGGGCACCAATTCGGCGAGGCTCTGGGTCGAGATCGTGCGCGTGCCCGTGAAGCTTGGCTTAGCCGGGGTGTAACTTTCAAAATCAATCCGGAACGGGTTCTCCCGCGCCTTGGCCAGCGGCAGGCGCTGCTTGTCGCGCTCGGCGCGGGCATGGGCTGCCGCCACCTTCATATACTCCTCGCGGATGCCATCGGTGTAAGGCTTGGCGCCATCCTCATTGAGCAGCGCCGAGACCACACCCACTGCGCGCGAGGCATCCGTGACATAGACGGTCTGCCCCTTGGCATAGCTTGGATTGATCTTCACCGCCGTGTGCACGCGCGACGTCGTGGCCCCGCCGATCAGCAGCGGAATGCTCATGCCCTCGCGCTCCATCTCGGCTGCGACATGCACCATTTCATCAAGCGATGGCGTGATCAGGCCGGATAGTCCAATGATATCAACATTGTGCTTCTTGGCTTCGTCGAGAATGCGTGCAGCGGAGACCATCACGCCCAGGTCAATGACCTCGTAATTGTTGCACTGCAGCACGACGCCCACGATGTTCTTGCCGATGTCGTGGACATCGCCCTTCACCGTCGCCATCAGAATCTTGCCGGCAGCCGGCTTGTCGGCGAGGCCGGATTCCTCGCGCTCCTTCGCCATGAAAGGCTCCAGATGCGCCACGGATTGCTTCATGACGCGGGCAGATTTGACAACCTGCGGCAGGAACATCTTGCCCGCCCCAAACAGGTCACCCACCACATTCATGCCGGCCATGAGTGGCCCTTCGATCACATGCAACGGGCGGACGACACTCAGGCGCGCCTCTTCCGTATCGGCAATGATGTATTCGGTGATACCATTGACCAGCGCATGCTCCAGCCGCTTCTCCACGGGCCAGGAACGCCACTCAATGTTGTCGTTGCGGGCATTCGTCTGCTGCCCTTTGCCGGCAAATCGTGGGGCTGCATCGAGCAAGCGCTCGGTTGAATCCGCACGGCGGTTGAGCACCACGTCCTCGCATAATTCGCGCAGTTCCGGATCGAGGTTCTCGTAGACCGCGAGTTGGCCGGCATTCACGATTCCCATGTCCATGCCCTTGGTGATGGCGTGGTAGAGGAACACCGAGTGCATGGCCTCGCGCACATGCTCGTTGCCGCGGAACGAGAAGGAGAGGTTGGAAATGCCGCCGGAGATATGCGCGCCGGGCAGTTCCGCCTTGATGAAATCCACGGCGTCCAGAAAGTCCACGCCGTAGTTGTTGTGTTCTTCGATGCCGGTGGCGACCGCAAAGACATTGGGGTCGAAAATGATGTCTTCTGGCGGAAATCCCACCTGTTCCGTCAGGATCTTGTAGGCGCGCGCGCAGATCTCGCTCTTGCGCTTGAAGGTGTCGGCCTGGCCCAGTTCATCGAAGGCCATGACAACAACCGCCGCACCGTATTGGCGGACCTTGCGGGCCTCGGCGATGAATTTTTCTTCGCCCTCCTTCATGGAGATCGAATTGACGATGGCCTTGCCCTGCACGCATTTGAGACCAGCCTCAATGACGTGGAACTTGGAGCTGTCCACCATCACCGGCACGCGGGCGATGTCCGGCTCGGCCGCGATCAGGTTGAGGAAAGTGGTCATCGCCTTCTCGGCGTCGAGCAGGCCTTCATCCATGTTGATGTCGATGACCTGCGCGCCGTTCTGCACCTGATCGCGGGCGACATCGAGTGCTTCGGCGTATTTGTCATCCTTGATCAGCTTGCGGAATTTGGCCGAACCCGTGACGTTGGTGCGCTCGCCCACGTTCACGAACCTGATGTTTTCCGACAGCGTGAAGGGTTCAAGGCCCGAAAGCTTCATGAAATGCGAGACATCGGGGATGGGGCGCGGCGCCTTGCCCTGCATGGCTTGCGCGATGGCGCGGATATGCGCGGGAGTGGAGCCACAGCAGCCACCCACCATATTGACGAGGCCGCCATCGGCAAACTCGGCGATGAGCGAGGCCATGTATTCCGGGCTCTCGTCATAAAGGCCGAACTCGTTGGGCAGGCCCGCGTTGGGATAGGCGCAGATGAAGGTGTCTGCCGCACGTGACAGTTCTGCCAGATGCGCGCGCATTTCCCGCGCACCCAGCGCGCAGTTGAGACCAATGGTCAGCGGGTTGGCATGGCGCACCGAATGCCAGAAGGCCGACGGTGTCTGGCCCGACAGCGTACGACCCGACAGATCCGTGATTGTGCCGGAAATCATGATCGGCAGGTCCACGCCATGCGCTTCGAAACGCTCCATGCAGGCCACGATCGCGGCTTTGGCGTTGAGCGTGTCGAAAATCGTCTCGATCAGGATCAGCTCCACGCCGCCGTCGATCAGGCCATCCACCTGCTCGGCATACGCCGTTTTGACTTCATCGAAGCTGACGGCGCGGTAGCCGGGGTTGTTGACATCGGGCGAGATGGAAAGTGTGCGGTTGGTGGGGCCAATGGCCCCGGCCACAAAGCGACGGCGGCCATCGCGCTTCTGGGCTTCCACAGCTGCCTCGCGGGCGAGGCGCGCGCCCTCCACGTTCAGCTCGTAAGCGAGAGCTTCCATGTGATAATCAGCTTGCGCGATGGTGGTGGAGGAGAAGGTGTTGGTCTCCACCATATCCGCGCCTGCCAGAAAATAATCGAGGTGAATGGCGCGCACCGCATCCGGCTGTGTCAGGATCAAGAGGTCATTGTTGCCTTTGAGATCGTGCTTCCAGTCGGCAAAGCGCTCGCCCCGAAAGTCGGCTTCCGAGAACTTGCGGTCCTGAATTTCCGTGCCCATGGCTCCGTCGAGCACGAGAATGCGCTCACGCATGGCGGCGATGAGGGCTGCGCGGACTTCGGTGCCATTGGCCTTGGGGTAGGACATGATTTTACCTCTACCGACGCTCACGCCGCTTCCGCTTTGGCGGGTTGCTCACCCTTGACGCCCACAAGATGGCAGATCGCATAGACCAGATCCGCCTTGTTCATGGTGTAGAAATGCAGGTCCGTGACACCGCGGTCCACCAGATCGATCACCTGTTCGGCGGCGATGGCGGCAGATATCAGCTTGCGCGTGCCCGCATCATGGTCGAGCCCTTCGAACCGGTCCGCCAGCCATTGCGGCACATGGGTGCCGCAGCGGGTGGCAAAGCTGGCCGCCTGCTTGAAATTCATCACGGGCAGGATGCCGGGCAGGATGGGGATGGTGATGCCTGCCGCGCGCACCTTGTCGAGGTAGCGGAAATAGAAGTCATTCTCGAAGAAGAACTGCGTGATGGCCCGCGTCGCGCCTGCATCCACCTTGCGCTTCAAGATGTCGATATCGGCATCCAGATTGGGGCTTTCGGGATGGCCCTCGGGATAGGCCGACACCGAGACCTCGAAATCACCAATATCCGTGATGCCCTTGATCAGGTCTGGCGTATAAGCGTAGCCGCCGGGATGCGGCTGATAGGCCGTGCCCGCGCCCGTTTGCGGATCGCCGCGCAGGGCCACGATGTGGCGCACGCCCGCCGTCCAGTAATCCCGGATGACCTCATCAATTTCAGTGCGCGTGGCGGCCACGCAGGTAAGATGCGCGGCGGGTTTCAGCGCCGTATCCTGCACAATGCGCGCCACCGTGTTGTGGGTGCGCTCACGCGTGGAACCGCCAGCGCCGTAGGTGACGGAGACAAACGAGGGTGCAAGCGGCGCCAGTCGCTGCACGCTTTCCCAGAGCGAGATTTCCATCTCCTCATTCTTGGGCGGGAAAAACTCGAAGGACACTTTCAGCGTGCCCCGCGTGGAGGAGCCACGGCTCTTGCGGAAGGGAGTGAGCACCATGTTACGCCACCTCTTGATACATCGCAGCGCCCGTGCGGTTCGTGTCATCCAGTATACGTTGATCCTGGGCCGACCAGATCGTCACGGTCAGCTTGGCGTCAAAGCTGCCTGCCACGGTGCGGTGTGCCGCGCCCGCCAGACCGGCCTCGGTCAAGGCCTCGGTGATCTCGTCCGCACTGAACCCCAGACGCCGATGCGCGTGCTCCGTGCGCAGGAATTCCAGATCATGGGGGGCAAAATCAACCACGAACAAGCGTCCGCCAGGGCGCAGCGCCCGCACGGCCTCCCGCACGGCGCGGGCGGGGTCATCGAGATAATGCAGCACCTGATGGATCACCACCACGTCATAGCCGCCGGGCTCGACCGGCAAGGCATAGATGTCGCCGTGACGCAGTTGCACATGGCGCAGGCCCGCGCGTTCGATGTTGGCGCGTGCCACCGAGAGCATGGAAGGGCTGAGATCCACGCCAATGCACCTCTGCGCGCGTTCGGCCAAGAGTTGCAACATGCGGCCCGTGCCGGTGCCCAGATCGAGAATGGCCTGAAACGGACCGTTGCCGATGGCGGCGAGCAGCGCCTGCTCCACATCCCCCTCCGGCACGTGGAGAGCGCGCAGTTCATCCCAATCCGATGCGTGGCGCGCAAAATAGCCATCCGCCTGGCGGGCGCGCTCGGCCCGCACGCCGTCAAGCCGCGCCCGGTCTGCCGAAAGCGTGGCGTCGGTTGTGTCGAGCGCCGCCAAGGCATCGTGCACCAACAGCGCGGAGGCTGAATCCGACAGGCGGAAGAAGGCCCATGCCCCCTCGCGGTGACGTTCCACCAGCCCGGCATCGACCATGAGCTTCAAATGACGCGACACGCGGGGCTGCGATTGGCCCAGAATGGCCGTCAGCTCCGTGACCGTCAGCTCGGCTTCCCGCAGCAGCGCGGCGAGGCGCAGGCGTGTGGGCTCACCCAGCGCTTCGAGCGCAGCCAACGTGTCCTTGAAACTGAGAGGGGAAGTGCGCAGCGTTCGTCTCCAAAATCATATAAACATATCTTTATACGCAAATAGAGTACGACGCAAGGGGCGCGGTGTTCACCACGGATGCACGGATCCATCCCAGCGGAAAAACTGTCCTGTGTCCGCCAGCGTCAACTTGTCCGCCAGTGCCAACAATCCCACCGCGCTTGCGTCCGGCGTGATGTCCGCGCCCGCCCCGCCCATGTCGGTCTGCACCCAGCCTGGATGCGCCACCACGACGGGTATGCCTGCGGGTTTCAGTTCGGTGGCCAGGCACTGCATCAGCTTGTTCACGCCGGCCTTGGAGGCGCGGTAGGCGGCGCTGCCGGAGGCGGAGCCCGACAATGCGCCCATCTGGCTGGAGATCGTCAGAATGCGCGGGACGCGGCTTTGTTTGAGATGGGGCAGAAAGGCCTGCGCCACCCGCAAGGGGGCCAGCGTGTTCACCGCCAGTGTCTCGGCAAAGCCCTCGAAATCCATATCGAGCGCCGTCTGCCGCTCCGGCCCGAAAATGCCCGCGTTGTTGATGAGCACATCCACCGGCTCATCGAGCGTTGCGGCAGCGCGGCTCACCGCACGCCCATCCCGCACATCCAGGCCCAGCAGCACCATCTGGTCACGCGGCGCGGTGCGCAGCAGACCCGGGACCTTGAAAGGATCGCGGACGGTGGCGATGACACGGTCGCCGCGCGCGATCAGCGCTGCCGTCAGCGCCAGGCCGATGCCCCGGTTGGCCCCGGTGATGAGGAATGTCGTCATGGATGATGACTCACTTCAAGCTATTCAGCGGCCATTGCAGGCGGCGCTTCGGGCTCGCGCCCGGCGAGGTTATCGAGACTGGAGACGATGTGTTCGGCCAGCTTGTCAGCGAGCGGAGAAGGTTCCAGGCGGTTGCGCAGCAGTGCGATCTTCACAGAGGGCAATGGCGGAAAGCCATCGGATGGTCCCAGCACCCGCATGCCGGAGCGTATGGTGCTTTCGGGCAGCACCGAGACGGCGAGGCCTGCCATCACAGCCGCGCCCACGGCAGTGGAATTCCAGCTCGAATAGAGCACGCGGAAGGGGCGGCCCTGCCGTTCAAGCTTTTCCGTGGCGGCCTGGCGCCAGTTGCAGGTCGGGCGGCCCAGCGCCAGCGGCAGCGGGGTTTCCTCATGCACCGTCGCGCGCGCCGCCGTGACCCAGAGCAGCCGCTCGTGGCGGATGACCTCGGCGCTGGGGCGGTGCTCGGAATGGGTGATGATCGCCAGATCCAGCTCATTGGCATGCACCCGCTCCACCAGCATGGGTGTGGGTTCGCAGATCACCGTCACCTCGACCTTGCAATTGGAACGGGTGAAGCGCGCGAGAATCTCGGGCAGGTAGCGGTCGGCGTAATCATCGGGCACGCCCAGCTTGACGCGGCCCGACAGCGCCGCATCGGTGAAGCTGGTGACGCAATCATGGTTGAGCCGCACGATGCGCCGGGCATAATCCAAAAGGCGTTCGCCGTCCTCGGTGAGCTTGGCGGCGCGGCCATCCTTCACGAAGACATCGCGCTGAATGCGCTCCTCCAATCGCTTCATCTGCATCGACACCGCCGATTGCGTCTTGTGCACCACATCGGCCGCGCGCGTGAAAGACCCTGTATCGGCGATTGCAATCAATGTACGCAACTGATCGATATCCAAAAGATGTGCCATTTGCAGCCTCATAGCCCCCGTTAATAGGATATTAAATCAGAATTTGTGATGAGCAAGCCCAAAAACATTCGTTTGTTAGATGTATTGGCCAAAGGTATCATCAGCACGTTGGCTTCACGCCCGCGCACCTCAGAACTGTCCAGCACTTGCAGGAGACGGACCATGACGACGCTTCAGACTTCAGCCACCGGCACCACATTCACGCTTGCGCTTGTGCGCATGGCCGTGCGTCAGGTCCGCGGCCTGGGTCAGGCGCTCGCCAACCGGCGCGCGGTCAACACCCTGCAGGCTTTGGATGACCGTGCCTTGAAAGACATCGGGCTCACGCGCGGCGACGTGCATGCGGCTTTGCAAAAGCCCCTCGGCGAGGATCCATCGCGTCACCTTGCGGCCCTGAGGTCTGGTGCGGAGCCTTCCAAACCAGCCGCATGGGTGACCGTAGAACGCTGGAGCCGGACCCGACGCGCTGATGCGGATATGAGCGCGCACGCTGCCCGAATCTAAAATCAACCATATCTCACTCGATTAACTTGATTTTCCGGGATTAACTTGATTTTCACGCGCGCCTGACAGATCAATACGGAACCGTAATGGTTCTGTGTTGGTGTGTCGGGCGTTCACGTCCAATCGAGTTTGCATGTCGATCGAGTTGCGTCACAGTGAAGCGTTGGTCCTCCTGCATCAGGTGGCTCTGCAGCAGGTGCGCGACGGTGGGCTGGATCTCTCCAACCGCCAGATCGCCATCCTGCTGACGATCTATCTGGAACTGCCGCCCCACACCGTGCGCGGCCTCGCCAAGAAGCTGAACGTGACCAAGCCTGTCATCACCCGCGCGCTCGATGCCATGGGCCATATGGATCTGGTGGCACGCCGCCGTGATCCCAACGACCTGCGCAACGTCATCGTGCAGCGCACGGTGCAAGGCTCGCTCTATCTCGAAAAGCTCAGCGATCTTGTCATCGCCAAGGCGCGGGAACTGGCCCCGTGACTGACAAGCGCCTGACTCCCGATGTCAAACCGGGTGCGCCGTCGCGTCTCATGTGCGTGATCGAACCCGTGACCGCGCTCCGCCCGCGCCCCGCACGGGATGTCGGCATCGACACCGAAGTGGTGTTTGGCGAGCGCCTGCGCGCCTATGACGAGATCGAGGGCTGGGCCTATGTACAGGCCGAGCGCGATGGCTATGTGGGCTATGTTTCCGCCAATGCGCTGGCGGGAGCGGGCGCTGAACCCACGCACCGCCTCGCGGTGCTGCGCAGCTATGTCTATGCCGGACCCAGCATCAAGGTGCCGGACCCGCTGCTGATCGTGGAAGGCTCGCTGCTGACTGTGATGCGCACAGAAGGGGATTTCGCCGTACTCGACACGGGCGGCTATGTCTTCGCGCGTCATCTTGTGCCCATCACGAGCTGTGAGCCTAATTATATCAGCGTGGCCGAGCGCTATCTGGGCACGCCCTATCTGTGGGGCGGGCGCACCAGCCTGGGGCTCGATTGCTCAGGCCTTGTGCAGACAGCCCTGCGCACAGCGGGTGTGAAAGCCCCGCGTGACAGCGACATGCTGGAGCGGTTTTATCCTGAACCCCTGCCGATCACGCCGGATTTTGCCGGGTTGCAGCGCGGTGACGCCGTGTTCTGGAAAGGGCATGTGGGCGTGATGCGCGACAGCACAACGCTGCTTCATGCCAACGGCCATCATATGCTGACGGTCAGCGAGCCCTTGGCGGAGGCTGCCGCGCGCATTCTGGCAAAAAGCTTCGGACCCGTGACATCGATCAGGCGACTGGCGCAAGTCCCCCTGCTCGGGTAGAGGGCGGCCATGACCCGCCTGCACACCGCCCCGCAAAACCCGCTGCTCAAGCTTGTGCTGGAGATGGGGCCGCTCATGGTTTTCTTTCTGGCGAACTCCCGCCCCGAGTTGTTTCGCCCGCTGCTGCGCGCCGTGCTGCCGGCCACGTTGCTGGAAGGCCCGCAGAGCGGCATTTTCATCGCCACGGCGGTGTTCATGGTCGCGATGTTGCTGTCACTGGCGCTGACGCGCTGGCTGCTCAAAACGCTGCCGATCATGCCGCTCATCTCGGGCGCGATGGTGCTGGTGTTTGGTGGCCTGACACTGTGGCTAGCGGACGACCTGTTCATCAAGCTCAAGCCCACCATCGTCAATGCGCTGTTCGGCTGCGTGCTGCTGGGCGGCCTTGCACTGGGCAAGCCGCTTCTGCCCTATGTGCTCGACAGCGTGTTTCGCCTGACCCATGAAGGCTGGGTGAAGCTGACCTTCCGCTGGGGCCTGTTCTTCTTCGTGCTGGCGATGCTGAACGAGGTGGTGTGGCGCAGTTTTCCCACCGACACCTGGGTCGCCTTCAAGGTCTGGGGCGTGATGCCGCTGACCCTGCTTTTTGCCGTGTCGCAGGTCGGTCTGCTCAAGCGCTATGAGGTGAATGAGGACGAACGCCCCCAGGGCTGACCTTCGTCCTCGTCAGGTGTCAGCCGCGGCTGATGCCGCTCAATCAATGCGCGGAATTGATCCGCATCCATGCCGATGGTCCAGGGTCTGAAACGACATCTTTTGAGGCGGCCCGGTGCGCGCACGGAAAACAGCGCATCGCCCCATTCGAACTCCAGCCGCTCGATGTCGGCCCAGTCCAGGCGCCGGAACCCGCGCCAACGCTCCAGTGTCACGCCGGTGGCACCCACCGTGATCAGCTTGCGAAGCGCCACCCAGCCCACGAAGGACGGCAGTGCAAGGACAAGAAGCGCGATCTGTGCCCCGGCCAGCGCCTGCTGCGCGCCCCGTGGCCATGCGGCAAAGCTTTGCAACACAAAGCCGCGAACAGGGATGTCGCCCCGGGCCAGAATCCTGAAATCATCCAGCCCATGCCAGGCCAGCCACAGCGCCAGCGCCCAGCCCACAGGCACGGGCCACAGGCTCCAGCCGAAGCGCTCCTGCTGGGGCATTAGGCCGTGAACTCATAAAAAGAGGGGCATTTGATGGGCTTCAGGGTCAAAAATGACCGCAAGCGGCGCGCCGCCTTGACGTCCGTCAAGGCAAGGGCCGGTTGCGAGGCAGTTTTGCCTCTCAAGCCCACCGCAGGCGCGGTGAATGTGGGCCATCTTTTGCCGCCTGGTCCTTGCAAACCGGACGGTTGACGGCGGATCAGCCAACAAAACTTGGTCTCCACATTCTCTCGCGTCAAATACCCCTCCTTTTATGAGTTCACGGCCTAGCGCAGCGCCTTCTCGATCTCGGCGCGAAATCCCGCGATGTTGTCAGCCGTCAGGGGCCCCACCAGCTTGTAAGCAATGGTGCCGTCGCGCCGGATGATGAAGGTTTCCGGCACGCCGTAGACTCCCCATTCGATCGACCCGCGCCCATTCGCATCCACCCCCACCATGCGGTACGGGTTGCCTTTGGCGGCCAGAAAGCGCCGGGCGTTCTCAGCCGTGTCTTTCTGGTTGATGCCCGCAATGCGAAACCGTTCGTCTTTCGCCAGGTCCATCAAAAACGGGTGCTCCGCGTGGCAGGGCGCGCACCACGAGGCGAAGATATTGACCAACGTGACCGCGCCGTCATGCAGCATGGCCGATTCCAGCCCCGGAACGGCTGTGCCGCCGCGTTCCAGACCTTCGAGCGGCCGCAAGCTGATCAGGGGGGCGGCGCGACCGATCAGAGCTGAGGGAATGCGCGATTTGTCCCCGCCGAACAGGCCTGTGAGAAACAGCGCGGCCAGCCCGCCAAACAGCAGCAAGGGCAGCAAGACGAGAAACCGGCGGCTCATTCGCCAGGCCGCTCACTGGCTGCAAGGCGCGCTTTGGCAGCGCTGTAGGCGCGCAGACTCCTCAACACCAAGCCGCCGAGGATCAGCAGCGTTGCGCCGTAACTGGCCAGAATGAACCCGCCATGGCGTCCCAAATCGAGCATATCTGCCAGATCAAGCATGCTGGGCCTGCATCAGCGCGAGGCGGCGCAAGCGGCGCTCCATCAGTTCCGTGCGCATGCGCAGCATGAGCAGCGTCATGAAGCCAAGCATGGCCGCCAACCCCATGACCAGCAGCGGCCAGAGCATGGAGGGGTGGATCGCCGGGCCATCCAGCCGGAGCACCGAGGCGGGCTGATGCAGCGTGTTCCACCAATCCACCGAGAACTTGATGATGGGAATGTTGATCGCGCCCACCAGGGTGATGATCGCGGCTGCCTTGGCGGCCACACCGGGGTCTTCAATGGCGCGCCAGAGGGCCATCACGCCCAGATACATGAGGAACAGCACCAGCACCGAGGTCAGCCGCGCATCCCACACCCACCATGTGCCCCACATGGGCTTGCCCCAGAGCGCGCCGGTGATGAGACACACGCCGCAGAAACACGCGCCGATGGGGGCGGCTGCTTTCTGCGCCACATCCGCCAGGGGGTGGCGAAACACCAGCGTGCCGATGGCCGACAACGACATGGAAACCCAGGCGAACAGGCTGATCCAGGCCGCAGGCACATGGATGTATTTGATGCGGATCGTCTCGCCCTGCTGATAATCGGGCGGCGCGACGAACCACGCGCCGTAGAGGCCGACGACCAGGGCCACCAGGGTCGCACCAGCCAGCCACGGCAGCACCCTGTCGCTGATTTGCGCGAAACGGCGCGGGTTGGCGATGGTGTAAAGCGTGTCAGTCATGCACGTTCAGGTAGGGCGCTCACGGCCAAGATGCAATGCGCGCCTGCGCCTCACCGCTCGCGGAAAGCGCGGTTGAATTGATCCTTCAGCGGCTTGATCATGTATTGGAACGGCGTGCGGTCGGTGGTGTGGATGTAGACCTCCGCCTGCATGCCCGAAATGATGGTCAGCCCCTCCAGCCGTGCGCGCTCCTTCTGCGAGGTCGTGATGCGCACGAGATAGAACGGCATGCCGGTCTGCGGATCACGCGAAACATCCGAGGACAGGCGCGAGACGAACCCTGCGATCTCCGGCGTCGTGCGGTGGTTGCCTGCCATGACCTTGACGATGGCTGCCTGGTTCATGTGCAGCTGATCGATATCGGTGGGTTGCACGCGGATTTCGATGTGCAGATCTTCGTTTTGCGGCACGATCAGCATGACAGGTTCGGTCGGGGGAATGACGCCGCCGACGGTATGTACCGCCAGCTGGTGCACCTGGCCATCGATCGGCGCGCGGATGTCGGTGCGCTTGAGCTGGTCTTCCGCCGCCACCTTGCGCTCGAAAAGCTCTGACGTGCGGCCCTGTATCTCACGCAATTCCTTGGCGATTTCGGTCTGCATGTCGATGTCGATCTGCAGGAGCTGCAACTCTGTCTCGGCGATCTTGCCCTCGGCCTGCGCGCGGGATGCGATGAGCTGGCCGCGTTGACCGGTCTGGCTGGCGGCTTCCCGCTCCAGCGGCATCAGCCGGGTGATGGGCAGCAGCTTGCGCTCGAAGAGATCACGCACGCCTCCCAGTTCACGCTCGAGCAATCCGATCTGCGCCTCGCGCGAGGAGAGCTGCGCGTCGATTCCGGTGATCTCCTCGCGCAACTGCGCCACACGCTTGGTGAGCTGGGCGCGCTGACCGTCGCGCTGGCTGCGGCGGGTCAGCATCAGGCGCTTTTCGTCGGCCAGAGATTTACGCACCGCAGGTATGCTTTCGCGCTCCTTGAGTCCGGGGGCGAGAATGAAATCGTCGCGCCCCTCGCGCTCGGCTTCGAGCCGCGCCTGGCGTGATTGCAACTCGTCGAGTTGGGTCACCACGATCTGCAGGTTGGCCCGCAGCAGCGTGTCATCGAGGCGCATGACGATGTCGCCAGCCTTCACACGCGTGCCCTCGCGGATGTTGAGCTCCGCCACGATGCCCCCGGTCTGATGCTGCACTTTCTTGAGGTTGGAATCGACGACGAACTGGCCCGATGCCACCACGGCACCGGCCCAGGGTGCAGCAGCGGCCCACAGGCCCACCGTGCCCGAAAAGAGGGCCAGAACGCTGGCCCCGCCGATGAACGCGCGGCGCAGACCGGGGCGATAGCTCTCGCTTTCAGGTGTCATGAGCGGTTTTCCTGATTGGTGACAGGCACGCCCGTTGCGCCCTGCAGCAGCGCCATCTGCTGGCGTACATTCTGTTGCGGCGGTGCGGAGCGAGGCGCGGATGGCGCGGCGGCATTGGCCTGCGCCATGGTCGCCTTGCGGTAATCATCCCGCGTGACAATCTGCAAACGCCCCTCATGCACGCGGCCGACAAAATCCACCGCCGCCAGCAGCGGGGCTTTGTGCGAGACGACGATGACAATGGAGCCCTGCGCCCGCGCGGCATTCAATGCAGAGACAAGGGCCACCTCGCCTTCCGAATCAAGGTTGGAATTGGGCTCATCCAGCAGGATCAGGAACGGATTGCGGAACATGGCGCGCGCCAGGCCCACGCGCTGGCGCTGGCCGCCCGAGAGGGTCTGCCCGCCTTCACCCACGCGCGTCGCATAGCCATCGGTGAGGTGCAGGATCAGGTCATGGGCACCGGCAGCCTTGGCTGCGGCCACGACTTCCTCATCCCCGGCGCCAGGGATGAAGCGAGCGATGTTTTCCGCCACCGTGCCATCGAACAGTTCCACATCCTGCGGCATGTAGCCCACATGGCAACCCAATTGCTCGGGGCTCCATTGGTCCAGCGACGCGCCGTCGATGCGGATGGTGCCGCGCATGGCGGGCCAGACCGAAGCCAGCACGCGCATCAGCGTGGACTTGCCGCTGCCGCTGGGGCCGATCAGCATGAGGCCCTGCCCGGCCTTGAGATCGAACGATGCGCCGGCGACCAGCGGCGTCTGCCGTCCGGGCACGGTCACCATGATGTCGTCTGCCGCAAACCTGTTCCGGGGCACGGGCAGCGCGGTGCGCTCGGGCTCAGAGGCGAGGTTTCCCAGCAGATCATCGAGGCGTGCAAAAGACAGGCGCGCGGCGATGAAGCTCTTCCAGTGCGCCACGGCGGTCTCAATGGGGGCCAGCGCCCGCGACGTGAGGATGGAGGCCGCAATCATCGCGCCCGGCGACATCTGCTGGATGATGACAAGGTAGGCACCCATACCCAGAACAGCGGACTGAAAGGCGAACCTGAACACCTTGGCCATGGAGCCGATGCTGTTTGTGGTGTCCGACAGCATCAGATTGGAGCGCACGAAGCGCTCGTTCAACACCTGCCAGCGCGCGGCCATGGTGTCGCCCATGCCCATGGCCTGCACGGCCTCGGCATTGCGGCGGTTGGCCTCCGCCAGCATATGGCGCTCGGCGGCGGCGCGGGTCAATGCCAGCGTCTGCTGCTGCGAGCCCCGCTCGCTCCACAAGGTGAGGCCCATGATGATCACGGCACCAACGATGGTCATGACGCCGAGATAGGGGTGCAGAATAAAGCAGCCAATGAAGAAGATCGGCATGAAAGGCATGTCGAAGAAAGCGGTCGGCCCCTGGCTGGAGAGAAATCCGCGCACAGTGTCCAGATCGCGGACCCCCTGCATGGATTGATCAGGCCGCGCCCCGCGCAGATGCAACCGGCGCGTGATGCCAAACACGCCGGCGGACAGCACGCGGTCGAACTCCGCACCAATGCGCGCCAGCATGCGCGTGCGCGAAGCATCCAGAATGCCCTGCACCGCATAAGCCACCAGCACGATCAGGGAGATGCCGATCAGGGTGGGGACGCTGCGGCTGGAGAGCACGCGGTCATAGACCTGCAGCATGTAGATCGAACTGGTCAGCATGAGCAGGCTGATGCAGGCGGAAAACACCCCGATGCCCACGAAACCCATGCGCAGCGCTTTCAGCGCATCGGTCGCCGGTTTGGGCTTTTGATTGGGCCGCATACTTGCCAACTCCTGCGGGTCCTGCCGGCCCTCATTGTTCTGTCTTCTGACCACATGTTGAGGAGTTTCGCATCCTGTCAACGCATGCCGATTGCGCGCAGAGCCAGCTTCCCCAGCGGCATTTGTCAAATTGCCGCCAAAAATTCAAGGATCAGTTAAGTCTTGCGAATTTGCCCCGCAGCCACGGTGTATAGGCCGGAATGCTGCGGCAGGCCCGCGAAAAGTTCAAGGTCAGTTCCTGTCATCCAGACCTGCCCGCCCAATGCACCGAGCCGCTCGAACAGTGCGGCGCGGCGTCCGCCATCCAGGTGGGCCGCCACCTCATCCAGCAGGATCAGCGGTGCCATGCCGGACATCTGCCGCACAAGCGCCGCATGGGCGAGGATCAGCCCCACCAGCAAGGCCTTCTGCTCACCGGTCGAGCAAAGCTCCGCCGGCATGTCCTTGGGCGCGTGGCGCACGGCGAGATCCGTCGTATTGGGGCCGATCAGCGTGCGCCCTGCGGCGCGGTCCCGGCGGCGGTTGTCGCGCAGCGCGGATGCATACCACTCCTCCGCCGCCAAGGCCGATGTGCTAGCCAGGGCCGCGTCGAGTTCCCCCTCAAGGGACAGCACGGCATCGGGAAACGGCGAGGCCGCATCATGCTGTGCACGGATAAGGGCCCCGAGGCGACCCACGGTTTCGCCGCGCGCTGCAGTGGCGGCGATCGCTGCTTCAGCCAGTTCACGCTCGATCGCATCCAGCCAACGCGGGTCGGCGTCATCATCTTCCAGCAGTCTGTTTCGGGCCCGCAAGGTCTTGTCGAGCGCATTCATACGCGTGCCGTGGCCGGGATCCACCGCCAGCACGAGGCGATCGAGAAAGCGCCGCCTGTCCCCGGCTGGTCCGCGAAACAGGCCATCGTGATCCGGCGTCAGCCAGACGATGCGGCAGTGATCCATGAACGCGGTGGCGGAGGGCGCAGGTTCCCGGTCAATGCGGATGCGCCGCCCGCCGCCCTCGCCTGCATCAAAACCGATGCCCAGATGCGCGGGTCCGACAGCGCCCTCGATCTCGACCGAGACGGCATAGCCCCCCGATCCCCCCTGACGGGCCAGGCGCGTGCTGTCCGCCCGCCGCAGGCCGCGCCCTGGCGTGAGAAGCGAGATCGCCTCCAGGATGTTGGTCTTGCCCGCGCCGTTCTCGCCGACAAGCGCCAGCATCGGTTCACTGACACGCAGGTCAAGCGCGGCGTAATTGCGAAACTCCGACAGAACGAGGCGCTGGATATGGCTCAAGTGGAGGCCCTGGGACAGGCGCGCATCACACCCGCATCGGCATCAGCACATAGAGCGTGGAGGCGCCCTCGCGGTCCTGAATCACGGTGGGCGACGACGGGTCCGCCAGCTTGAACAGCGCTGTATCACCTTCAAGTTGTCCTGCGATATCAAGAAGATAGCGTGCGTTGAAGCCGATGTCGATCGCCCCTGCCTCGTAATCCACTTCCAGCTCTTCTACCGCATTGCCCGCATCGGGATTGTTGACGGAGAGGGTGAGCTTGCGCTCGGTCAGCGAGAGCTTCACCGCGCGGCCGCGCTCGGAGGAAATCGTCGAGACACGGTCCACCGATTTGGTGAACTCGGCGCGCTCCACCACGAGGCGCTTGTCATTGCCAAGGGGAATAACCCGGGTGTAATCGGGGAAGGTGCCGTCGATCAGCTTGGAAATCAGCACGACACTGCCCACCACGAAGCGAATCTTGGCGGTGGAGAGTTCCACCACCACATCGCCGCTGAACTCGCCGACGAGCTTGACCACTTCCGCCACGGTCTTGCGCGGGATGATCACGCCGGGCATGCCGGCTGCGCCCGCAGGTGATGGCAGCTCCGAGCGCGCCAAGCGGTGCCCATCGGTCGCGACCGTCCGCAACATCACGCCCGCATCGGTGTCGACGGTATGGATGTAAATGCCGTTGAGATAATAGCGTGTTTCCTCGGTCGAGATGGCAAACTGCGTCTTTTCGATCAGCCGCTGCAGTTCCTTTGAGGCAATGGTGAAACGGTGCGTCAACTCGCCCGCGGCCATATCGGGGAAATCCACCTCGGGAAGGGATTGCAACGTGAAACGCGAGCGGCCGGATTTGATGGTGAGCTGACCACCATCGATGCCGCTTTCAATGGACACCTGCGCTCCATCGGAAAGCTTGCGCACGATGTCATAGAGCGTGTGGGCCGGCACGGTGATGGCACCGTCCATGCCGCTTTGCGCGGCGAGTGTTTCGGTCACCTCGATATCGAGATCCGTCGCTTTGAGTTGCAGACTTCCACCCAGGGCCTTCAACAGGACGTTGGACAGGATGGGAATCGTGTTGCGCCGCTCGACGACGCGGTGAACGTGCCCCAGCGACTTCAACAGGGCGGCTTGCTCGACTGTAACCTTCATGATGTCCCAAACAGGCTGGCAGAATCGCGGGGATTCAGCAATTTCATTTGCGGACGTTGCCGCAGCGCCTGCCAAAACTCAAGGCGCGGGCCCAATCATCCCCCGCTCAATTCGCGGGACATGCGCAGATATGTCAGCTTTTATTCCTGCAGCATGCGCTTGAGCAAATCGATTTCCCCGGCCAGACCCATATCCTTGCCGGACAACCCTTCGATCTTGCGCACCGCATGCAGCACGGTCGTGTGATCGCGTCCGCCAAAGCGCCGTCCGATCTCCGGCAGCGAACGCAATGTCAGCGCTTTGGAGAGATACATCGCGATTTGCCTGGGGCGCACCACCGCCGCCGTGCGGCGCGAGGAGAGGATATCCGCCTTGCTGACGTTGAAGTGATTGGCCACGAGGCGCTGGATGTCCTCGATGCGCACCTTCTTGGGTTCGCGCACACGGATCAGATCCTTGATGGCCTGCTCGGCCATGGCAATGTCGATGGGTGCCTTGACCAGAGTGGCATGGGCCAGCATGCGGTTGACCGCGCCCTCCAGATCCCGGCCATTGGCGGTGAGCTCCCGCGCAAGCCACGTCACCACCTCGGGACGCACCTCAAACGAAACCAGATGACCGCGCGCCACGGCAATGCGCGCTTCGAGTATCTTGACGCGCAGGTCTTCATCGAGCTGGCCCATTTCCACGACGAGGCCCGCCTGCAGGCGCGAGCGCATGCGATCCTCGATGCCCTCCAGATCGGATGGCGGGCGGTCGGCCGCCACGATGACCTGCTTGCCCGCATCGATGAGGGCGTTGAGCGTGTGACAGAACTCCTGCTGGATCGATTTGCCGGTCAGGAACTGCACATCATCCACCACCAGCACGTCGATGGCGCGCAACTTTTCCTTGAAGGCGATCGCCGTGTGCGATTTCAGCGCCGAGACAAAGCCGTACATGAAGCGCTCAGCCGTGAGGTAGACCACGCGGCGGCCGCTCAGCTCGAGCGCCTGCGCCAGTGCCTGCCCCAGATGCGTCTTGCCCAGACCCACGGCGGCGTGAATGTAGAGCGGATTGTAGATCGGCGCATCTCCGGGACGGGCCTGTGCAATCTGCTGCGCCGCCAGATGGGCAAATGCATTGGATTTGCCGGTCAGGAACGAGTCGAAGGTGTAGCGCTTGTCGAGCGGCGATCCGGCCAGCACATCCGCCTCCAGGTTGCCGGGAGACGACGACACATCGCGAGGGACTTCATTGCCGCCCACAAGTTTGAGCAGGGGAGCCCGGTTTTCTCCCGGTGCGGGCAAGGGCGCGGCCTTTGCAGCGACAGCCTTCTGTCCATTGATGCGCACGACAATGGCCACTTCCTCCGCACCGCATTCGGCATCGATGAAATAGCGCTGCAGGCGCTCGCGGTAATGGGCGTTGACCCAGCTGCGCAAGAACTTGGTTGGCACGCTCAAACTGATGACACCGTCCTGCGCCTCCACGAATTCCATGCGGGCAAACCAGCTGCCGTAGACATCCTCACCCACTTCCGCACGCAGCACCTGGCGAATGCGCGCCCATGCGGTGCGGGCCGCTTCGGCATTGCCACGGCCCGAGGCTGCAGCTTCTTGACGAGGCGTCACGGACTGAATGGCCGATTGTTCTTCAGAGTGACCGGCAGGCTGAATGGGGCGGACGGACATCGCATCGAAGTGCGGCGGGCGATCTGCAAACTCTTCGTGGTTTTTGGCATACATCGAATATTCCAATCAATTTTGGTCGAGAAGAGGTCTCCGGAAAACCGGAACCGCGGCCTGGCGACAGAAGAAGAAGGGGGGCGTTTAAATGGGAAGCGCCTGCAGAGACTCTAGCTCAGGCAGTGCAACCCGGGCTTGAGGCAACAGCGTGGACTGCACCACCGGTGCAACATAGGCGACGTCATCACTTTCTCCCATAACCCGCGCCCTGCTCAACGCCCGAACAGACCACCGGCATTCACCCCGATGATTGAAAATCCACCATGCAGACCTGCGCAATGTGCAAACCTGCGGCCCCGCGTGACGTTATTTATGTGTGTCCTGCGACAAGAACTGTGTAGCGGGCGAATGATCAGGGGTGCAATGCAGATAATTTAGTCCCTGTCGGACCACTGGTCCTGCGCGCCAGCCGACGCGTTATCCACAGCATGTGCAGGAAAGCTAACGGCTTGAGATTCCGACACGAAACTGTCGCATTCAACTATGCCGGCTCATTCATTACGAGAGCGGAACGTCTTTTTTGCGACCTTGAAGGAAAACCTTAAGAAAGCGTTAACTTTTGCATTCGCGAACGCTTACCTTGCAAATCATTGAATCAAATCACTTATTTTTGATCGGTTTTGGCTACCCCGTCAAATTGCATGCAAGACGCGAGTCAAGGCGGTTGACCTGCAATTTGGTGGATAAATTCAGACGTGTGAAAAAAGTCGCATTTAGATCATCATGCCAGCGTTTCCTCGAAGCGCACGGGCTGACCGCGACCTGCGCCTGTCAGATCGCCCTCCCACATCACGCGCTGGCCGCGAATGAATGTGCCCACCGGCCAGCCCTGCACGGATACGCCGTCATAGGGCGTCCAGCCGCAGCGTGAGGCGATCCAGCGGTTGGTGATGGTCTCGCGGCGCTTCATGTCGACAATGGTGAAGTCGCCGTCATAGCCGACCGCGATGCGTCCCTTGCGGGCGATGCCGAAGAGGCGCTTGGGGCCGGCGCTGGTGAGGTCAACGAAGCGCTCCAGCGAAAGACGTCCGGCGTTCACATGATCAAGCATGATGGGCACGAGGGTCTGCACCCCCGTCATGCCCGAATGGGTGGCGGGGTAGGCGTGGGATTTCTCCTCATGGGTGTGGGGTGCATGGTCTGATCCCAGCACGTCCACCACGCCTTGGCCGATGCCCCGCCAGATGCCCTGGCGGTGGGGCTCATCGCGCACGGGCGGATTCATCTGCGCATAGGCCCCCAGCTGGTCATAGCAATCAGGCGCGGCCAGCGTCAGGTGATGGGGCGTCGCCTCACAGGTCGCCACATCCTTGTGGGCGGCGAGATAGATTATCTCGTCAGCGGTGGAGATGTGGAGGACATGAATGCGCGCGCCGGTCTCGCGGGCGATACCCACCAGCCGCTTCGTGCAGCGCAGCGCTGTCTCCACATCGCGCCAGACCGGATGCGATGAGGGGTCACCCGGCACGCGCAAGTGCATGCGCTCGCGCAGGCGCGGTTCATCCTCGGAGTGGAACGCGGCACGGCGCCGGGTGCGTTTCAAGATTTCGCGCACGCCCGCGTCATCCTCCACCAGCAGCGAGCCCGTGGAGGAGCCCATGAACACCTTGATTCCTGGCGTGCCGGGCAGGCGCTCCAACTCCGGAATGTCTCGCGCGTTCTCGTGCGTGCCGCCCACCCAGAACGCATGTTCGCAGTGCATGCGCCCGCGCGCGGCCTTGAGCTTGTCCTCCAGCGTGGCGGCGGAGGTCGTGAGCGGGTTGGTGTTCGGCATTTCGAACACAGCGGTGACCCCGCCCAACACAGCGGCGCGCGAGCCTGTTTCAAGATCCTCCTTGTGCGTCAGGCCGGGCTCACGGAAATGAACCTGGCTGTCGATGACGCCGGGAAGGATGTGCAGGCCCGTGCAATCCACCACTTCGCCCGCGCTGGCTCCGCCCAGACTGCCGATGGCGGCGATGGCGCCATCCGTGATGCCGATGTCGCGTGCGCCCGTGCCATCGTGGTTGACCACAGTGCCGCCACGCAGAATGAGATCGTAGGTCTGTGCCATCTAAAGTCCGTTGTGCTTGTGGCCTTGCTGCAGCCGGACTAATCAAGGTCAACAGCCCGCACAAGCATTCTCGCGAGGATATACGCATCGACATGGCGCAGGACACGTTGAAAGATCAATTGCTGGCGACGCTGCTGCCCCATCGCGGTGTCCTGCGTGTCACCGGTGAGGACGCACGCGGGTTTCTCGACGGGCTGATCACCAATGCCATGGCGGGCGCGCGGCCCGGTCAGGCGATCCATGCCGCCCTGCTCACACCGCAGGGCAAGATCATCACGGATTTCTTCGTCACGGAAGCGGTTGATGACGGCGGCTTCTACCTCGATGTGCCCCTCGTGGCCGCCGGTGACCTCGCGAGGCGGCTGATGCTCTACAAGTTGCGCGCCAAGGTCGAAATCTATGATCTGAGCGCCGATGTCGGCGTGCTGGCGCTCTGGGGCGCGCCGTTTGATCCGCAGGGGTATGACCTGGCCTTTGCCGATCCGCGCGCAGCGGGTGCGGGCCATCGCCTGCTGGTGCCGCGCGGAGCGGGCGAGGCGATCATGGCGGAGCTTGGAGCGGGGCATGCCCCGCTTGCGGCCTTTCACGCGATGCGGGTGGACCAGGCCCTGTCCGAGGCGGTGTTCGATTTCGCTTTGGGCGACAGCTTTCCCCATGAGATCAACATGGATCAATTGCACGGCGTTGATTTTCGCAAGGGTTGCTATGTGGGTCAGGAGGTCGTCTCGCGCATGGAACACCGGGGCACGGCGCGCACGCGGCTGATCGTGCTGGCCACGCAAGGCGGCCTGACGCCCAGCGAGGGCGCACCCGTGATGGCGGGCGACCGGGATATGGGCCGCGCGGGCACGGGAGCCGCCGGGCGCAGCCTTGCGATCCTGCGCCTCGACAGGGTCGCGGATGCGCTCGCCGCCGACACGCCCCTCACCGTCGGTGGCCTGGCTGCCTCCCCCGTCCGCCCCCCGTGGTGGACGCACCCCTGGCCCTTTCCCGCATGAGGCCTCATGCCGCCTGAATCTGCTGACCTGATCCGCCACGCCGATGGCAACAACCGCTGCTGGTGGCCGGGTGTGGACCCGCTCTACGTCACCTATCACGACACGGATTGGGGCGTGCCCGAAACCGATTCCCGCGCGCTGTTCGAGAAACTGGTGCTCGATGGTTTCCAGGCCGGGCTCTCGTGGATCACGATCCTGCGCAAACGCGAGAACTTCCGCCGTGCGTTCGATGGTTTCGATCCCAGGATCATGGCGCGCTACACGCCTGAAAAGCTGCAGGCGCTGATGCAGGACACGGGCATTGTCCGCAACCGCGCAAAGATCGCGGGTGTGGTGCCCTCCGCCCGCGTGATGCTGGAGATCGAGGAGCGCCAGGGCTTCGCACAGTACCTGTGGAACTTCGTGGATGGTGAGCCGCAGCAACCCAACCACACGAGCCGCGCCAGCGTGCCGACACAGACTGCGGTTTCCCAGGCGATCTCCCAGGATCTCAAGACGCGCGGCTTCACCTTCTGCGGCCCCACGATTGTCTATGCCTTCATGCAGGCCGTGGGCATGACCAACGACCACCTCACCGGCTGTTTTCGCCACGCCGAAGTGGCGGCGCTGGGTGGGCCCGTTTCATTGATGCGAGTCTGATCTTTCATGCGAGTCTGACATGCCCAAAACATCCCCTCCGCGCGCCTGGCAGCGCATGCTGTCGGGCCGCCGGCTCGATCTGCTCGATCCTTCGCCGCTGGATGTGGAGATCGAGGACATTGCCCATGGCCTGGCCCGCGTGGCGCGCTGGAATGGCCAGACCCTCGGGCCGCATTCCTTCTCCGTGGCACAGCACAGCCTTGCGGTGCTCGCCATTGCCGAACATCAGCGCAGCGGCCTGCCCCGCGCGACGCAACTGGCGATCCTGCTGCACGATGCGGCAGAATACGTGATCGGAGACATCATCTCGCCCTTCAAGGCGGTGCTGGGCGAAGCCTACAAGGGCGTGGAAGCGCGCATTCTGGGCGCGGTGATGCTGCGGGTCGGCCTGCCGCCTGTCATGACCACCGGCGTGAAAGCCCTGGCCAAGGAGGCCGATGGCATCGCCGCCTGGCATGAGGCGACCCGGCTGGCCGGTTTCGAGCCGGCGGAGGCCAACCGCATCTTCGGCACGATGGTGCCGCTGCCGCTATCCGTGCTGGCGATGCTTGAGCCTTGGCCGACGGAGCGGGCGGAAAAACTCTTTCTGGAGCGCTTCCGCGAACTCATGGAATAGGCGTATGCAAGAAATAAGCGTATAAATGTGCCATGCCATTCATACAGGTCTGCTCCCTCTCCCGCTTGCAAGCCACGGTCACATCGACACGGGCGAGCCATGTGCTCACCCTCATCAATGAACAGACGGCGGTGCCGCGTCCGCGCGAGATCCTGCCCGATAACCACCTGTTTCTTGGCATGAGTGACATCATCGAACCGCTGGACGGGCATATCGAACCCGCCGAAGCCCATGTGAACCGCCTCCTCGCCTTCGTGCGCGGCTGGTCCATGGACAGCCCCATGGTGGTGCATTGCTATGCGGGCGTCAGCCGATCCACAGCAGCCGCGCTGATCTCAGTGGCAGCACTGCGGCCCGACCGCCCGGAGAAAGAGATTGCAGACCTTATCCGCGCGCGCTCGCCCACGGCCACACCCAACCTGCGGCTCATTGCCATTGCCGACAAGGCGCTCGGGCGTTCGGGGCGCCTGTTTCTTGCGGCTGAACGCATCGGGCGCGGTGCCGATTGCTTCGAGGGCGTGCCGTTCAAGTTGGAGCTCTAGCCTGCAAGCCTGTGATGTGATCCGGATCGGCACAGTCCGGTTCCACGTTGGGAAGAGCTGTCCCGGCCCGTGACAGGCCTTGGTTAAATTTACCTTGCCTCGTGCAAGTCTTTGTCATCGCTCATGAAATCGTCATAGATATCCGGGAGGCGCACCGGGCAACACCGCAGGCGCCAAGCAGGAGCCCATGATGAAGACAGCGCTGACGATACTTGTGACCACAGCAGCCTTTGCGGGCAGCATGGGCCTTGCCTCTGCAGGTGGCCATTGCGAAACCTGCTATCAGAAAGTGGTCACCCCGCCGCTCTACCGCAACGTCGCCGAGCAGGTGATGGTGCGCCCCGCGCAGAGCTTGGCCCACACGACGCCTGCAGTATATGGCACCGTGCATGAAAAAGTGCTGGTGCGGCCCGCCCACTCCGTGGCGCGCGAAATTCCCGGCCAGCTGGGCACCGTGGCCGAGCAGGTGCTTCTCTCTCCCGCCCGCAAGGATTGGCAGGTGACCCGCGATGCCCATGGCCGCGAGATCGGCTGCTGGGTCAAGATTCCGGCGCAGTACGGCGTGCAGCACAAAACCGTGGTGATCCGCCCCGCGCAGATCGTGCATGAAACCATTCCCGCCGTGTATGAGAGCCGCGCCCGCCAGGTGATGGTGCGCCCCGCGCAGGTGCATCATCAGGTGATCCCGGCCGAGTATGCCGTGCGCCATCGCTCCGAAATGGTGGCTCCGGCACAGGCCCACTGGGCCCCTGTCGGCCAGCGCAGCGGGCATCATCATGCCGGCCATCATCATGCTGGCCACGGCCATCACGCCATCACCAAGGCCTATTGAGTTTCAACAGGTTCTGGCAAGGATCGGACCGGCGCCGCAACCGCCCCGGCTTTTGTCAGCAACATGCAACCCCGGTTCCTGCGAGGAGGCCGGGGTTGTATGCTTTCATACATATTGGTGATGGACATTTCGCGCCGGATTGATTGGCGAGGCGATGCGGGCTGGCCTATGCTGCGCTGACCTTGCCGCCAGGAAACAAGCACATGTCCGCCAGCCAGCCTGCCAGCAGCCCTGTTGTGCGCACCGCCGCAGCCGTCATCGCCGCTGGCTGCGTGATTTCCATGCTGGGCTTCGGCCCGCGTGCGACCATGGGGTTTTTCCAGCTTCCCATCATCACCGAGCGGGGCTGGGGGCGGGATGTGTTCGGCCTTGCGATTGCCATCCAGAACCTGTTCTGGGGCATCGGACAGCCCTTCGCGGGCGCGATTGCGGACCGTTACGGGGTGATGCGCGTGATGGTCGCGGGGCTGGTGCTCTACGGCGCTGGCCTGATGCTGATGACGCTCGCCACCACGCCCACCATGTTCACGCTGACTTCCGGCGTGCTGATCGGCTTTGGCCTGTCGGGCTGTTCGTTCAACCTGGTGCTGGCCGCCTTCGGCAAGTTGTTGCCCGCTGAAAAGCGCCCGCTGGCGCTGGGGATGGGAACAGCGGCAGGTTCCTTCGGGCAGTTCCTGTTTTCGCCGCTGGCGGTGGGGCTGATCGATCAGGCAGGCTGGCAGATGACGCTGGTGATCTTCGGCGGGCTGCTGCTCATGACCATTCCACTCACGGTGTTTCTGGCGACGCAGGCACGCACTGAAAATCCGGGTATTGGCGAGGGCGAGAAGCGCACGCTGATGCAGACATTGGCCCATGCCTTCGGCCACACCAGCTACATTCTGCTGGTGCTGGGCTTCTTCACCTGCGGCTTCCAACTCGCCTTCATCACCACGCACCTGCCCGCTTACCTCAAGGACGTGGGCATCGCGCCCTCCATCGGCCTGTGGGTGCTGGCGCTCATCGGCCTGTTCAACATGGCGGGGTCGATTGGCGCGGGCTACTACATGACGCGCTTTCCGCGCCGCTACATGCTGGCGCTGATCTATACGCTGCGCTCGGTGGCCATCATCGGCCTCATGGTGCTGCCGCCTTCGCCCATCGTGGTGCTGGCATTCGGCGCAATGATGGGGCTGCTCTGGCTCTCGACCGTGCCGCCGACATCCTCGCTCGTGATGACGATGTTCGGCACGCGGGACATGGCGATGCTCTACGGTTTCGCCTTCTTCAGCCACCAGGTCGGCGGATTTCTGGGCGGCTGGCTCGGCGGCGTGATCTATGAGGCTTATGGCAATTATGATCTGGTCTGGTACGGCTCGATTGCGCTTGGCTTTGCCTCGGCGGTGATTAATCTGCCCATCATCGAGAAAGCGGCGCCGGCCAAAGTGGCGGTGCAGCCCGCCTGAGGAGAGCCCATGACATCGTTCCGCGCCTATGTGGTGGACAAGCCCGAGGGCAACTACACCGTCGCTGTTAAAACTCTGAGCGAGACAGACCTGATGGAGGGCGATGTCACGTTGCGCGTTAGCCATTCCACCGTAAATTACAAGGACGGCCTCGCCCTGACAGGCAAAGCCCCCGTGGTGCGCAAATTTCCCATGGTGCCGGGCATTGATCTGGCGGGAGAGGTAACGACCAGCCCCTCCGGTGCATTCAAGCCCGGCGACCGCGTGGTTCTAACCGGTTGCGGTGTGGGGGAGACGCATTTTGGTGCCTATGCGGGCATAGCGCGGCTCAAAGCCGAGTGGCTGGTGCCGCTGCCGCCCACGCTCTCGCCTGCGCAGGCCATGGCCATCGGCACGGCGGGGTTCACCGCCATGCAATGCGTGCTTGCGCTGGAAAAACACGGCCTCACGCCTGCGACTGGACCTGTTGTAGTCACGGGTGCGGCGGGCGGTGTGGGCTCAGTTGCGGTGGCATTGCTGGCGAAGCTTGGGTGGCATGTCATCGCCTCCACGGGCCGGATGGCCGAAGCGGATTACCTCAAATCGCTTGGCGCAGCGGAGGTGATCGACCGCGCGGAACTGAGCGCACCACCCAAGGCGCTGGCCAAGGAGCGCTGGATGGCGGGCGTTGACACTGTGGGCTCCACCACGCTGGCCAATGCACTTTCCATGACGCGCTGGGGCGGCGCGATCGCGGCCTGTGGCTTGGCGGGTGGCATGGACCTGCCCACCAGTGTCGCGCCGTTCATCTTGCGCAATGTGGCTTTGCTGGGCGTTGATTCCGTGGGTTGCCCGCGCCCTCTGCGGCTGGAGGTCTGGCGCCGCCTGGGCCAGGATCTTGATCTGGAGAAGCTCAATGCCATGACCACGACCATTGGCTTCGATGACCTGCCGCAAGCGGGGCGCGACATTCTGGCGGGTCATGTGCGCGGGCGGCTGGTGGTGGATATGGCAGCGGCGCAGATATGAGCTTCTCCTCACGAACCGCCGCGCAGATCCTCGTTGATCAACTCCTTATCCACGGGGTGGAGGATATCTTCTGCGTGCCCGGTGAGAGTTATCTCGCGGTGCTGGATGCGCTGCATGATGCCGCTGTGCGCATCACCGTGTGCCGTCAGGAATGCGGGGCCAGCATGGCGGCGGAAGCCGTGGGCAAGCTCACGGGGCGGCCCGGCATCTGCATGGTGACGCGCGGTCCGGGGGCCACCAACGCCGCGCATGGCATCCACATCGCCATGCAGGATTGCACGCCGCTGATCATGTTTGTGGGGCAGATCGAGCGGGGCATGCGCGGGCGCGATGCGTTTCAGGAGCTGGATTACCGCGCGGCCTTTGGCGGCCTTGCCAAATGGGTGACCGAGATCGACGACGCGGCGCGCATCCCGGAGTTGATCTCCCGTGCCTTTCATGTGGCGACCTCCGGCAAGCCCGGCCCGGTGGTGATTGCCCTGCCCGAAGACATGCTGGTGGAAAGCGCTGATGTGTCCGATGCGCCGCCGTTTCACCCCGGCGAGACACACCCCGGCCTCACGCAGATGGCGGAGCTGCAAAAGCGGCTCTGGGCCGCCAAACAGCCGCTGGTGCTGGTGGGCGGCAGCCGCTGGACCGCGCGCGCTGTAGACCGCATCACGCGCTTTGCCGAGCGGTTCGATCTGCCGGTGGCCACGACATTCCGGCGGCAGGATTTGTTTTCCGCCACCCACCCCAATTTTGCAGGCGATGGGGGGCTGGGCATGAGTGTGGCGCTTGAAAAAGCCATTCGCGCGGCAGATCTTGTGCTGGTGGTGGGCGACCAGCTCTCGGAGGCCTCCACCAAATCCTACACGCTGTTTGACATCCCCGGCGATGGCCGCCGCCTCATCCATGTGCATCCGGATCCCGATGAGCTGAACCGCACCTATGCCACTGCTCTGCCCATCAATGCCTCGCCTGAAGCCTTCACGGCGGCGGCGGAAGGCCTGCAACCGCCCCATACAATCCCTTGGAGCGCATGGACGCGGGACATCAACACGGCGGCGGTGGCCTGGGGCGCTGAGCCCACCCGCTCGCCGGGCCGCTTGCAGATGAGCGAGGTAATGATCAGCCTGCGCAATCACCTGCCAGCCAACGCGATCATCACCAACGGCGCGGGCAATTATGCGATCTGGATTCACCGTTTCTATCATTTCCAGCGCTACGGCACGCAGCTTGCGCCCACCTCCGGCTCCATGGGCTATGGCCTGCCCGCAGCCATTGCCGCCAAGCGGCGCGAGCCCGGGCGGCCCGTGGTCTGCTTTGCTGGCGACGGCTGCTTTCTGATGAACGGGCAGGAGTTCGCCACCGCCGTGCAGTATGATCTGCCGGTGATCGTGGTGGTGGTGGACAACGGCATGTATGGCACCATCCGCATGCACCAGGAGCGCGATTATCCCGGCCGCGTTTCCGCAACCACGCTGAAAAATCCGGACTTTGCGGCCTATGCTCGCGCCTTTGGCGGCCATGGTGAGCGCGTGGAGACAACCGCGGAGTTCATGCCCGCGCTTGCGCGCTGCGAAGCCTCAGGCAAGCCTGCGATCATCCATTGCCTCGTGGACAGCGAGGCGATCACGCCCAGCCGCTCCATCAGTGATATTCGCACCGAAGCACTGGCAAAACAGGGGCATTGATATGGCCAAGGTCGCTGTCGTCACAGGAGCCGCACGCGGCATTGGACTTGCCACGGCCAAGCGCTTTTTGGCCGAGAGATGGAGCGTGGTACTGCTCGACGTGCTGGCCGATGATCTGGCCACAGCTGCATCCTCCATCGCTGATCCCACACGTGTCATGACGCACACATGCGATGTCTCGGATGTGGACAAGGTCAACGCCACCTTCGCCGACATCGAGGCCAAGTTCGGGCGCATCGACGCGCTGGTCAACAACGCAGGCATCGCCATTTTTGGCCCGATCCTCGACACCACACCGGAAGATTGGGCTCATGTCATGGCGGTCAATCTCTCCGGGCCGTTCTACTGCGCACAGGCGGCGGCGCGCATCATGGCCACGCGCGGTGCGGGGGCCATCGTCAACATTGCTTCCATCTCAGGTCTGCGCGCCTCCACGCTCCGGGTGGCTTATGGCACCAGCAAAGCGGGCGTCATCCACCTCACCAAGCAGCAGGCGGTGGAGTTTGGCGAGCTGGGGATCCGCGTGAACGCGGTGGCGCCTGGCCCGGTGGATACGGCGATGGCGCTGAAGGTTCACTCCCCCGAGATCCGCAAGGATTACCACGACCACATGCCGCTCAACCGTTACGGGCTGGAAGAGGAACTGGCAGCGGCGATCTATTTCCTCTGTTCGGATCAGGCCAGCTACATCACGGGGCAGGTGCTGGCCGTGGATGGCGGATTTGAGTCAACCGGCATTGGCTTGCCCACGTTGCGGCAGGGCATGCAGCAGAAGTGGGATTAACCTTCCTCCGCCTCAGTTCCAATGCGCTTGGCGCATCCCCAGCGCGTCAACGTCTCTTCCGTCGCCTCCACCACGAAATGCCGCGCCGCATCGCGGTCATAGCCCTCCGCCAACAGCGCATCGTAATCGGTGAAACGATGGCGCACATGGGCCGCCAACGCCAGCCACAACGCGGCATTGACCGTGAGGCCCTCGCGCGTCAGCTTGCCCGCGCGCTCCAGCACGGGCTCGCTCTCGGACAGCGGGATCAGCGGCGCTAACAGGCGCAGGCCTCGGCGCAGTTCCTGTTGGCGGCGGGTGGGGGCACGGGACATTTGAAAAACCATTGGGCATGTGCTAACAAACAAACGTCAATATACTTGCGAGCTTCACAGCGTTGCACAATCAAAAGAGCCCCGGCGTTCTAGCGCCGGGGCTCCGTCATTTAACCCAAGAGTTGATATCAACTCAGAAGTTGAATGACTTCTCGCACGAGACGAATGAGGTCACGAGCGAGCTTGATCAATATACTCACATTTTTGAGTTTCACATGGGTTGCACCCCCTTTCCCGGCGCAGGTCGCACCGGAGTGACTGCACTAACGCAGCATTCTGGTGTTTTCAAATTGCGCATGCCGTGTTTGACACCGCCCACTTCACAACACCCGGTGGCCTTCCTACATTCCTGTTGTGCCCGATGCCTCCAAGAGGGTTGGGCCGCATTTTCACTTCGCCTTTGACGGGAAGCACGCCATGAATTTTGAGAAATACACCGAACGCTCACGCGGTTTCGTGCAATCCGCCCAATCGCTCGCCACGCGCGAAAACCATCAGCAATTTGCCGCCGAGCACCTGCTCAAAGTCTTGCTGGATGACGCTGAAGGTTTGGCCGCAGGCCTCATCACCCGTGCGGGCGGCGACTCCCGTCAGGCCCTGAAACTCACCGAGCAGGCGCTTGCCCGCGTGCCCAAGGTCACGGGCTCTGCCGCCGGGCAGGTGTATGTTGCGCCGGGCCTTGCGCGCGTGTTTGCGGCGGCGGAAAAAGCGGCCGGCAAACAGGGTGACAGCTTCGTCACCGCCGAGTTGCTGCTGCTGGCGCTGGCGCTGGAAAAAGACACGGAAGCCGGCAAAGCTCTCTCTGCCGCTGGCGTGACGCCGCAAGCGCTGAACAGCGCCATTACGGCCATCCGCAAGGGGCGCACCGCTGACAGCGCCACCGCCGAGAACGCCTATGATGCGCTCAAGAAGTATGCCCGCGACCTGACGGAAGACGCGCGCAACGGCAAGCTGGACCCGGTCATCGGCCGCGACGAGGAAATCCGCCGGACCATTCAGGTGCTCTCGCGCCGCACCAAGAACAACCCCGTGCTCATTGGTGAGCCGGGTGTCGGCAAGACCGCGATCGTGGAAGGCCTGGCGCTGCGCATCATCACCGGAGACGTGCCCGAAAGCCTGAAGGACAAGAGCCTGCTGGCGCTCGATCTGGGCGCGTTGATTGCGGGCGCGAAGTACCGGGGCGAGTTCGAGGAGCGCCTGAAAGCCGTGCTCAACGAGGTGACCTCGGCCGAGGGCAGCATCATCCTGTTCATCGACGAGATGCACACGCTGGTGGGCGCAGGCAAGGCGGATGGCGCGATGGATGCCTCCAACCTGCTCAAGCCCGCCTTGGCGCGCGGCGAACTCCACTGTGTCGGTGCCACCACGCTCGCCGAATACCGCAAGCATGTGGAAAAGGACGCGGCATTGGCGCGGCGGTTCCAGCCGGTGTTTGTCTCCGAACCCACGGTGGAAGATACCGTGTCGATCCTGCGCGGCATCAAGGAAAAGTACGAGCAGCACCACTCCGTGCGCATTCAGGACGCGGCGCTGGTGGCTGCGGCCACGCTGTCCAACCGCTACATCACGGACCGGTTTTTGCCGGACAAGGCCATCGATCTTGTAGATGAAGCCGCCGCGCGCCTGCGCATGGCCATCGACAGCAAGCCCGAGGAACTGGACTCCGTTGACCGCGAAATCATTCGCCTCAAGATCGAAGCCGAAGCCTTGAAAAAGGAAAACGACGCGGCGTCCAAGGACCGCCTCGTGCGTCTGCAAAAGGAGTTGGCCGATCTGGAGGAAAAATCCGCCGCGATCACCGCGCAGTGGCAGGGCGAAAAGGACAAGCTGGGCCGCGCCGCCGCCATGAAGAAGTCGCTCGATGAGGCCCGCACGGAACTCGCCCGCGCGCAGCGCGAGGGGCAGTTCCAGCGTGCCGGGGAGCTGGCTTACGGCATCATTCCCAAGCTGGAAAAAGAGCTGGTCGAGATCGAGGCGAAGGGTCAATCCGACCTCATGGAAGAAGCTGTCACACCTGACCATGTGGCGCAGATCGTCTCGCGCTGGACCGGCGTGCCCGTCGACAAGATGCTGGAGGGCGAGAAGGACAAGCTGCTGCGCATGGAGCAGGAAATCGGCCGCCGCGTCGTGGGGCAAGCCGAGGCCGTCACGGCCGTTTCCACTGCCGTGCGCCGCGCGCGAGCCGGCCTGCAAGACCCCAACCGGCCCATCGGCTCGTTCATGTTCCTTGGCCCCACGGGCGTGGGCAAGACAGAGCTGACCAAGGCGCTGGCGAGCTTTCTGTTCGACGATGACACCGCCATGGTGCGCCTCGATATGTCCGAATACATGGAGAAGCATTCGGTCGCCCGGCTCATCGGCGCGCCGCCGGGCTATGTGGGCTATGAGGAGGGCGGCGCGCTCACCGAAGCCGTGCGGCGCAGGCCCTACCAGGTCGTGCTGTTCGACGAGATCGAGAAGGCGCACCCCGATGTGTTCAACGTGCTGTTGCAGGTGCTGGACGATGGCCGCCTGACCGACGGGCAAGGCCGCACCGTGGATTTCCGCAACGTGCTCATCATCATGACATCCAATTTGGGCAGCGAGTACCTCGTCAACCAGCCGGAGGGCGAGGATACGGATGTGGTGCGCGAACCTGTGATGGCCGTGGTGCGCGGGCATTTCCGGCCCGAGTTTCTCAACCGCGTGGATGAGATCATCCTGTTCCACCGCCTCAAGCGCTCGGAGATGGGGGCCATCGTCGATATCCAGTTGAAGCGGCTCGCCAAGCTCTTGGACGACCGCAAGATCACACTCACGCTGGGGGATGACGCGCGCCAGTGGCTGGCCGACAAGGGCTACGATTCCGCCTACGGCGCGCGCCCCCTCAAGCGCGTGATCCAGAAGCATGTGCAGGACCCGCTCGCCGAGATGATACTGGCGGGCACCGTACTCGACGGCGAGACGGTTGCGGTCACCGTCGGCCCCGGCGGGCTGATGATCGGCGATGTGACGGTGGGCGGGGAGACTAGGCCTGTGGGTGTGGCGCTGAATTGAGGGGGCACCCGTCATTGCGAGCGGGGAGAGGGAGAAGGGTAGCGGAAGCGGCGGTGGTAGATGAGCTGGTGAATAACAGGCAGAATAAGCGGGACTGAATGGATCAGGTGCGTCAAAAAACTTATGGCAATGTGTATTATGTCGTCTTAATCACTTAAATATGCCGCTTGATCACTACGTCTCACAGGTTCATCTGGCTAACTTCAACTCCCCCGCGCGCGGAGAGGATGGACTATGGGGTATCCGAAAGCGCGATCTACTTTTTTTCCCTTGCAAGACAAAAGACATCTGTCGCGTGCCTGACGGCAGCACGAATGCTTATATTTTGGAACCGCGGATCGTTGAGGAATTTTTGCTGACTATTGAGCCCAACTACAATCGGGCCATCGCCAGTTTCCGGGCCGGAATACCGAATGTAGATGCCGTTTATGTTGTCGCCGGGTTCATTGCATATGTGATGACATGCTCACCAGCCGCAATGCGCATAAACTCAGTGCCGCTGCGCGCTGCCGTTGATGCGACGAGCCGTCTTCTTGAAGCACGTAGCGATTTGCCATCTCCTCCCCCGGAGCTTGGCGCAGGGTCTTTGTCCGATATGCTTGATGACGGACGGGTCAAGATCAAAATCGATAAGAAGTACCCGCAAGCAATAGGGATTGACGGCATCACTCAACGTATAATCAGGTTTGGTAACTTCACCTGGGAAATTCTCCACAATGACTTCAAAGACTCGCCCTTTTTCACGAGTGACTTTCCAACCGCTGTTGAGGAGACCGCTGACAACCGGATTATGAACAGGATTGTGCCGCTTGCCCCCGATCTAGCGGTGCGTATCCTCCCGGACTTCAACGATCCGCCTTCGAAGCTAGAATTTCCGGGCTTCCGGTATCGCAACGTCAACCTGTCATACCAAGGAGTCCGGGCTATCAACACAACAGTTGTGCGTTGCGCCGAGGAGACCGTGTTTTTTCGAGACAACCACGACTGGGTTTCGCCATTCGTGAAAAAGCACCAGGTATTTCACACCTCATCTCTGACTGATCGCATTCCCATGCCCGTGGGCGGACATATGCTGATTGCCCGCACAAGAGTCCGTAGGCGTCCGGTCCATGAAGAAGTAATTACGGAGAACGGAATTACGGCATCATAATTATGGGGCCGCCATGTCAATTGCATAAACAGCCACTCCTCCAGTGACGCCCTACTCCGCCCGCAAAGCGAAAGCATCACCTATCTGGTACTTGTCGTCACCCAACTATCCCCTCATTTCGAAGTGACCGGCGCAGCCGGGCCTCGAGAAATACGCGAGATGTGCCATGTATCGAGGCTCACGGTGCTCCCATCTTGATATGTGGGTGGGGTTGGAATTGCGTCCTAGTTTTCGCCCCCCTCACGCCCTTTTGCGCAGCTCCATCGCCCCGTCGCGGCCTTCCTCCACCGCGTGGCAAGCCACGCCGTTGATCGGCAGCGGAGCCTCTGCGCGGCAGCGCTCGTTCACCAGCGGGCAGCGAGGGTGGAAGGTGCAGCCCGTGGGCGGATTGATGGGCGAGGGAATTTCCCCCTGCACGGGAATGCGCGCGCGGCCACTCATCTCCAAGTCAGGCACCGCATCCAGCAGCATGCGCGTGTAAGGGTGGCGCGGGGCGCTGAACAATTGCGCGGCAGGAGCCACCTCCACCAGACGCCCCAGATACATCACGCCGATGCTGGTCGCCATGTGGCGCACCACGGCGAGGTTGTGGCTGATGAAGAGATACGTCAGCCCGAGGCGGTCCTGCAGATCGCGCATCAAATTGAGAATCTGCGCCTGCACCGAGACATCCAGCGCGGATGTCGGCTCATCACAGACGATGAACTCCGCGTTGGAGGCCAGCGCGCGGGCAATGGCCACGCGCTGGCGCTGGCCGCCGGAAAACTGGTGCGGAAACTTCACCCTGTCCAGCGGCGAGAGACCCACGAGGGTCAACAGCTCGCCCACACGGTCCGTGATGTCCTTGTTGGTGTCCAGCAGCTTGAAGGCGCGGATCGGCTCGGCAATGATGTCCGCCACGCGCCAGCGCGGGTTGAGCGAGGCGTAAGGATCCTGGAAGATCATCTGGATGCGGCGGCGCAGCAACTCGCGCGCGGCGGAATTGGCGACCTCGCTCATCGACACGCCGTCCACCATCACCTCACCGCCCGACACAGGCAACAGCCCCACCACCATGCGCGCCACGGTGGATTTGCCCGAGCCCGATTCCCCCACCAGTGCAAAAGTCTCGCCCTTGCGGATGTCGAAGGAGATGCCGTCCACGGCTTTCAAAAACTGCTTGGGCGCGCGGTCGATGACCCGCTCCAGCCAGGGCTTGGAGACATCGAAGGTTTTGCGCAGATCGCGCACGGTGACGAGGGCGGCGCTTTGTGCGAGCGGCGGAATCATGCGGCCACCTCGCGCTTGGTCTGGCGCTTGTCGTAGAGCCAGCAGGCGACCTGTGAATTTTCAACGGGAATGTACTCGGGCCGATCCGTGCGGCAGCGCTCAAACGCCTCGGCGCAGCGCGGGTTGAAGGCGCAGCCTGCCGGAATCGCGTTGAGGCGCGGCATGGAGCCAGGAATTTGCAGCAGCCGCGTCTCGGCGGTGGCGAGGGTCGGGATCGCGCCCATCAGCCCCTTCGCGTAGGGATGCTTGGCGTGTTTCACCACATCGCGCACGGGGCCGATCTCGACAATGCGTCCGGCATACATCACCGCCACGCGGTCGGCGGTTTCGGCGATCACGCCCATGTCATGCGTCACCAGCATCACCGCCGTGCCGCGCTCCCGGCAGAGCTTCTTGATCAGCGTGATGATCTGCGCCTGCACCGAGACATCGAGCGCCGTTGTGGGCTCATCGGCGATGATCAGCTCGGGCTCGGCGGCCAGAGCCAGGGCGATCACCACACGCTGGCGCATGCCGCCGGAGAACTCGTGCGGATAACTGTCGATGCGCTTTTCCGGCGCGGGAATGCCCACCTCGGTCAGGAGGCCCACGGCCCGCGCGCGCGCCTGTGCCTCGTTCATATCGGAGTGGGTGCGGATGGTTTCGATCAGTTGCTCGGAGATGCGAAACAGCGGGTTGAGCGAGGTCAGCGGGTCTTGGAAAATCATGCCGATGCGCTTGCCGCGCACCTTGCGCAGTTCCTCTTTCGGCAGGTTATCGATGCGGCGGCCCTTGAGCCACACCTCGCCGCCGGCAATGCGCCCCGGCGGATCGATGAGGCCGATGATCGCCGTGCCGGTGAGGGATTTGCCCGCGCCCGACTCACCTACGACGCCCAGCACCTCGCCGGGTGCAATGTCGAACGATACCTTGTCGATGGCGCGCAACAGGCCGCGCCGCGTCACGAACTCGACCTCAAGATTGCGCACGGAGAGAACGGGTTGGGTCATGGGCTACCGGAGTTTGGGGTTCAGCGCGTCGCGCAGCCAGTCGCCCAGCAGGTTGATGGCCAGGCCCAGGATAACGAGTGTAAGCGCGGGGAAAAACAAAATCCACCACTCGCCCGAGAGCAGATATTGCTGGCCGAAGCGGATGAGCGTACCCAGCGAGGGCTGCGTGACGGGCAGGCCCACACCGAAGAACGACAGCGTCGCCTCCTCGATCACGGCGAGTGCCAGATTGATTGTGGCAATCACCAGCACCGGCCCCGTGACATTGGGCAGGATGTGCCGCGCCATGATGGCAAAGCCCTTGATGCCGATGAGGCGGGCGGCATGCACGTAATCCTTGTTGCGCTCCACCATGGCGGAGGCGCGCACGGTGCGGGCGTACTGCGCCCAGTTCGACAGGCCGATGGCCAGGATGATCACGAACACCGCGGTTGATTCATGCTGGTTCGGCGGAATGATCCCGCGGGCCACGCCGAAGATCAGCAGCGCGATCAGGATGGCGGGAAAGGAAAGCTGCACATCCGCCACGCGCATGATGATCGTCTCGGTGCGCCCGCCCACATAGCCCGCGATGAGCCCCAGCGACACGCCCATGGACAAAGACAGGATGACCGACGACAGGCCGACGAACAGCGACACGCGCGTGCCGTAAAGCAGCGCCGAGAGCATGTCGCGCCCCTGTGCATCCGCGCCCAGCACGAAGAGATTGCCCGAGCCGAGCCCCCGCTCCATGGGGTGGGCAAAACCATCCATCAGGTTCAGCATCTTGGGGTCAAACGCATCCTGCGGGGCGAGCACATTGGCCAGCAGCGCCAGCATGACGATCAGCACTGTGGTGATCGCGGCGACGACCGTGATCTTCGATGCCTTGAACGACAACCACAAATCACTGTCATTGAGGCGCTTGCGCAGGGTCAGGCGCGGTGTATCGGATGCGGCCATGGTCATTGCGCTTTCACGGTCGCACCCGTGCGCAAGCGCGGATCAATGAGAAAATAGATCAGATCCACGGCCAGATTGACGATCACGAACACGAGGCCGACGAACATCAGGTACGCGGCCATGACCGGAATATCGACCACCTCCACCGATTTCACGAAGAGTGCACCCAGGCCCGGCCAGTTGAACACGGTTTCCGTGACGATGGCGAAGGCGACGATGGAGCCAAGCTGCAATCCGGTGATGGTCACCACCGGCATCATGGTGTTCTTCAGCGCGTGGGAATAATTGATGGCACGATCGGTGAGCCCCCGCGCGCGGGCAAAACGCACGTAGTCGGTGCGCATCACCTCCAGCATCTCCGCGCGCACGAGGCGCATGATCAGCGTGAGCTGGAAGAAAGCCAGTGTGATCACCGGCAGCACCAGCGATTTGCGACCGGATTCTGTCAGCAAGCCTGTCGTCCACCAGCCCAGCGCCACCGTCTCGCCCCGACCGAAAGTGGGCAGCCAGCGCAGCTTGACCCCGAAGATGAAGATCAGCCCGATGCCGATGAGAAAGGTGGGCAGAGACACGCCAATGAGCGAAATCGACATGATGATGTTGGAGAGCACCGAGTCGCGGTGCAGCGCGGTGTAGATGCCAAGGCCGAGGCCAAACACCAGCGCCACTGTTGCAGACAGAAGGGCCAACTCCAGCGTGGCGGGCAGGCGCTCCTTGATCAGGGTGGAAACAGGCCGCCCCTGCCGGTAGGAAATACCGAAATCACCTTGCGCCGCATTGCCGAGAAAACGCCCGAATTGCAGAACGATGCTGTCATTGAGGCCAAGCGACTCGGAGAGTTCCTGCCTGTCTTTCAATGTCGCATCCTGTCCGACGATGCTGGCAACAGGGTCGCCTACATAGCGGAACATCGAGAATGCGATGAATGCCACCGCGATCATCACGGTTGTGGCTTGCAAAAGGCTGCGGAGGAGCTGACCAAACATTCGGGAGAACTTAGGGCAGTCACGGCAGGACGCACAAGCATTTTGCGTGACGAAACGCCCTATGCCGCTTTTATCGCTGCAGGTGGCGCCGCGCGACCGGTGAGTTCCTCTGTCAGCATGCGGCGCACTGCGGCTTCAGCCTGCTGCGTCAGGCCCTTGCGATCGCTGTCCGTGTGGCAGGGAATGGGCGGGGCGAAGGCGATGGTCATATCCAAGGCCCCGCCGCGCAGGATGTTCGCCAGATGCGGCAGCATTTCCATGTCGCCATACCAGCCGATGCGCGAGCGCCCGGTGCGCCCCGTCGGCAGGCCGTCGGCCCGGTTGTAGGCGAGCGCCACGGGTTGCAGCCAAACGCAGTCATTCTTTGATCCGGCATCGGCCGCGCCCGCCGTCAGCGCCTGATGTGCCGCACCCACAAGCGCCGAGCGGAAGGGCAGGATGCGATTGCCGTCTGACGTGGTGGATTCGGCAAACAACACAATCGGATCGCCTTCGGCCAGCCGCTCGGCAATCTCGGCATTCACGCGCGCGGTATCGCCCTTTTTCTGCCGATCCACGAAAACCGAGCGCTGCAGGCGCGCCAGCGTGCCTAAAATCGGCCATGTGGCAATCTCGGCTTTCGCGACGAAGGACACCGGCACGAGGGTGGACAGCGCGAGAATATCGATCCACGAGACGTGGTTGGAAAGGATCAGTACAGGACTCTCGCGTGCAGGTTCTCCTTTGACGTGTACGCGCACGTCCATAAGTTTCAGGGCGAAGCGGTGAAACAGGACGGGCAGGTGGCGCCGAATCTTCCAGTGAAAGCGGCAGGCCAGCCACTGCACGGGCAGCAGCGGCAGCACGGCCAGCAGCAGCGTGGCACTGATCACCACGAGGCGAAAGGTGCCTTTGGGACGGTGAACATCCTCAATGAAGGACAGGCTCATGGCAAAATCCTGCTCATGGCAAGGGCTCATTCATTTTAGGGCCTCAATCATTTCAAGGCCTTGCGCATGACCAGCGCGGTGGCGGCCGATCCATCCGAACGCTTGTAATAGGCATCGCGGCGCGCCACCTCGCTGTAGCCCTCGCGTTTATACAGCGCGAGCGCGGGCGCATTGCCGGTTTCGACTTCCAGAAACACCGTTCGCACGCCGTTGAGTGACAGCACATCGTGATGCGCCAGCAGGAGCCGAGCCGAATGGCCCTCGCCGCGCCGGTCCGGCCGCACGGCGATGGAGAGGATTTCCGCTTCATCCGCCGCGATGCGTGACAACACGAACGCGCCCAGCCGACCACTGCGCTCCTCCCCCGCCACATGGGCCAGCGATGTCTCCTCCGACAGCATGCGCTCGAACTCCGTCAAGCCCCAGGCGCGGTCGAACGAAGCGGTGTGGATGTCGCAGATGGCCGCCACATCGCGGCTTTCGGCCAGGCGGATCATCAAGGGGGGGCGGGCGCGTTTGAAGCCGAAGATCATGGGATGCGTCTCATGCTCTGGGCGCTAGTTCTTTTGGTACTGTTTCTTTGGACACTGATTCTTTTGGCGCTGACTCTCTTGTCGTTGACTCTCTTGGAACCGCCTTCGAGTCCTGCGGTGTGGCGCTGGGCGCGCGCAGATACAGCGGCTTGGCGGGCGCGGTCGCCGGGTCCGCAGCCAGGCCTAGGCGTGCCACCCAGGCGGCATCGGGCGCGGGGCGCAGGTCCGCAATACCGACCTTGATGCCCAGCGCCATCGCTTCCGCCGCCAGTATCGGCGCACCCGAACCGGCCAGCCGTGCCGGCCCGGCTCCAATGGCCCGGCTCGCCTCCTTGATGCTGGCCAGCCGCGCCGCCACCAGCGTGCGCCCGGCGGAGGTGAAACTCTGGAAGAAGACCGCACCATGGCGGGCATCCACGGCAACGCCGATGGAGCCGGCCTGCGCGGCGTCAATGAGGGGGGCGGCGTAGGCCGCCAGCGTGCTCACACCCACGACGGGAATGTTGGCCGCCAGTCCGATCGCCCGCGCCGCCGAGAGACCGATGCGCAGGCCCGTGAAGCTGCCCGGCCCGGTGGTGACCGCAACACGCGCGAGGCTGCCAAAACCGCCGTCCACCCGCGCCATGACCCGCTGCAGCATGGGCATCAGCGCCTCGGCATGCCCCGTGGTCATTTCCTCGCGCTCGCCAGCAAGCAGTTTTCCGCCCTGGAAGACACAAACCGAGCAAGCGCCCAGCGCTGTATCGATCGCGAGCACGCGGGGCGCGGCTGCGTTGTAGGCGACATCGGATTCGGCAGGAACGATCATGCCCTAGGCTTTGCCCCAACCACACGCCGATTTGAAGAGGGCTTGTTCAGGCAATCGCCTCGACCGACTGCACATCCGGCACGAAATGGCGCAGCAGGTTCTGAATGCCGTGCTTGAGCGTGGCCGTGGAGGACGGGCAACCTGAACAGGCGCCCTTCATGACGAGGTACACAATGCCATCCTTGTAGCCCCGGAAAGTAATATCCCCGCCATCGCTGGCCACAGCGGGGCGAATGCGCGTGTCGAGCAGATCCTTGATCGTGGCGACGGTTTCCGTGTCTTTTTCATCAAAAAACTCTTCGGCATCAATGGCTTGTGGCACGGCCTCCGCCGTCAGCAGCGGCGCACCGGACATGAAATGCTCCATGATCGCGCCCAGAATGGCGGGCCGCATATGCGCCCACTCCTGATCACCCTTGGTCACGGTGATGAAATCCGAGCCGAAGAACACACCCGAGACGCCGGTGATGCCGAACAATTTGCCGGCGAGCGGCGACTGCGTGGCCGCCGTGTCGCTTTCCAGAAACTCCATGGTGCCGTCATCGAGCACCGTGCGTCCGGGCAGAAACTTGAGCGTGGCGGGGTTCGGCGTCGCTTCGGTCTGGATGAACATGGCGGGTCTCCTGGGCGTGTCCGGGTCAAGGCCGGAACGCATTGTTTAGAATTATTCTAACAGAGCTTTTCCATCGTGGAAAGCCGCCCCCTCCAGATAGGCGTTCCGAATTACAAACGCACCCCTCCCTCGCCTACGACCTTGCCCCAGCGGGCGATTTCTGCCGTGACGAAGGCCCCGAACGGGGCGCCAGTCAGACGCACCACCTCTGAACCGTTGCGCTTCCAGGCGTCCTGAATCGCCGGCGTGTCGAAGGATTTAAGCAGTTCCGCCGTCATGCGCGCGATGATTTCGGGCGGCGTGCCCTTGATGGCCCAGAGCGCATACCAGGTGGCGACCTCGAAGCCCGCGACGCCCGCTTGCACTGCCGTCGGAACATCGGGAAGGGAAGATGAGCGAATGGGCGAAGCCACCGCCAGCGCATTGATGGTACCAGAGGCAATCTGCTGCGCGGAACTCCCCAAGCCGTCGAACATCAGATCGATCTGCCCGCCGACAAGATCTTGCATGGCCGGGCCTGCGCCGCGGTATGGGATATGCGCCATCTTCGTGCCCGTCAGCATCTGGAACAGTTCGCCTGCCAGATGGTGCGTGGTGCCATTGCCCGCCGAGCCATAATTGAGCGCGCCCGGCTTGGCTTTGGCCTCCGCAATCAATTCGGCCAATGTGCGGGCCTTGATGCGCGACGGGTTGACCACCACCACCTGGGGCGGACTGGAAACGATGCCGATGGGCACGAAGTCCTTCTCGATGTCGTAGTCGAGCTTGGGATACAGCGCGGGCGCGATGGCGTGATGCGCGGCGCCCATGAAGAACGTGTAGCCATCGCCCGCCATCTTCGAGGCTGTGGTTGCGCCCAGCGTCCCACCGGCACCGCCCCGGTTGTCCACCAGCACACGCACGCCCAGCTGCGTGTCCAACTGCGCCGCCAGGGGCCGCGCGAAGGCATCCGTGCCGCCGCCAGCCGGAAACGGGTTGATGATGGTGATGGGCCGCGCGGGCCATCCTGCCTGGGCGCGCGCGCCTGAGGTTGCCGTGGCCGCCAGCGCCGCTGCGCCCGCCAGGGCGGTGCGCCTGTTGATCATGTACATATTATCCTCCCGGAGTGCCTGAATCTGATGTTCAGACTTGGGCACCAATTTAGCGTTCGCTTTGCATGCTTCAATGGCCACTTTGGAAGGGGGGCACACACAACGGAGGGCTTGTCAGCACGGATCGCTTGGGAGAAGGGGGAGGCAAGGAGCCCGAAAAGGAGCCCGCACAAGGAGCCCGTCATGGCCAATCATCTCTTCGATCTCATCCGCGCCCGTGCGCCTGCGCTGGAGCAGCGTTTCATCGAGACGCCGCAGGGCGGCGTGCTGAGCTACGGCGCGCTGTTCGATCAGGCGGCGCGCTTTGCCACGCTGCTTGTCGCGCGGGGGGTCTCGCCGGGGGACCGGGTGGCCGTGCAGGTGGAAAAAAGCCCCGAGGCGCTGGTGCTTTATCTGGCCTGCCTCAAGGCAGGCGCGGTGTTTCTGCCGCTCAACACGGCCTACACCATCGCCGAGCTTGACTACTTCATCGATGACGCCCGCCCGCGGCTGATTGTCTGTGATCCCGCGCGCGCGGCGGCCATCAGCGCCATTGCGGGCCTCGCCACGGTCGAAACGCTGGATGCGAGCGGCGCGGGCAGCCTGCCGGACGGCGCAGCGGGTTATGGCGCGTACTTCACCGATGTGCCACGCGGCCCGGATGATCTGGCGGCAATTCTCTATACCTCCGGCACCACTGGCCGCTCGAAAGGGGCGATGCTGAGCCACGACAATCTGGCCTCCAACGCGCTGGCGCTGGCCGAATGCTGGCGATTCACCAGCGAGGATGTCCTGCTGCACGCCCTGCCGATCTTCCACACCCACGGTTTGTTTGTGGCGACCAATGTCCTGCTCATGTCCGGCGGCTCGATGTTTTTCATGCCCAAGCTCGATCCCGACCAGATCTTCGCGCTGATGCCGCGCGCCACCACCATGATGGGTGTTCCCACGTTTTATGTGCGGCTGTTGCAGGATGCGCGCCTGACGCGGGAAGCTACCGCCCATTTGCGGCTCTTCATCTCGGGGTCTGCCCCCCTGCTGGCGGAGACGCACCGCGAATGGAGCGCGCGCACGGGCCATTCGATCCTGGAGCGCTACGGCATGACCGAGACCAACATGAACACCTCCAACCCCTATGAGGGCGCGCGCATCGCCGGCACCGTCGGCCTGCCGCTGCCGGGTGTGGCCGTGCGTGTGACGGAGCCCCGAACCGGCACGCCGCTTGGCGCGGATTCCATCGGAATGATCGAGGTGAAGGGCCCGAATGTTTTCCTGGGCTATTGGCAGAATCCCGAAAAAACCAAGGCAGAGTTTCGCGCCGATGGGTTTTTCATCACAGGCGACCTCGGCAAGATCGACCCGCAGGGCTATGTCCACATCCTTGGGCGCGGCAAGGATCTGATCATCACCGGCGGCTACAATGTCTATCCCAAAGAGGTGGAAAGCGAGATCGACGCGCTGCCCGGCGTGGTGGAAAGCGCCGTCATCGGCCTGCCGCACACAGATTTCGGCGAAGGTGTGACGGCGGTGGTGGTGCGCACCAAAGGGGCCGTGCTGGATGAAAAGGCGATGCTCGCCGCCCTTGAGCCGCGCCTTGCGCGCTACAAGTTGCCCAAGCGCGTCATCATGGTGGATGATCTGCCCCGCAACACCATGGGCAAGGTGCAGAAAAACGTGCTGCGCGAGACCTACAAGGGGCTGTATCTGTAGCTCATTCCACCCTGTGCAGACCGCCCTGATAATCCAGCACATCCACCGCGCCCTCGGTGCGCGTGAGGTAGGTCGGCCCGATGGGCGATTTGCCCGCCCCGCCGGGGATATCCAGCACGTAGGTCGGCTGGCACAGACCCGAGAGCGCGCCGCGCAGGCTGGCCACCAGCGCCTGCCCCTCGGCGATGGACAGGCGAAAATGGCTCGTGCCGGGTGCGAGATCCGGGTGGTGCAGGTAATAGGGCTTGATGCGGTTGGCGACGAAGGCGCGCATCAGCGCGGCCAGCGTATCGGTGCTGTCGTTCACGCCCCTGAGCAGCACGCTCTGCGACAGCAGCGATATGCCATTGTCCGCGAGGCGGCGGATGGCCGTTTGTGCCCTTGATGTGAACTCGCGCGGGTGATTGGCGTGGATCGCCACGTAAACCGCCTTCACCGGATGCGCGAGGGCGCGAGCCAAGGCCGGTGTGATGCGCGCGGGGTCCACGACAGGCACGCGGCTGTGCCAGCGGATAACCTTGACGTGAGGCATGTCGCCCAGCCGCCGGGTCAGCTCTGCCACGCGCCGGGCGGTGAGTATGAGCGGGTCACCACCTGTGATGATCACCTCGAAGATGGCCGGGTTGGCCGCGATGTAAGCCAGCGCTGCATCAAGCTTTGGGCCCGTCAGCGACGCGCCGCCGGGGCCGACCATTTCGCGCCTGAAGCAGAAGCGGCAGTACACCGGGCAGGCATGCACGATCTTGAGCAGCACACGGTCGGGGTAACGGTGGACGATGCCTTCGACCGGACTGTGGGCCGCGTCACCGATGGGATCGGCATGCTCCTTGGACGTGGTCACCAACTCCTCCGCGCGCGGGATGAACTGGCGCGCGATCGGATCAGCGGGGTCCGCTGCATCCATCAACTCCGCCATGTCGGGCGTGACACCAATTGCATAACGCGCTGCAACGGGGGCAAGCGCAGGCACTTGCACTGCCGGCAGGAGGCCATGCTCCAAAAGCTCGGCGAGCGTGCGCAGCGGTTTGACAGGGGCATTCATCGCGGCTGTGTGAAGGGATCGACTGAGGGAGTCCAGAGCACGGCGTCGATGTGGCTTGCCCCCGTCGCCAGCATCACCAGCCGGTCGAAGCCAAGTGCAGCACCCGATGCCTCGGGCATATGCGCCAATGCGGCGAGAAACACCTCGTCCAACGGGTAACGCTCGCCGTAGATCGCCTGTTTCAGGTCCATGTCGGCTTCAAAGCGCGCGCGCTGCTCCACCGGGTCTGTGAGTTCGCCGAATGCATTGGCCAGTTCCACGCCGCAGGCATAAAGCTCGAAGCGTTCCGCGAGGCGCGGGTCACCCGGCTTGTGCCGGGCCAGTGCTGCTTCTGGCGCGGGGTAATCCATCAGGATGGTGGCACGGCCAAGGCCCAGGTTGGGCTCGATCTTTTCCACCAGAATGCGGCTGAAGATATCGGACCAGCTGTCATCGGATGCGGTTCGAACGTGGGCGGATGTTGCCGCAGCCGCCAGAGCGTCGCGGTCGGTGCTTTCAGCTTCGAATGTTGTCACCAGGTCGATGTCGGCAAAGCGCTGAAATGCCTCTGCCACACTGAGCCGCTCCGGCGGCAAACGCGGGTCCATGGTACGCCCGCGCCAGTTCCAGACATTGCGCCCCGCTGTTGTGGCCGTCAGCACCAGCAATGCAGCGCAGTCATCCATGAGCTGCGTGTAAGGCGCGCCTGCACGGTACCATTCGAGCATGGTGAACTCGGGCGCATGCAGCGCGCCGCGCTCGCGGTTGCGGAAGACGCGCGCCAGCGTGAAAATCTGCGTCTCACCCGCCGCCAACAGGCGCTTGCAGGCGAATTCCGGCGATGTGTGGAGATAGAGCGGCGCCTCACGGCCATCGGTGGCGCGCAGCGTGGTCGCCAGCGCATGCAGATGCGTCTCGTTGCCCGGAGAGGTCTGCAGCTGCGCGGTTTCCACTTCGGTGAAGCCGCCGTGCATGAACCAGTTCTCCACCGCACGGCGGATTCGGCCACGCTCCACAAGCCGAGCCCGCCGGGCCGCATGATGTGACCGCATGTCGAGATGGGCCTCTTCAGATGGCATTCAAGCTCCCTTGACGGCGCTATAGGGCTTTTCTTGCGCCCCTGAACCTGCCAGAGGAGCGCCACACATTTTGTTTTCCTGCCCACACGGATCTCACGCGCGGGCGCTCCACACCAAGGTTTTGCACATGGTCAAGGTCATCGCCAGCTCGCTTCGCAAGGGCAACGTCGTCGAAATGGACGGACGCCTGCACACGATCATCGTGGCGGACAACATCCATCCCGGCAAGGGCACACCTGTGACGCAACTCGACATGCGCCGCATCGGCGATGGCATCAAGGTCTCGGTGCGCTTCCGCACCACGGAATCGGTCGAGAAGGCCGAGCTTGACACGCGCGATTATCAGTACCTCTACCGCGACGGTGACATTTTCCATTTCATGAACCAGGAGAATTTCGACCAGATACAGGTGCCGCAGGAAGTGATCGGTGATGTCGCGCCCTACCTGCTGGAAAACATGGTGGTTCAACTCTCGATCTTTGGCGAAAATGCCGTCTCCATTGAAATTCCGCAGAAGGTGACCCTGGAAGTGGTGGAAACTGAACCGGCCAACAAGGGCCAGACGGCCTCCTCGTCCTACAAGCCTGCGATCCTGTCCAACGGGGTGCGCACAACAGTGCCGCCGCATATATCGGTCGGCACGCGCATCGTCGTAAACACCGAGGATGGGGCCTATTACGAGCGCGCCAAAGACTGAACGCCTCTCATATTTTAAGCCATTCCGGCACGCGTGCCGGCCGCTTGGCGTACGATGTATTGCACAATTCTGTACAATATGACATACATTGTCCGTGACCTCGCGTTACGTATGGAACAGGGGCCATCCGGTCATGACGATCTTCACCTTGCCCGGCAAGGCATTGCAATTGCAGTGCTTCCCCCAGAGCGGTCGGCATGAAGCGCCTTCGGCACGATACAGGGTCATTCCGGAACAGCAGTTGGGTGGGTTGGGCAGCGATGGCACACAAGTCCAGTTATCTCGAATTTGCCGCAGCGCGGCCTTTCCATGTGGAAAGTGCGACGCGCCAGTCCCGTGGCGCGCGTCTGCGCGGGCTTTTCAGCATGCTTGCAGGTGCTTCCGATACGGCCGCCATCATTGTCACGGCCTTCGTCGTCGGCTGGCTTTACCATCTGGTGGCGCTTGGCGAGCGTCCGGACATCGACAACCTCGTGCAGATCGGGGCGGTGATCGTGCTGTTCACGCTCATTCCCAACGTGATGCGCAACGAATACGCGATCGGCAATTTTCTCGAATTCCGAGGGCATGTGCGCCGCTCGTTCCAGCTCTGGAACCTGGCTTTCCTGGCGGCCATCGTGCTGGGGTTTCTCACCAAGACCAGCATGATCTTTTCGCGAGGGACGGTGGTGCTGCTGTATGCGGGCGGGTTTCTTGCCCTCGTTGCCGGGCGTTATCTTCTGGTGCGCCTTGTCCAGATCGCCAGCAAGACCGGCACCGTGACCGCGCGGCGGATTTTTCTGGTGGGTCATGAAGAGGAGATCATGGCCTTTGCCATGCGTCACCAGCCCTGGAACATGGGCATGGACATCGCGGGTTTTGCAGCCCTGCCCCAAGGCGTCGATGCCACGCCAGAAGCCGTGCAGGAGGCCATCGACGAGGCCGTGCTCAGCGCCCGCACCTCTTCGCCCGACGATATTTTCGTGCTGATCTCGTGGCACCAGCGCGCGTTGGTGGAAGCCGCGATCGACGGCTTCATGACCATCCCCGCCTCCATCCACCTGGGGGCCGAGCCCCTGCTGGAGCGGTTCAGCGATGTGCGCATCGCCCGGGTTGGCACAGTGCCCAGCGTGCAGGTTGTGCGCCGCCCCATGGGTGCGATGGAAATCGCCCTCAAACGCCTGTTCGACGCCCTGGTCGGCACGGCGGCGCTCATCCTGCTGGCTCCCGTGTTCATGGGCATCGGTCTTGCGATCCGCCTCGACAGCCGCGGCCCGGTGTTCTTCATGCAGCGCCGCCACGGCTTCAACCAGGGCACGTTCCGCATTGCCAAATTCCGCACGATGTTCACGATGGATGACGGCGATGTGGTGCGCCAGGCCAGCGCCAACGATGCGCGGATCACCCGCGTGGGGCGCTTCCTGCGGCGCTGGAACCTCGATGAACTGCCGCAGCTCTGGAACGTGGTGAAGGGCGATATGTCCCTGGTGGGCCCACGCCCCCATGCGCTGGCGCATGACCATGTCTTCGAGCGGCGCATCGCGCAATACGCACGCCGTCACAACGTCAAACCTGGAATCACGGGGTGGGCGCAGGTCAACGGTTTTCGCGGGGAAACCTCGACCGACGACAAGATGCGGCTGCGCGTCGAGCATGATCTGGCCTACATCGACAACTGGTCGATCTGGTTCGACATCTCGATCATCCTGCAGACGATCTTTTCCCGAAAGGCTTACCGCAACGCCGTCTAGGCCGTGAACTCAGTTGGGCACGATGCGTGGGCGGCCATTGTCGTCGATCGCGACGAAGATGAAGGTCGCCTCGGTCACCTTCTCGCTTGTCATGGTCTGAAAGCGCTGCGCCCAGGCCTCGATCTTGATGGTCATGGAGGTGCGCCCCACCCGCTCCACATCGGTGTAGACCGAGAGCACGTCGCCCACCTTCATGGGGCGAATGAAGGTCATGGCATCCACCTTGATGGTGACCACCCGCCCGCTCGCCCGCTCGACGCCGCGAATGCCGCCCGCCTGATCCATGCGGGCCATCACCCAGCCGCCAAAAATATCACCGTTGGCATTCGTATCGGCGGGCATGGCGCTGATCCGCAGCGTGAGTTCGCCGCGCGGCGATTCGGTGGGGACCGGGTCGTTCTTGCTCATGACTCTTCTTGGGCGAAATGAACTTTTGCGGCAAGCTCGCGTTCAAGCCGCATTCAGGCGCATCCCAACAAGTGCTGCATTGCAATACGCCCCCTGCTGCGCCAGAAGGCTTCACCAGTGCGCGCAGATGCTGAACATTCGGGCTAATGGACAAATCGGGGCAAACGACGATGTCGAAGTGGGTGTACTCGTTCGGGGATGGTCGGGCCGAAGGCGAAGCGGGCATGAAGAACCTGCTCGGCGGCAAGGGCGCCAATCTGGCTGAGATGTCCAATCTGGGACTGCCGGTGCCTCCCGGCTTCACGGTCACCACCGACGTCTGTTCGGCGTATTATGCCAATGCGAAATCCTATCCGGCCGAGCTTGCCGACGAGGTCAGGACCGCGCTCGAGCATGTGGGCCAGCTCACGGGCCGCGTGTTCGGCGACAGCACCAATCCGCTCTTGGTCTCGGTGCGTTCGGGCGGCCGCGCCTCGATGCCGGGGATGATGGACACCGTGCTCAACCTCGGCCTCAACGATGCCACGGTCAATGCGCTGGCAGCTGGAGGCGGCGAGCGCTTTGCCTATGACAGCTACCGGCGCTTCATCACGATGTATTCCAACGTGGTGCTGGGCATCGAACACCATAATTTCGAGGACATCCTGGAAGAATACAAGGAACGTCGCAGCGTGACGCTCGACACGGATCTTTCAGCGGATGACTGGAAATCGATGATTCCGGCCTACAAGGCCTGCGTGCAGGAGCACCTCGGACGGCCCTTCCCGCAGGACCCGCACGAGCAACTCTGGGGCGCGATCGGGGCCGTCTTCGATTCATGGATGAACGCCCGCGCGATCAAGTACCGCGACATGCACGACATTCCGGCCTCCTGGGGCACAGCGGTCAACGTGCAGGCCATGGTCTTCGGCAACATGGGGGATACCTCCGCCACCGGCGTTGCCTTCACGCGCAACCCATCCACCGGCGCAAAGGAGCTTTACGGCGAGTTCCTGATCAACGCGCAGGGCGAGGATGTGGTGGCCGGCATCCGCACGCCCCAGGACATCACGGAGGCGGCGCGCATCGCTTCGAAATCCTCGAAGGCCTCGATGGAAGTTGCCATGCCAGACGCCTACGGCGAATTGGTGCGCATCTACGGCATTCTGGAAAAACACTACCGCGACATGCAGGACATGGAATTCACGGTGGAGCGCGGCAAGCTGTGGATGCTCCAGACACGCAACGGCAAGCGCACGGCGAAAGCCGCCTTGAAGATTGCGGTTGATCTGGCGAATGAAGGCCTGATCACGCAGAAGGAAGCCATCCTGCGCATCGATCCGCTGTCGCTGGATCAGCTGCTGCACCCGACGATCGATCCCAAGGCCGAGCGCCAGCGCATCACCAGCGGCTTGCCTGCCTCGCCGGGGGCAGCCTCAGGCGAAATCGTCTTTAATTCTGATGCCGCCGAGCAAGCCAGGAAGGCCGGGCGCAAGAGCATTCTCGTACGCGTGGAAACCTCACCCGAGGACATCCACGGCATGCATGCGGCGGAAGGCATCCTCACCACGCGCGGCGGCATGACCAGCCATGCGGCCGTCGTGGCGCGCGGCATGGGCAAACCCTGCGTATCGGGCGCGGGCACCATTCGCGTGGATTATGCCAAGCAGGTGATGATCGTGGGCGGCCACACCCTGAACGCCGGTGACTGGATCACCATCGATGGCTCGACAGGCGAGGTGCTCATGGGCCAGATCAAGATGCTCGAGCCGGAACTGTCGGGCGAGTTCAACACCCTGATGACCTGGGCGGATGCGGGCCGGCGCATGAAGGTGCGCACCAACGCCGAAACACCCAACGATGCGCGCACCGCCCGCAAATACGGCGCGGAAGGCATCGGCCTGTGCCGCACCGAGCATATGTTCTTTGATGAGGAGCGCATTGTCGCCATGCGCGAGATGATCTGCGCCGACGATGAGAAAGGCCGCCGCGACGCGCTGGCCAAACTCCTGCCGATGCAGAAGAAGGACTTCGCCGAGCTGTTCGAGATCATGTCGGGCCTGCCGGTCACCATCCGCCTGCTGGATCCGCCGCTGCACGAGTTCCTGCCGCATACCGAGGCGGAAATGGTGGAGGTCGCCAAGGGCCTCGGCGTGTCGGTGGACAAGCTGCGCCAGCGCGCGGCAGAGCTGCACGAATTCAACCCCATGCTGGGGTTCCGGGGGTGCCGCCTCGCGGTGGCCTATCCCGAGATTGCCGAAATGCAGGCGCGCGCCATTTTCGAGGCCGCCATCGGCGCCGGCAACAAGACCGGTGAACTGGTGGTGCCGGAAATCATGGTGCCGCTGGTGATGACCCGCGCGGAACTGGACCTCGTGAAGGCAAGAATCGACGCCATGGCCGATCTGGTGGCCAAGGAAACCGGACAGCGCATCGACTATCAGGTCGGCACCATGATCGAACTGCCACGCGCGGCGATCTGCGCGGGCGACATTGCCCATTCGGCGGAGTTCTTCTCCTTCGGCACCAACGACCTGACCCAGACGACGCTCGGCATCAGCCGCGACGATGCAGCGAATTTCCTGGGCTTTTACAAGGAGCGGGGCATTCTCGCGCACGACCCCTTCGTGACGCTCGACCAGGAGGGCGTGGGTGCCTTGGTGCAGATGGCGGTGGAGCGCGGGCGCGCCACGCGTCAGGCCATCAAGCTGGGCATCTGCGGCGAGCACGGCGGCGACCCCGCCTCCATCGGCTTCTGCGAAGGCGTGGGGCTGGATTATGTCTCCTGCTCGCCCTTCCGGGTGCCGATCGCGCGCCTCGCCGCGGCGCAGGCCGCCATCGGGGCTGTGAAGGGCAAAGAGGGATAAGTTCTCACAACATAAGTTTGGTGCTCTTTTCGGCCATAATGTCGCGAGCGTGAACTTACCCCCGTGACAATGTGCCAAAGCACGCTAGCTTACCTGCCATGTCCGCCGCGCACCCACGCGCCCGCGGTTCAATCAGGGAGTTCACCACATGAAACGCAAGATGTTGATGGTTGCCGCGCTGCTGGCAGGCACATTCTTCAGCGCGGTCTCTGCCGATGCGCGCACCTTCCGCTGGTCGCGGGCGCAGGAGGCAACGACGCTGGACCCGCATTCGGGCAACACCGGCCCCAACCACGTGATGGCGCATAACTTCTACGACACACTCGTTGTGCGCGGGTTCGATGGCAAGCTGGTGAGTTCGCTCGCCACCTCGTGGCGCGTGCTGCCGACTGACCCCACGATCTGGGAATTCAAGCTGCGCCCCGGCGTCAAGTTCCACAACGGGGCCACGCTGACCGCCGATGACGTGGTGTTTTCCATGGAGCGCGCCAAGAAGCCCGCAGCCGACATGAAGTCGCTGCTGGTTTCGGTGGAGACCATCACCAAGATCGATGACCTCACCGTGCAGATGAAAACCAAGGGGCCGAACCCGCTCTTGGTCAACAATCTCACCAACCTCTTCATCATGAACAAGGCCTGGTCCGAGGCCAACAACGCCGGTGATCCGCAGAACCTGACGCAGAAGGTCGAGAACGGGGCCACCCGCCAGGCCATGGGCACGGGCGCCTACGTGCTGACGGCACGCGAGCCCGACGTGCGCACGGTGATGAAGCCTTTCGCCGACTTCTGGGGTGCGGCCGACGTGAAGAACGGCTTCACCGAAATCGTCTATCGCCCCATTCCCGAGGCGGCCACACGGATCGCGGCATTGCTTTCGGGTGAGGTGGATTTCGTGCAGGACGTGCCCCCGCAGGACATCCAGCGCCTGCAGACCACCACAGGCATCAAGGTTGCCAGCGCCGCCGAGAACCGCTCGATCTTCTTTGGCATGAACATCGGTATCCCCGAACTGCGCGGCTCGGACGTGAAGGGCAAGAACCCCTTCGCCGACGTGCGCGTGCGCCAGGCGGTCAACACCGCCATCAACCGCGAGGCGATCCAGCGCATCACCATGCGCGGGCAATCGACGCCGCAAGGCACCATCGCAACCCCGTTCATCAATGGCTACACCAAGGAGATCGACCAGTGGCCGAAGACCGACGCGGCGGCGGCGCGCAAGCTGCTGGCGGATGCCGGCTACCCCAATGGCTTCTCCGTGACGCTGCACTGCACCAACGACCGCTACGTGAACGATGAAGGGCTCTGCCAGGCCGTCGTCTCGATGTTGGGCCAGATCGGCATCAAAGTGACGCTGGTCGGCCAATCGCTCCGCGTGCATTTCCCCGGCATCCAGCGCGGCGAGTATGATTTCTACCTCCTGGGCTGGGGCATCCCCACCTTCGACAGCCACTATGTGTTCAACGATCTCTACCGGACGAAGACGCCAACGGCCGGAACGTGGAACGGCACGGGATATTCCAACCCGGCTCTCGACGCGAAGATCGACGGGTTGAACTCCGAGGTGGATATCCCCAAGCGCAACGCCGCCATTGCGGAGATCTGGAAAGAGTTGCAGGCCAACAATGTTTACGCGCCGGTGCACATGCAGTTCATCTCCTACGCCATGCGCGAAGGATTCAACGTGCCGGTTGATGTGGAAAACACGCCGAAGATGCGCTTCGTGGTGAACCCCGGTTCGTAAGCCTCGACGCTTGAAAGCGATGAACACTTTAACCCGCTGCGTGGCTGCGCAGCGGGTTTTTCCATTTCACGCGTAAGCGCTCAATCCCCGCCGGTTTTCATCCAGATCCAGCCGCTGGTGCATGGAGGGCACAGCCCTGTCGGCGCAATCGGTGCGCGGGCAGGTGCGGCAGGAGACACCAATGGGCGTGATGATCTGTGTGTCGTCCAAATTGAGGCCGTCGGCATAAACGATGTCCCGGGCGTGCTGCACGGAGGTGCCAAGACCGATGGCGAGTTGCCCGCCGGTCTGCATCAGGCCACTGCGGCCCAGCCCGCGCCCCGAGGGGCGGATGGTGCGCGCCACGCAAAAAAACCGCGAACGATCCGGCATTTCCGACACCTGGACGCGCAAGATGCCGGGCGTGGCGAAGGCATCATACACGTTCCAGCGCGGGCAGGCCGCGCCGAAGCGGGCCATGCGAATGCCCGAAGCCGTGAAGCGCTTGGAAATATTGCCCGCGATATCCACCCGGATCAGGTGGAACGGCACGCCCTCCTGCCCCTTGCGCCGCAACGTCGTGAGCCGGTGGCAGGCCTGCTCGAAAGAGAGGCCGAAGCGGTGCTGCAACACCGTGATGTCGTAGCGCGTCGAGCGGGCGGCCTCCAGAAAGCGCTGGTAGGGTGACATGACCGCGGCGGCGAAATAGCTCGCCAGCGCCGCACGCGCCAGCGCATCGGCCTCGGGTGTGGAAAACTTGCCACCGCCGATCAACGTTTCGATCTCGCGCCGGAAAGCGAGCAACGCGATCTGCACGCCCAATTGAAACGTCCGCGAGGAGAGCGGCAGCATTTCCGACAACTCGAGCCGCCGGGTCAGCGGGTTGTAGCGGCGCAGCGTGCCATCCATGGTTTCGACCGGCGCGATTTCCACATCGACGGCGTAGCGCGTCGCCAAGAGCTGGATCAGATCGCGCTGCAGGGTGTGGATGGCGAGGCCGTTCTCGACCCAGAGTTGCTCGGCGGCTTCTTCAAGGTCGGGAAAATGGTTCATGCGCTTCTGCAGGAATTCCGTGACCTCCTCGGAGGGAATGGTGAGCGAGGCTCCGTCGGCGTCGTCGCCTGCCTGCACGGCACTGCCACCCGGCGCGCGCTTGAGTGTGTCGTAGAGCGAGAGCACCGCCCGCCCGAGCGCGGGCATGGAGGTGGCCAGATCGCGGATGTCATTGGCCTTCACATCCGCTGAATCGAACAGCGGATCGGAGAAGGCCTCCATCAGAGCCGCTTGCAGGCGCTCGTCCTCGTCCCCGGCCAGGATCGCCAGATCGACCTGGAACTTTTCCGCGAGTTGCAACAGCACACGCACGGTGACCGGGCGCTGGTTGCTTTCCAGCAGGTTGAGGTAGCTGGGAGAAATTTCCAGCGCCTCCGCCATCTGCATCTGTGTGAGGCGGCGGTCCTGCCGCAAGCGGCGCAACTTGCCGCCAATGCGCATCGACTTCATGAATGCGTGCCTTCCCTCATCATGCAATCAGGCTAAATTAACAAAAACATTACAAAAAATATTTTGTCAATTGTAATATTATTATCAATTTACAATCCTGACAAAGCCCCGTGTATACCCGTATTGCCCAATGCTGCACCGCACAGTACTTTCTGCTTGTTGTCAAATCCTGTAAATAACAGGCACCGTGATGAGGACTGGACCCATGATGATGACCACCCCGACCGATCGCTTCAAAGGCATCAAGCGCGATTACAGCGCCGCCGATGTCGAGAAGCTGCGTGGCTCGATCAAGATCGAGTACACGCTGGCGCGCCTGGGGGCCAACCGCCTGTGGCAGCTTCTGCACGAGCGCCCCTTCGTGCGCACACTGGGTGCCCTCACCGGCAATCAGGCCATGCAGCAGGTGAAGGCCGGTCTAGAAGCCATCTACCTCTCGGGCTGGCAGGTGGCAGCGGATGCCAACAACGCGGGTCAGATGTACCCGGATCAATCGCTTTATCCCGCCTCGTCGGTGCCCGATGTGGTCAAGCGCATCAACAACACGCTGCGCCGCGCCGATCAGATCGCCAAGCTGGAAGGCGATTCGTCTACCTACTGGTTCGCACCCATCATCGCCGATGCGGAGGCGGGCTTCGGCGGCCCGCTCAATGCCTTCGAACTGATGAAGAGCATGATCGAGGCGGGCGCTGCGGGCGTCCACTTCGAGGATCAGCTGGCATCGGAGAAGAAGTGCGGCCACCTCGGCGGCAAGGTGCTGGTGCCCACCAAGACCTTCCAGCGCACGCTGAACGCCGCCCGCCTTGCTGCGGACGTGCTGGACGTGCCCACGCTGGTGCTGGCCCGTACCGATGCCCATGCCGCCAACCTCATCACCTCAGATGTGGATGACTATGACCACCCCTGGATCGACCGCGACAGCCGCACCGATGAAGGCTTCTTCCGCCTCAAGCAGGGCAAGACGCATTCGGTTGGTCACGCCATCTCGCGCGGCCTCGCTTATGCGCCCTACGCCGATCTGATCTGGTGGGAGACCTCCGAGCCGGATCTGGGCGAGGCGCGCGAGTTTGCGCAGGAAATGCACCGCCATCACCCCGGCAAGATGCTGGCTTACAACTGTTCGCCGTCCTTCAACTGGCTCAAGAAGATGAGCATTGACGAGGCCACGCGCTACCAGGAGCAGATCGGCGAGATGGGCTACAAGTTCCAGTTCGTCACGCTGGCGGGTTTCCACTCGCTCAACCTCTCGATGTTCGAACTGGCCAAGGGCTATTCCACCCGCGGCATGGGTGCCTATTCCGAAATGCAGCAGCGGGAGTTTGCGGCGCAGGACAACGGCTTCACTGCCGTGCGTCACCAGCGCGAGGTCGGCACCGGTTACTTCGACGCCGTGTCGGTGGCGATATCGGCGGGCCGCTCCTCCACCACGGCGATGGCGGGCTCGACCGAGACCGAGCAGTTCCACACCAACACGAATTCTCCCGCCGCCAAAGGCGTGGCGGCTGAGTAAGCCGACAGGTCCGTTCATCATTCACCGGAGGAAATATCATGTCCAAGCAGTTCTTTGTCATCGGCGGCGAATACAAGGATGCCGACTTCAGCGAAATCGAGGATGGCTCGCACCGTGTCTACGGCCCGTTCACGAGCTACGCCGATGCTGAAGTGGAGTGGAAGCAGCGCTCGGAGAAAAGCCGCAGCCAGGCCTATACCCGCTACCAGATCGTGGCGGCAGCGCATCATCCCGCACGCCCCTCGGCCCGGCAGAAGGCGGCGCTTGCTGCCATCGGCCTGGGCGCGCAGCACTGAGGCTCATCTGACCCAAGACCAATCGAGATAAAATTACCCGCTTCTCCAAAGGAAGCGGGCGTTTTTTGTCTCTAAGGCTTGGCATGCACCGGCAAGGGCGGGGCCTCGTGGAGCATCAGGATCGAGATGCGCCGGTTCGCGGACATCGAAGGATCGTCGGGGAACATCGGCTCTGTGTCCGCCTTGCCGACCACGCCGGCGAATCGATCATCCGGCACGCCGGAAGCCGCCAGAATATCCCGCACGGCGAGTGCCCGCCCGGTGGAAACCTCCCAGGCCTGCGAGCCCGGCCGCGCCGCGCCCTTCTGGCCTGAGGTGTGCCCCGTGACGCGGATGCGGTTGGGCATGCGGCGCAGCTGCGGGGCCAGTTGCTCCATCAGTTTGCGCGCGCGCTCATAGGGCAGCTTGGAACCGTCGGCGAACATCGAGCGCCCATCCTGATCGACGATCTGGATGTCGAGGCCCTCTTTGGTCTCCTCGATGATGACGTTCTTGGAAATCTGCGCGATCTCCGGGTTGTCCTGCAACGCCTGGCGCAGCGACGCGGCGGCCAGCGCGAACTTGCGATCTGCCGTGGCGATCTTCAAGCCATCGATCTTGTTGTCAAACGGCACGGGTGCCGTCACGTCCGAGCCGAACTCGGTCGGCAGGTTCTGCACGTTGCGCAACTGCGGCTTGTAGGGGATGCCGTTCATCTCGATGATGCCATCGAAGCGGCGCTCTTTCTGCGAGCCGAAGGCGTCGCGCATGGAGCCGGCGACCACCTGCATCTTCTCCTTGTTCTGCGAGGACATGGCCACGAGCATCACGAAGAAGCTCATGAGCAGGGCCATGAGGTCCGCGAAGGTCACGAACCAGCCGTGACCACCCCCGTGTGCGGCTTTCTTGCGTGCCATCAGGCAGCCGCCTCGATCATCTCGGCCCGCACCTTTTCAGGAAGGTATGACAGCAGCATCTCGCGCACCGTGGCCGGGCTCTTGGCGTCGCGAATCTGCAGGATGCCATCGATGATGAGCGTGCGGGAAATCTCTTCCTCCTCCAGCTTCACATGCAGCTTGTCCGCTATGGGGCAGCAGACAAGGTTGCCCAGCAGCGCGCCGTAGAGCGTGGCCAACAGCGCGACCGCCATGAAGGGGCCAAGCTTGGAGGGGTCTTCCATGTTGGCGAACATATTGACCATGCCGATCAGCGTGCCGACCATGCCCCAGGCAGGCGCTGCGTCGCCGATCGAGCGGTAGATCTTCTGCCCCTCGTCGAGGTGGGTAAGAAACATGTCGCGGTCGCGTTCGAGCGCGCCGCGGATGAATTCCGCGTCATAGCCATCGGCAATGTAACGGATGCCCTGCGCGAGGAAGGGATCCTCGACCTGCACGTTTTCCAGCGCGATCGGCCCGGACTTGCGCACGACTTCGGCCACGCGCGTGATCTCCTCGATCAGTTCGCGCGGATGCATCTTGCGCATCTGGAACACGAATTTCAGGCCGAGTGGCATACCATGGGCGATCGACCCGAACGGAAAGCGGATCATGGTCACCGCGAAACAGCCACCGAAAATCACGATCGCCGCATGCTTGTCCCAATACTGCGCGAAATTTCCCCCATCGATCATGATGAGCAAGACAAGCGTTCCGAAGCCGAAGACCAGCCCCACGGCTGTTGCAATATCCATCACGCACTCCGCAACTCTTGACGCCGCGGAACGATGGATTGATCCGCGGGAACGCAACCTGGGTTAACAAGCTGCAGTCTTAGCCCATGCGCCTTAAAGAACGGTTAGGCCTGTTCGTGTGAGCGGACCTGGCTGCAACGGGCCGCATCACCTTGCGCAACGCACGCGGGGGCTGTTCAAGAGGATGGCCATGCGCATGGTTGGGGAGTGATCGATGCTGGAACCATTTTTGCCTGCGCAGGTCTCCCTGACGATTGTCCTGCTGCTGGTCGCCATCAGCTTTTTCACCTCGGCGCTGACGGCCGCCTTCGGCATTGGCGGCGGGGTGGCGATGCTGGGTGCGCTGGCCGGCACGGTTCCGCCCGCCATGATCGTGGCGGTGCACGGCGTGGTGCAGTTCGGCTCCAACCTCGGCCGCGTCATCATCCAGCGCGCGCATATCCTGTGGCGGCCCACGGGCCTTTTCACGCTGGGCAGTGCCATCGGCGCGGGGCTGGGCGCCGCGGTGTTCGTGGCCTTGCCGGAGAAGCTGTTGCTGGGCCTGCTGGGCGGGTTCATCCTGCTCATGACCTGGTTGCCCAAGCCACGCATTCCGGGGCTGGAGACAACCGGCGTGTTTCTTGGCGGCATCATTGCCACGTTCGTCACCATGTTCGTGGGTGCGACCGGCCCCTTCGTGCAGGCGCTGTTCCTGCCGTTCGGCCTTGAAAAGCGGGTGCTGGTCGCCACGCATGCGGCCTGCAATGTCATCCAGCACGGGCTCAAGGTGGTGGCCTTTGGCTGGTTGGGCTTCAATTTCGCCGATTGGCTGCCGCTGTTGATCGCCATGATCGCCTCGGGCTTTCTGGGCACATGGCTGGGATCTCACCTGCTTGAGCGCATGCCCGAAGCGCTGTTCAGGATCATCCTGAAGGCGCTGCTGACGGTGCTGTCGCTCGATCTGCTGCGCCGCGCGGCGGGTTGGTGATGTGACTCAGTCCGTTTGCGCCCGTCCATAATATGTGCGGAATGCAGGTGACGTTGCCAGCAGGCGCTCGAGCGGCCCCTCCGCCACCATGCGGCCAGACTCCAGGAACACCACGCGGTGGAAGAGGGCGAGATGGGCCAAGTCATGGGTGATCGCGACGACGGTGGCCGCGCCGGTACCGCGCGTGAGGAGTTCGAAGATGAGACGCGCACGCGGCGGATCCAGCGCGCTGGCCGGCTCATCCAGCACGAAGAGGCGGGGCGCGCGGTAGAGCGCACGGGCAATCGCCACGCGCTGGCGTTCCCCGCCCGAAAGGCTGGCGACGTCTTCTCCCACGACGGCCAGCAGCCCTTTGGGCTGCGCCGCGATGACATCGCTCAAACCGGCCTGCCCGGCAACGCGGGCGATACGCGTCAGATCAAGCTCTTCGCCAAAAGCGATGTTGGCGGCCAGAGTGCCTGTGAGGATCAGCGGTGTCTGGGGCACATAGCCCACGACGCCGTGCGTCCAGGACAGCGCCTCGCCGGTGACCATCGTCTCATCAAGCTTCATATGGCCCTGTGATGGCGCGAGCAGCCCCAGCAGGATATCCGCCAACGTGCTCTTGCCCGAGCCGGACGGGCCGACGATGGCGATTTTCTCCCCGCTTCTGATGGCCAGCGTGATGTCACTCAGCACCGCCCCGCGTTCGGCCTGATAGGTGTGGCCAATGCCCTCCAGCGTCAGCAGCGCCGGATAGTCACGCCGCAGGGGCGGGTTGGCCGCGCGCGGCGCATGCAACGACGTGCCCAGCCGCTCGGCCATGGGCTGGTGAAAGCGCAGATTGGTCAGGCTGACATAGACCTGCTGCGCCAGCGGCAGCATACGCAGGCCGGCGAAGGCGAAGGCCGCCAGCACCGGCAGATCGGCGCGCGGGTCCTGCCCCATCCAGGAGCGATAGATCGGGACAGAGAACAGCAGCGTGACGGCCAGCATCTCCAGCGCATATTTGGGGATGGTGGGCACGATCTTCGACAGCGCATCCGCCCGGTAGAAGATGCCCAGCGCGCCCAGCACCCGCTGCACGAGAAAACCAGGATCGCGCGCCAGCAACACCTCGCGCGCCATGCCGTACATCTCGCCCGCGCTCTGCATCGCCACATCGGTGGCGCGGACCACGGAGGCCCCTGCCCTGTCCATGCGGCGCGCGGTGTAGGCGTAGATCGCGACATAAAGCGCGCCGATGCCGCCCAGAATCACGAGGCTTGCCACGGGCTCGATCAGCGCCAGCAGGAGCACCACGAGTGCCAGTTGCACGAGGCGAGCCAGAATCATGCAAAACTGCTGGATGCAGCTTGAAGCCACCTGGCCGATCTCGGTGGTGGTGCGATGCGCCAGCTCCGTCGGCGAGTGTTGCAGGAAGAACGCGAACGGCTGGCGAAAGCAATCCTGCGCGAACCGCTCCGACAGGCGATAGGCGAGACGCGCGGAAAAGCGCACGGTCAGCAGAGTCAGGAGCAGGCCCGCCAGAGCCTGCAGCACAAACAGCGCGATCGTGATGGACGCCGCGACATGCACCGGTGGCAACTTCGGACCCAGCCCGACGAACGCCAGCGCCCGCGCGGCTGAGCCGCCGGCGGCAGGCTCCGCCCCCGAGATGAGCGCGGCCATCAGCGGCAGGATCGACGCGACGCCGACCATTTCCAGCACGCCCACGGCGACAGAGAAGATGAGTATGCCGATGAACCCCGCTCGGAACTCGGGCAGGATAAGGCGGATAAAGGCGCGCAGGGAGTGCAGCACGGGAGTTCCTGATGTGGCGCTGGCCTGATGTGGCGCTGGCATAGAGTACTTCGCACCCCTACGCCAAGCACCCATACACCAAGGACCTGTGCAGCCCTAGAATCCCATCAGGCCACTGTAACTGTAGGCTGTCGGCAGCTTGAGGAACCCGGTGTAGCTCACGAGCGCCAGCACCAGCATCGACAGGGTGACGGCCGTGAGGTAGCTCGCGGTCCAGCCGCGCAGGCGCTCGGTGAACCCCTCGTTGAACCCGGCGCTCTGGTTGCCGCGGTTGGTCCAACGCTGCTTGGAAAGGCGAAACAGGCTGTAGACCTTCACCGAAGCGTTGAGCAGCTGATTGGTGAAGATGATCAGCGGAAAGGAAATGTGCACGTCGCGCGCGTAGGCGTAAAGCCAGACCGACTGGACAAAGCGCGTGAGCGCAATCCAGACAAGATACCCCGCCAGCAGCCAGGGCGTGATGAAGATCATCGTCAGCACCGCCAGCACCGGGGAGACGAGCATGGTCCACATCGCGATGCGCTGATCCATCACGCACCACCAGATGAAGAAGCCGACCTTGCGCGGCCCCAGCGCGATGCAGCGCGAACCGTTGCGCAGCATATTGCCTGACCAGCGGCGCAGGTTCTGCACCATGCGTTCGTAGCCGTTGCCCTCCACATGCTCGATGGTGATGGCCAGCGCATCGGGCACGTAGGTCATCTTCGCGCCTTGCGTGAGCATGTAGTACCAGGTCGACTTGTCATCGCCCGACAGGAAGCGGAAACGGCCCCAGAGCCAGTGCTCAAGGTAATCCTCCTCGACCATGCCGATGAATTGCGGCTGCGTGACATGATGGGCCCGAAACAGCGAGAGCCGCCCCGTCAGCGTCAGCACCTTGCCCGCAAGCGCATGGCTTTGCATGGCGATGCGGCGCTGGGCAAAACGCATGCGCAGCCACACCTCCTGCCAGCGCGGCCCGTGGACGATGACCTCCTCATCGGTGGTGAGCGCCTGCAATTCTTTGTCCACGTAAAAGAGCGAGACGCATTTCTGCAGCATGCCCGGTGCCCAGATGGAATCGCCATCCATGAACACCACGGCGTCATCACCATTGACCGTGCCCGCGTTGCGCATGGCCCGGAGCGCCGCACCGATGGCGTAGCGTTTGCCCCCTTTCCACTGGCGGGCAATCACCAGCTCGATGTCGAGATCGCTGGCATGATCGCCTAGAAAATTCGCGATGATCACCTCGTCGCTGTCATCCCCCGAGCCCAGCCAGATCGTGGCGGAGAGGCCGGTGGCCCGAAATTCCCGCACCATGCTTTCCATCACCAGCGCGGTGACGGCGGGGTTCTCCTTGAAGGTCGTCATCATGACATGGACATGGGAGGGTCGCTCGCCCCGTGCCCAGGCCGCATCGGCCTTGGCGCGCCAGATCGGATATTTGATGTGGGCGAAAATCAGCGCGCGCACACCGTGGTTGAACCACCAGCCAAAGCGCCACAGGCCGAGTGCCCCCATGACCAGCATGATGTCCTTGGTATCAGGATTCCACAGGATGTTGGGCACGCTGACGAGGAGAATCAGGCAGAACGACAGATAGATCGTGATCTGGAACAGCACTTTCGCGTTCCATTTCTGGCGGCGGCTTGGCGGCGCCAGCAGGAAGCCATACTCGTCCAAGGCGGCCTGAGACAAAGGCGGGAGATCACGGCTGACCGCACCGATCTTGTTTTCGATCCGGATCGACTGGCCGAACGCCAGCACGCCCACAGGGGCGGCCGTCGGTGCCTCTGGAGCCGCCGCACTCACAACCCGCGCCCGACCTCGGTGAAGCTGGAGAAGACCGTGTTGACGGAGCGGCGCGCAAAGGAGACGACCGTTGGCATGCCGATCTCGAACTTCGCATCCACGACGGCGCGGTCGGCAGGATCGAAGCGCAGGGTCACGCGGGCCGTGCGGTCGCGGTCCGTGGGCTTGGGCCCGCCGTCGCGCGCCTGTTTCCAGGTGTAGCGCGCATCCACATCGTCGATGAAGGCCGCGTTGCGCTCGACCGCCATCACGCGGGCAGTGGTCTTGGCGCGCAGCGCCGGCAGAAAGACGGTCGCTTCGTCTCCCAGGATAATGCGTCCCGCCTCATCCTGGCGCACGAAGGCGTGGACCACGCGTGATTCCGTCGCCTCCAGAACGAGGATCGTATCGCCACGCTTGAGGGACGACCCCTCGGGGCGCAACACCTTCATCACGCGGGAATCGCGTGCGGCGACGATTCGGTTCGTCATCCGCCGCTTCTGCATGACCTGCAGTTCTTCCAGCGAGAGATCGACCTCGGAACTGGCCCGCGCCACCGCGGCCTCGGTTTCCTTGAGGCGGCCGACGATCTGGCCACCATCAAAATAATGACCCGCCAGAACGTTGTCCTGCATGGCCAGGCGTTCACGCTTGTTGATCTGTGCCTTGGCCAGCTGCGCCGTCAGTTCCGCGAGGCGATCGCTCGCCTCCTCGATGCGGGGGCGGATGACGAAGCCCTTCTTGAACAGGTCCGACAACCGCTCGAAGCGCTCACGCGCCACCCGCTCCTGGGCCATGAGCTGTGTCAGGTCTTCGTCGATCTTCTCCAGCTTGCTGTTGGCCACATGCACATATTCGTCGCGCTTCAGCTTTTCCGATTCAAGCTCCGCCTGGCGCAGGCGCAGATCCTCGCGCGCGCGCTCCACTTTCACCGAGGCCATGTTGACAAGCTTCTCCACCTCCGGATCTTCGAGCACCGCAATGCGCGTGCCCTCCGGCACACGGTCGCCCGCCCGCACCAGCAACGACACCACCGAGCCATCCATGGGTGCATTGACCGGCTCGACATTGCCCGCAATCATCGCGCTGTCGGTTTCGAGCCGCATGTAATTCACGTAGTAGAGCGTTGCGGCATAGCTGATGGTCGCCGTGCCAACGCCGAGCCAGATCACGGCCATGGCCGCCGTGCGCAGCTTGGCTTTCAGCGGCACCTTCGGCCCATCGCCGCTGCCACCCCTGCGGGCAAACCACGCGGCGATGCGCCGGCGTTTGGGTTCAGCGGGAAGCGGCTCGGCGAGAGGCGGCTCAGCCGGTGAGGCCGCCGGCTGTACCGGGATCGCTGTTCCCATGGGCGTTGCCGGGATTTCAATCACGCGATGGTCGAAGCAATGCGCCTCGAGATCACGCTGCATCAGGTCAATGACCTGCTTGTCGAGCAGGCGCATGACTTGCTTGAACTTGTGCGGATTTGGCTGCTTGCGCAGATATTGCAGGGTAACCGTCTCCAGCATGTCGAGCTGTGTCGCCTCGTGCGTGCGCGCCCGCAGGAAGGCAAACATCTCCCGCACAGTGTTCATATCGGCGCGGTAGTTCGGGCGATAGACGGCGGGCACACCTGCGGTCGGTGGTGCCGCCTTGCGTGCGTTCTTTTCGGCCGGTCCTTTTTTGGCCTTGCCTTTTTTGGCAGTGCTTTTAGTGGCCGTTTTCTTTTTGCCTGCCGGTGGCTTTGTCAGGCGCGCTGCGGTTGCCATGTCTTTTGATGTCGTTCTGCCCTTCGCGACGGGAACCGTTTCCACCCTGTCAGCCGTCCGCGTCTCAGCTGCACGAGGTGCAGTTGACGCAGGGTTTGAAACGGATCGAGGCGCCGCTTCAAGCGACGCCTTCAACTCGTCCTGGATTTCCTTGCGGATCCGGATCGTCACGGGGGCGATACTCCACTTGCCCGATTTCTTACCCAATGATCGATGATTACCAGCAGATCCCTTTATAATTTGCTCTCGCGCGGATCTTTTCTGGCAACCGCACAAGGTCCACCAACGGAAGGTCGGTGTCCGCCCGTTCCAGCGCGGTGCGGAATTCCGCCGTGTTGTGGGCCACGATCACCGCATCGCATTCGGCGATCAACGCCTTGGCACTGATGCACAGCGCCGATGGCAGGGCCTGCACGGCGGCGCGCGTGGCCTGGTTGGCTGTTTTCATGTAGGCCATGGCCAGTTCCACACCTGCCGCTGTCACGTTGGGATCATAGACCTTGACCACGTAACCCGCGCTGACGAGGCGTCCGAGCAAGGCCAATTGCGGGCTTTCACGCAGATCGTCGGTGCCGCTCTTGAAGGTCACGCCCAGCATGCCGACCGTGGTCGCGCCCGTTGCCTTGACCAGATTGAAGGCGTGATCAAGGTGCCATTCATTGGACTGAAGCACCGAGCCGATCATGGGCATGTCGATGCCGTTGCGCCGTGCCAGGCCCTGGATGCCCCGCAGATCCTTGGGCAGGCAGGAGCCGCCGAAGGCAAATCCAGGCTTGAGATAATAGCTCGAGATGTTGAGCTTGGTGTCCTGACAGAAGATGTTCATGACCTCATGGCTGTCGATGTCGAGCGCCTGTGCCAGGCGACCGACCTCATTGCCGAAGGCCACCTTCACGGCATGCCAGGTGTTGTCGACATACTTCACCAGCTCCGCCGCCTCGATGGAGGTGATAATGAGGGGCGCATCGATGCCCTTGTAGATGGCGGCGAGGGCCGCGCCGCTGGCCTCATCATAGGCCCCGATCACGGTCTTGGGCGGCGCGAAGAAATCCGCAATCGCCACGCCCTCGCGCAGGAACTCGGGATGGAAGCACAGGCCGAAATCGCGGCCGGCCTTGAGCCCGGACCATTTCTCGATCTCGGGGAGAATCTCCTTGCGCGTGGTGCCAGCCGGCACGGTGGAACGGATTACGACGAGGTGCCAATCCTTCTTGGCTTTCAGCGCCAGGCCGATGTCGCGGGCCGCGCCGCGCAGCGCATTGAGGTTGACCGAACCATCCGCCATGCTGGGTGTGCCCACGCAGACGAAGGTCATGTCAGTGCCCAGCACCGCGCCCAGCCCGCTGTTCACCGCCGTGATGCGGCCCTCGGTCAGCCCATCGGCAATGTAATCATCCAGATCATGCTCCAGCAACGGGCCCTTGCCGGCATTGATGGCACTGGTCTTGCGGTCATCGAGATCAACGCCGACCACGCGGTGGCCAAGGCGCGCATAGCATGCGACCGAGACGGCGCCCACGTAGCCCAGGCCGATGACGCTGATGGAGGGATGGGTTTTTGGCTGTGGCGCGAGCACATCTTCTGGTGCCTCGCGCCTGATCATGGCTGTATTCTGCAGCATTTGTATCGCCCCTGTCCGCTGGTCCCAGTTGTTGTGCTCGAAGGCCTGGGTGCGGGCCGTGATGACGTTGCGTCAGCCTCATTGAAGAGAATCCTAATGCAGGGACGGAACGCCTGCCAGCGCCGCTGCAATTTACCCGATTGGCTAAATGCAGATTAATATCGAGACGTTTTCTAGGTATCCGCGCAAACTCTTGTTAAGCCATTGGTCTGAAATGGCGGCCAGAGGACGAGACATCATGACTTTTGCCACGATCTCCGGCTTGTATCGTTATCCGATCAAAGGGCTGTCGCCGGAACTGCTGAGCGAGGCCCGGCTTGAGGCGAACGGTTATTTCCCTGGCGACCGTCTCTTTGCGATCGAGAATGGCCCTTCAGGGTTTGATCCGGCGGCGGCCGAACACCTGCCGAAAACACGGTTTCTCATGTTGATGCGCCACGCCCGTCTGGCACGGCTCCAGACACGCTACGACGATGCCACCGGCGTGGTGACGATCCTGCAGGGCGGCCGGGTGC
>JANMMT010000115.1:0-8716 GCA_031373545.1 Hyphomicrobiales bacterium
CATAGGCGTTGAGCGCGCGCCCGGCGGTCATGGCGGAAAGGTAGGCCTGCGTCAGTTCGGTTGCGGAAAAGCGCTTGGCGCGCAGCCCGTCGCGGGCTTCTGTGAGGGTGAGGGCCGTGAGGTTGGTGGCTGCGGATTTGGGGACTGCGGGTTTGGACATGATTTATTCTACCACCTTGGGCACCATGAAATAGGTGTCATCGCGCTGCGGCGCATTGGCCAGCACGCGCTCGGGGTATCCCCCATCCGTCACGCCGTCCTGGCGTTTTTTCATGGTCATGGGCGACACGGAGGTCATGGGCTCTACCCCCTCGACATCCACACTGGAAAGCTGCTCGATAAAGCCGAGGATGGCGTTAAGCTCACCTTGCAGATGCGGCACATCCTCATCGGTCACCGCAATGCGCGCAAGGCGGGCAATGCGCCGGACGGTCGCCTGATCGACGGACATGGATTCTCCAATCAATTGAATACGCGGGCGATACCACAGGCATGTTTTGCGGCGCAACCGGGGCGTGACGCCAAGCGGATGCGCTGCTATCGCGCTCCTGGCATGCGCATCGATATCCCCCTGGAGACATTGGCCCACCAGCTCAGGCGCGGGCAGCGCTTGTTGGCGCTGGATCTTGGGACCACGACCATAGGCCTGGCGCTGGCGAGTTTTCCCGATGGGATGCCCACGCCGCTGCGCACGATCCGGCGCACAAAGCTCGCGGCTGATGGTGCAGCATTGATGCAAACCGTGCGCGCCGAGCAGATATCCGCGCTTATTCTCGGCCTGCCACTCAACATGGATGGTTCAATGGGCGCGCGCGCGCAGTCCACCCGCGCCTTCCTGCGCAATCTCCAGCGGCTCGAACCTGAATGGCCGCCCACTGTGCTGATGGATGAGCGGTTGTCGACGCAGGAGGCCCATGACCTCCTGGCCGAGGCCGGAGTCGCGGGGCGCAACCGGGCTGGCATCATCGACGGAGCCGCAGCGGCGGTCATTCTGGATGATGCCCTCGCAGCGATCATGCGGATTCTGTCCACAGACGGTTGAGCGTGCTTGACGCGGGGCGCGCCAGCCCGTTCAAGCGGCAGCATCCGCATTCAGTCATTCACGAAGGACAGCTCCCATGGTCGATGTCGCCGACATGAACCCGCAGACCGCCGCTCAGCTCAAAGCCATCGTCGAGCGCGTGGAGCGGCTGGAGGAAGAGAAAAAGACCATCGGTGAGGACATCAAGGAGGTTTATGCGGAGGCCAAAGGCAATGGCTTTGATGCCAAGATCATCCGCAAGGTCGTGTCCATTCGCCGGCAGGACCGCAATGAGCGGATGGAGCAGGATGCGCTGATCGATCTTTACCTCGCCGCTGTCGGCAGCAAGGATTGATCTGATCGTTCTCATTGGAGAGACAAAACCCGCCGCATGCGCAGCTGGTTTTTCCAAAGAACGATGAAAAAAGGGGCCGACCAAAGCCGACCCCAGTGGAATATCCACAAGTTCAGGAGGAAACCGTCCCGATCGCTCGATGAGACCGCCGTGGGACAAGGCGTCGGTCTCAGGTCTCCGGCCTGCGGCAGGGGGGGATTTCCCGCCGCCACAGGCCGAAATCGCCTGTCAGTAGTTGTAGGACCGCTCGCCGTGCTCGGCGATGTCGAGGCCTTCACGCTCCTTGTCGGGCGCGATGCGCAGGCCGATCACCACATCCACGATCTTGTAGAGGATGAAGGAACCGATGCCCGACCACGCCAGGGTCAGCAGAACACCCTTGGCCTGTGCCCAGATGGCCGTGGTGAGGTCATAGGCACCCACGGCCAGTTCGCCCGGCTTGGTCGTGTAGTCAGGGATGCCGACGCCGCCCAGGGCCGTGTTGACGAGGATGCCGGTGGCCAGCGCGCCAATGATGCCGCCCACGCAGTGGATGCCGAAGACATCGAGCGAGTCGTCATATCCCATCGCGTTCTTGATCGTGGTGCAGAAGAAGAAGCAGGCCGAGCCCGCCACGAGGCCGAGCACGATGCAGCCCATGGGTCCGCCGAAGCCCGATGCGGGTGTAACCGCCACAAGGCCGGCGACCACGCCCGACAGCATGCCCAGCAGCGAGGGCTTGCCCTTGACGCCCCATTCCACGAAGAGCCACGCCACGCCCGCCGCAGCGGCCGCCACGAAGGTGTTGAGCAGGGCCAGGCCGGCCACGCCGTTGGCTTCCAGGTTGGAACCTGCATTGAAGCCGAACCAGCCGACCCAGAGCAACGCCGCACCGACCATCGTGAGCGTCAGCGAGTGGGGGGCCATCAGTTCCTTGCCGTAACCGACACGCTTGCCGAGCACGAAGCAACCCACAAGGCCTGCGATGCCGGCGTTGATGTGCACGACGGTGCCGCCTGCGAAGTCGAGTGCGCCCCACTTGTAGATGAGACCGGCATCGCCGGTGACGGCGTCGAGCGCATCCTGCGCCGTTTTCTTGGCGGCAGGGTCAACAGCCGCTGCCAATGCCTTGGCGGCATTGCCGAACGCGTCCGGCCCGCCCCAATACCAGACCATGTGGGCGATCGGGAAGTAGATGAAGGTCACCCACAGTACGGTGAAGAGCACGAGTGCCGAAAAGCGGATGCGCTCGGCAAACGCGCCCACGATCAGTGCGGGCGTGATGCAGGCAAACGTCATCTGGAACGCCACATACACCATTTCGGGGATGTAAACGCCGTTGGAGAACGTGGCCACGGTCGATTCAGGGGTCACGCCGACCAGAAACGCCTTGGAGAAACCACCGATGTAATCGTTCAGCGCACCACCGTTGGTGAAGGTCAGCGAGTAGCCATAGGTGACCCAGATCAGAGACACGATGCAGACGATGGCGAAGACCTGCGTCAGCACGGAGAGCATGTTCTTGGTGCGCACGAGGCCGCCGTAAAACAGGGCGAGACCGGGGATGGTCATCAAGAGAACGAGAACCGTGGCCACCAGCATCCACGCCACGTCACCCTTGTTGGGCGGGGGCGTGGCGGGGGTTTGAGCCAGGGCAGGCATGACGGCGGGCAGGGCCATCAGCGCCACGGCACCGGCGGCAATCGCCAGGCGCTTGAGGGATTGGGACGAGATCATCTGTGAAAACTCCTGAAAATGGTGATCATCAAAGGGCGTCGCGGTCGCGTTCGCCTGTGCGAATGCGGATCGCTTTGTCGATTGTGGTGACGAAAATCTTGCCATCACCGATCTGACCCGTGCGGGCAGCGGTGCTGATTGCCTCGATCACCTTGTCGACCAGTGGCGCATCCACGGCGACTTCGAGCTTGATTTTTGGCAGGAAGCTCACGGCGTATTCCGCACCACGGTAGATTTCCGTGTGGCCCTTCTGCCGCCCGTAACCCTTCACTTCCGTCACCGTCATGCCGTGGACGCCAATGCCCGTAAGCGCATCACGGACCTCCTCCAGCTTGAACGGCTTGATGACAGCCATCACCAGTTTCATGTTGTAGCCCCTCTCATACCCGGCCTTAATCACCACGGCGGCGCCGGTAACTGGTTATTCATGAAACAAGCTACGTGCCAGATTCAACGGCGCCTCGTTTCTGGGGCGATCAACACCGGTCACATGCGTGAAAAAGGCAACATCAGCCTGGAGAGGGTCGAAAAATGTCTACATATTAAGCAAATGCCGGATTTTTATGCAGATTTAGGGCCGGCCATCAGGCGCGGTCCGGCCGCGGGCGGATCAGCCCCTCCTGCGCAACCGAGGCAACCAGCGTGCCGTCACGGTTGAAAACCATGCCGCGTGCCAAACCGCGCGCGCCCGACGCTGACGGGCTGTCCATGCTGTAGAGCAGCCAATCGTTGAGGTCGGCAGGCCGGTGAAACCACATCGCATGATCCAGCGAGGCTGCCTGGATGTCTTTGCTGAACACCGATTTGCCATGTGCGACGAGCGCCGTGTCCAGCAGGCTCATATCCGATGCATAGGCCAGAAGCGCCGTATGGATGGCGCGATCCGCAGGCAGCGGTCCGGTCGCGCGAAACCAGATATGCTGCACGGGTGCAGTCCTGTCTGACGCACTCGGTTTGACGCCCATGAAGCGGCCCATGCTGACGGGGCGCAGTTCGACGGGCCTGTCGCGGCTGAGATAGCGCCGCACACCGTCGGGCATGGCTGTCCCCAGTGAGTCCAGAAGGGCTTTATCCCCCATCAGTTGCTCGGGCATGGCCACTTTGGGTATGGTGACATGATGCGCATGGCCCTCCTCTTCGCTGTGAAATGAAGCCGAGAGGGCAAAGATCGCCGCGCCATCCTGGCGGGCCACCACGCGCCGCGTGGCGAAGCTGCGCCCATCGCGCAGGTTCTCCGTTTCATACAGGATCGGCTTGTTTGGATCGCCCGGCAAAATGAAATACGCATGCAGCGAATGGGGCGGCCGCTCAGGGCCAACGCTGCGCATGGCGGCCACGAGCGCCTGTGCGATGACCAGTCCACCGAATATGCGGCCCCAGGCGACCTGCGGGCTCACGCCGCGCCAGAGGCTGTTTCCGGCAGGTTCCAGGTCGAGTATGGTCAGCAGATCGCTCAGCGCAGACATCGTTCATGACTAACCTGTTTTGACGGGCCCTGCCAGAGCACAAACGCGAACGTCGCGGGAGCTGGAATGAACGCGCAGACCGATATCCTGATCGCCGGCGGCGGCACGGCGGGCCTTGCACTGGCGCTGGCACTCAAACAGGCGCGGGGCAGCAGCCTTGGCGTTGCCCTGCATGATCCGGCTTTAGCGCAGGAAAGCGGTCGTCCCGATACGCGCGCCTATGCGATCGCAGCAGGCGCACGGCGCATGCTGGAGACCCTCGGCGTATGGGATGCGATGGCCGCCGGAGCGCAGCCGATCCTGGCCATGGACATCACGGATTCGACTCTCAGCGAGCCGGTGCGGCCTCTCTTCCTGAGCTTTGAGGGGGAGGTGCAACCCGCCGAGCCCTTCGCGCATATGGTCGAGAACGGCCCCATGATCGCGGCCCTGCGGCTGGCGTGCGAAGCGGCAGGTGTGCGCGTGTCGGCCGTGCCGGTAGCGGATTTTACCTCCGGCGCGGATCAAGTCAGTGTTGCGCTGGCGGATGGTACGGCCTGTACAGCCCGCCTTTTGGTGGCGGCGGACGGCGCACGCTCCAGGTTGCGCGAGCGGGCGGGAATATCTTTCTACGGCTGGACGTACAACCAGCAGGCCATCGTTGGCACGATCGAACACGAGCGGGATCACGAGGGCCGCGCGGTGGAGCATTTTTTGCCCTCCGGACCTTTTGCGCTGCTGCCATTGAGAGGGCGGCGCTCCTCCATCGTGTGGACCGAGCGGGCGGCGGATGTCCCGCGTGTTCTGGCGCGCGACACGGCGACACAGGCCGAGATGATCGAAAAGCGCTTCGGACTGACGCTGGGCGCCATCACACTCACTGCACCGCTCAAGGCCTATCCGCTGGCGCTGGGCCTCGCGCGCAATTTCACGAGCGGGCGGCTGGCGCTGCTGGGCGACGCGGCCCATGTCATCCATCCCATCGCGGGGCAGGGGCTGAATCTGGGCCTGAAGGACGCCGCCGCGCTGGCCGAAGCCATCGTCGATCATCTGCGGCTTGGACTGGACGCGGGCGATGCTGCGGTGCTGGCGGCCTACAGCACCGCGCGGCGCTTCGATACGGTACAAATGGCGGTGACAACCGATGCGCTGAACCGGCTGTTTTCCAACGACATCAGCCCGCTGCGGATGCTGCGCGAGGTCGGCCTGGGTATGGTCAACCGCATGCCGCGCGTGAAGGAGATGTTCATCCGTCAGGCGGCGGGAATCAGCGGGGGCGTGCCGCGATTGATGCGGGGCGAGGCGCTTTAAAAAATAACTCTATATAGGCCTAACCCCACCACGTTTTAGCAAGCCAGCGCCAACTCGAAATAGGTCAGGCATATCTATCCTGCCGTCACTACGATTTAAAATAACATTAATATTCTCAAGTGCTTTGATCAAAAGCAGATAAGATGCATCATTAATATTATTTTTATTTAAACCATCAATTTCGATGGGAAGCAAGTAGTCTTCGTCTTTATCATTCTGACTGATTAGGTTATTTAAAGTATTTTCTTTTTTCCACCTATCTAAAAAATCATTCCTTTCAGATGGACTTTTTAGACCAGCAAGTGGTGTTAGCAAATCATTAATCCAAACATAATCTTCCTGCAATTGTTCTATTCTAGTTTGCGATGCTAGTTGCACACCCTTCTTAATACTTGTGGGATTAATAATAAGTGTTGAGTTCGGTGGAGTAGATTTAGCTGCCTCTCTTATAGCAACAATGAAACTACGTACGCTCACATTATTTTTTGCGTCTGCTAAATGATTTGGAATCCAAGTATATGTTGTACCCCGCCTCTTGTCGGAGCCCATATAACTACCGGCAAATAGGTTAAAAACTAACATCTGGTTATGTACATTTTCACTTAAGGATTCTGGAACATCGATAATAGATTCACCTGTTGTGACAGTTATATCAATTTTCAAATGTTCTTTTACAATTGATGCAAATTTATACTTAGTAGACGGCTCATGGAGAAGCCAATGCCAAAGATATCCATACAAATCATACGGCTTCCACATCAATGAAACATGATTTTGTTTTAATTTCGAACCGTCTCTAATGTTCCAAATATTTTTATCTAAAAACATATCAGGTCTTATGAATATTTTGCAATTAATATTTGAAAATGAACGCATATCTAATACTACCTCTAAAAGAGAGCGCGTCAGAATTCTAATTGATTTCCAGTCCTTTGCAAGGCGGTCAAGTGCATCGAATATAACTAGATGTGTGCGATTATCATTTTTTGCTTTTGCATTAACATTTTTTAGTATATTTTCTTCAATTTCTGGATTGTTTGAAATCCAATTTGCTTTATTTTGCCAATTCATCTCATTCCACCCCAATGGAAGCAATCCACGTGAAACATTATGAATAATAACTGCACGCCATATTGATGATGCATCTTCATTACTATCAACGAATGCCTTCAATACACGCGCTGATGGATAATTATCGGTACCCAATGTCTCAGTGAAACCAATACTTGCTTCGCAATTTTTAAGGTCATAATTAGCGAAGTAAGGCGCTATAGCCGTTTTCGAAGCGGAGTTTTGCAGAACGCTAGCCCAAAAACTCTTACCGACACCACGATCACCTACAACAATTTCTCTCTCCGGGTTAAGTGCTTCTGAATGGCCCTTAACGACGTAAATTGAGCGTAGATCAGTAGTAGCAGAAGCTTGATGAGCTGCTAATTGGGGCAATGACTTAAGCCCGTCTCTAATTAGACCAAAATCCATTGATTTCATCTCCAAAATTGATAAACTAGTAATATTTAGAATTTTTATTTTTTCAAGGGTCAGTTTCAAAGCACGCGGTTAATAGGAAGCGGTAGCAGCATGATCTAGTTGATAATCAGTATCTTAGCCTTTCGGGCGGCGCAGGTGCTCATCCAGCCGTGGCATGATCTCGACGAAGTTGCAGGGGCGGTGGCGGAAATCCAGTTGCAGGGCCAGAATGCCGTCCCACCCATCGCGGCAGGCACCGGGCGAACCGGGCAGGCAGAAGATATAGGTGCCGCCCGCCACCCCTGCCGTAGCGCGGGATTGCACCGTGGAGGTGCCGATCTTCTGAAACGAAATCTGGTGGAAAACCCAGGAAAATCCCTCCATCCGCTTCTCGAAGAGTGGCTCGATCGCTTCCGGAGTCACGTCGCGGCCCGTGAAGCCGGTGCCCCCGGTGGTGATGATCACATCCACATCGCTGTCTGCAATCCAGGCCTGGACCTGCTTGCGGATGGGCGTGATGTCATCGGGAACGACGGCGCGCGCCGCCAGCGCATGCCCTGCGCCTGTCAGACGATCCACGAGTGTGTCACCCGATTTGTCATCGGACAGTTGGCGCGTATCCGAGATGGTCAGTACCCCGATGCGCACCGGGATGAAGGGTTTTGTCTCGTCGATCCGCGACATGGGCAAACTCCAATTCGGGTTAAGTTGGCTGCGAAGGCGGGCCAGCGCAAGCGTGACGTCGCGTCATGGGCCGGGCATCATGGGCCAGGCGTCATGGGCCAGGCGTCATGGGTCAGGCCACAGGGCGGATGATCGCCCGCTCAGGCGATAGACCACAAGGCCCAGCCATTCGCGTGTCGCGACCTCCGTGCGCCGCAGGCCATCGGAGAGCGAGGCGAACCCGCGCGTGCGATCGCCCCAGCCGCCGGTGCGGAAGTCGACAGGGTAGGGCACCACCTCGAACCCCGCCTGCCGGAAGCAGCCGACCGCCCGGGGCATGTGCCAGGCCGAAGTGACCAGCAGCCACGTCTCGCCTGGTTTCGGCTTGAGCAGATCGCGCGAGAAGACGGCGTTGTGGTAGGTGTCGACCGAGTTGCTTTCAAACTGCACGCGGCCCGCAGTCTGCCCGAGGCTGACGATGTGGTCACGCAGCACCTCGGCTTCAGGCTTGGCTGCCGCCGAATAAGCGCCTGCCCCGCCCGTGAACAGCACGCGCGCCTGCGGAAAGCGGTTGGCGAGTGCAAGCAAGGCCGTCACCCTGTCTCCCGCGTCGTTGAGGGCGAGGGGGCCATGCGTCAGCGTCTGGCGTTCCTGCACCGCCCCGCCCAGCACGATGATGCCATCAACGGCACGACCTTCGAGGGCCGGCACGGGAAAGCGCATCTCCAGCGGCAG
>JANMMT010000118.1:0-1601 GCA_031373545.1 Hyphomicrobiales bacterium
ATGCTGGTGAGGCCAAGCGCGCTCCGGGTGACATGCGCGCCGAAGCGTTGCGTCGCGAGTGAGGCAAGCCCCGGCCCGGCGATCACCCAAGCAAGCACAACTGGCACTGCGAGCGATTGCCGCCAGAACATAATCTCGGCAAGATGAACACCTGCATCGCTTGCGAGTTTGACCAGCACCGTCATCACCGCAAGGCAGGAAATCCCGAACAGCCGAAACGCGAGCGCGCGTGTGCGATTTTCGATACGCGGTGTCGATGTACTCTCGGTCAAGCCAGTGTGAACCGCGCTGTGTTGCCCTTGGCTGAGGCACTGTCGCCGCCAATGTAGAGGCTATAGTCTCCCGGCTCAATCCGCCAGCCGTGCGCGGCTTCATCCCACCAGCCAAGCTCAGCCAGTGGCACCGCAAAATCAATCCGCCGCGCTTCGCCTGCCGAAAGCGGCACTGAGGCAAAGCCGCGTAGCAATTTGTGCGGGCGTTTCACGCTGCCGGGAAAACCGACATAAAGCTGTGCAACTTCGCGGCCTGCGACAGCGCCTATGTTGGTAATGGTGATCGAGGCCTCAACCTGATCGCCAATCACGCGCGCTTCCAAATCGCTGTAAGCAAAGCGGGTGTAGGACAGGCCAAAACCAAACGGAAAGCGCGGCGTAATCCCACCATCTTCCAACAGCGTGTAACCGTGGAGCGGGCCATAAGTGATCGCGTCGGCATCCTTATCAAAAAAGGGATAATCGCCCGCATCGCGCGCCACAGTGAAGGGCAGCTTGCCCGAAGGATTAACCGCGCCGGTCAACAGATCGGCCAGCGCAGTGCCACCCTCCATGCCCGAATAAAACGTCTGGATAATGCCCGCAACCTCGTCCACCCATTCTTCTACCAGCACTGCTGATCCTGCAATGATCACGACGAGAGTGCGCGGATTTGCGGCAGACACCGCACGGATTAGCGCAACCTGATCCTCTGGCAGGCCAAGATTATCGCGGTCGCCACCAATCGCGCGAGCCCGCCCCTTTGCATCTTGCCCTGAAAGCCCGGCCGACATTTCTCCGGGGATATATTCGCCCTCATCTTCGGCAGTATAGCCAGTGACGACGATGGCGACGTCGGCCGTATGCGCCGCCGCTGCCGCTACCTCAAGATCATGCTCACCCCCTGCCAGCGTCACCCGTTCGCCAAGGGCCGCGCGCATCCCGGCATAGGGGGTGATAACATAGGGCGGACGGACCTTGCCTGAGCCATTGTCGCCAGTGTTTTTGAGGTCTGCCAAACGCCCAAACATCGCCACATGCGCATCCTCACCAAGTGGGAGTAGCGCGTCATTCTTGAGCAGCACTGCCGATTTCTGTGCGGCCTCCCGTGCGAGCGCGCGGTGCTCTTCACTTGCCACCAGCGACAGCGGATAATCGGGCAGGGGGTCATGAGCGCTCACAAAGCTATAAAGTGTCGTGAGTATTCGTGTGCAGGCGCGGTCAATCACGCTCGTGTCGATCCGTCCACCATCGACTTCGGCGATCAGCTTTTCGCCGTACTGAACCGGCTCAGGATTTTCGACATCAAGCCCGGCAACCGCGCCGTCGGGCCCGTAAACGCCGAGCATC
>JANMMT010000120.1:0-9931 GCA_031373545.1 Hyphomicrobiales bacterium
GCCGGTGATGAGGGGCGTGCCATCCTCCAGCGCGGCCCAGGCGCGCTCGCCCAGGCTGGCATCGGGCTCGGCCAGAATCTGTTGTGTGACCGTCACATCGGTCGGCATGCGCAGGCCATCGAAGGGGCCGTTGGGCGCAAAACTCGCAAGGCGTTTGGGGCGATCCCAGGAGAGCGCGCCGCCCATGATCCGCTCGGACCGGCGCAGGCGCACCGGCATCAGCGCGTCATTGGGTGCAGCTGCGCGCCGATTGGCAAAGCGCACCAGCACACCGCCCTTTTCAACGAAGGTGGTGAGGCTTTGCAGATCGGCTCCCGTCAGCGTGCCGATTTCGGCCAAGATGATCACGTTCACGCCGTCCTCGATCAGCCGGGCGTAGGGGTCCGGCGCGCCGCGCGGGGCCTCCCGCACATCCGCGAAGGGGCCGAGCGCCCGCAGGATGAAATAGGACTGCGAGAGCAGCGGCTGCGTCGTGTCCACGCTCTCGCCGTTGACCACGCCGACGCGGCGGCGCTTGGCACGGCCATCCAGCAGCGTGACGGCCCCGGCGGAGGCCTCTCCGATGATCTCGATGCGACTGATCTCGTTGCGCAATTCCAGCGGCACTTCAAAGCGTGCGGTCACCTCGCGCGCATTGGCGGGGAAGAGATAACGCGTCTCGCCGATGGACCGGCCACGTGTGTCGCTGGCCCTCAATGCGCCCGCAGTGGCATTTCCGGTCGAGGCGCGCAGCACGCGCACGCTCATGGCATCGGGCAGATTTGTGGCGCTCGCGAGGGCGCTTTGCGCAGGGCGCTCGGCGGCGAAAATCGCCACGCGATCACCGAATGTCTGCGTCAGGGCGCTGAGCGTCGTGTCGGCGGCGGCCAGTGTCACGCCATCACTGATCCAGGCCACGCTGGCGGTGGGTTGGCGCTCCAGATAGGCCTGCACGCCTGGGCCATGGCGGGCGCGGTCCACGCTGTGCGGCACGGGCTGGAAGCTGCGCAACTGCTCGGTGGCGCGCGCCGCAATGACCGGCACGACCTCCACCGGATCGTCGGATGTCGCACGCAGGGCCACCGCGCGGCCAGATGCACCGGCCTGCTGCACCAGCGCCTCGGCGCGGTCCATGCGCAGTTTCCAATCGCTTGCGGCGGGCCAGCCATTGTCGATCATGATCAGCAGCGGGCCATCGCTGCGGCGCGCGGCCACATCGGGGTTCCACACCGGGCCAGCCATGGCGAGAATGATGGCCGCCGCCAGCAGCAGACGCAGCAACAGCAGCCACCACGGCGTGTGCGCCGGGGTCTGCTGGGCGGCCTCCATGTCGCGCATGATGGCCAGCGTCGGCAAGGTCTCGCGCAGAGGCGGCGGCGGCGTCATGCGCAGCAGCCAGTAGAGCACAGGCAGTGCCACCAGCGCGGTGAGCACCAGCGGCAGCGAGAAGGCGAGCGGCAATCCTAGCATGATGCACACCCGTTCATGCACGCACCCCGTTTCATGCGCATACCCCGTTTCATGCGCGCACCCCGTGGGACATCACCATGTGCAGGCGCATCAGCACCTCGCTGGCGGGATGATCGGTGCGGTGGGTGGTGAGGGTCCAGCCCAGGCTGTTCACGATGCGGCGCAGACCTTCCAGGTGCGCGGCCATGCGTGCGCAGTAATCGGCTTTGAGCGTGCCTGCATCGCCCGAACGCAGACGAAAGCCGTCTTCCGGGTCCACGAATTCCGTCTGCCCCGTGAAGGGAAAATCCTCCTCCGCAGGGTCGCGCACCAGCACGATGTGTCCGCGCGCGCCGCGCTGGGCGATGGCCTTGAATTGCCCATCCAGCAGCCCGAGGGGGCTGAGCGCATCGGTCACGATCACGCCTTCGCTGCGCGGGGGCAACGGCTCCAGGGGGAGCGCGCGGCCATAAGCCTTGTGCATCGCCATGGCTTCCGCCAACCGCTCGATGATGCGCCGCGAGGCCGTGGGCCGGGTGGCGCCCATGAGCCCCACGCGCTCACCGCCGCGCACCAGCATATCAGCCGCCGCCAGCCCCAGCACGATGGCGCGCTCCTGCTTGCTGGCGCGTGCCTGCGCGGAGCGGTAATCCATGGACGGCGAGCGGTCGATGAACAGGTGCACGGCCTGCGCGGCCTCCCACTCGCGCTCACGCACATAAAGCCGGTCATCGCGCGCAGAACGACGCCAATCCACCTTGGTGGCGGGCTCGCCGCTGGTGAAGGGGCGAAATTGCCAGAAGGTTTCGCCCTGCCCGGCCCGGCGGCGGCCATGCACGCCCGCATTGACGCTGGCGGCGGCGCGACGCGCATCGGCGCTGAGGCGCGGCAGGGCCTCCGATAGCCCTTCGGCCATGCGGGGCAGCTTGGCGCTGGCCTCCCGTGTCCGGACCTCCGTGCCGCGTGGGATGAGCAAGGCGCGCCCTCAGCCCAGCCGCGCCACGAGCCGGGCGATGACGGCTTCCACCGTTTCGCCATCGGCACGGGCCGCGAAGGTGAGGGCGATGCGGTGCTTGAGCACGGGCAGCGCCAACGCAGCCACATCATCGATGGAGGGGGCCAGGCGGCCATCCAGCAGCGCGCGGGCGCGGGTGGCCAGCATCAAGGATTGGCTGGCGCGCGGCCCCGGACCCCAGGCGAGCGCTTCTGTGGAGCCTCCTTCGCCGGGTCCGTTTCCCGAGGGCCGCGCCGAGCGCACCAGATCGAGAATGGCCTCCACCACCTTGTCGCCCACAGGCAGGTGCCGCACCAGGCGCTGCGCTGCCGCGAGATCCTCTGCCGTCAGCGCCGCCTGGGCCTTGGCCTCCTGCGCGCCGGTGGTGCCCAGCAGCATGCGGCGCTCGGCATCACGGTCGGGATAACCCACGTCGATCTGCATCAGGAATCGGTCGAGCTGCGCCTCGGGCAACGGATAGGTGCCCTCCTGCTCGATGGGGTTCTGCGTCGCCAGCACATGGAACGGGCGAGGCAGATCGTGTCGCTCGCCGGCCACTGTCACGTGATACTCCTGCATCGCCTGCAGCAGCGCGGACTGCGTGCGCGGGCTGGCGCGGTTGATTTCATCCGCCATCAGCAACTGGCTGAACACCGGCCCCCTGATGAAGCGGAAGGCGCGCTTGCCGCCGGTTTCATCCAGGATTTCCGTACCCGTGATGTCGGAGGGCATGAGATCAGGCGTGAACTGCACGCGCTTGGCATCCAGCCCCAGCACGGTGCCCAGCGTTTCCACCAGCTTGGTCTTGGCCAGGCCCGGTACGCCCACCAGCAGCGCATGGCCACCCGACAAGATCGTCACCAGCACGCGCTCGACCACCTCATCCTGGCCGAAGATCACCTCGGCGATGGCGGCCTTGGCCTTGGTGAGGTTGGCGGCGGCGGTGCTTGCGGCTTTTTCCGCATAAGCGGCAAGGTCGCCGGTCGTCGCGTCATCCGTCTCTCGTCCGGGTGCTGTCACGTGCGGGGCTCCTGCCATTGCTGAATTCATCTACTGTGTTTGCAGTCTGGCGCGAATATGGCGCAGCGCAAAGCGGCGTCATGGCCAAAACATGGACCTCACCCCAATTAAATGTGATCAAGACCCCGCTGACGAGGAAAGCAAATGACGCGCCATGCCTGATCTGAGCACCATCACAGCCGCCCTCGGCGGCGCTCCTGCCAAGGGATTGCCGCCTGTGCACCTGTGGAATCCGCCTTATTGCGGCGATATCGGCCTGCGCATCGCGGCGGATGGCACCTGGTTCTACCAGAACTCCCCCATCGGCCGCCCGGCGATGGTGCGGCTCTTTGCCTCGATCCTGCGCAAGGATGCAGATCGCCACGTGCTGGTGACACCCGTGGAAATGGTTCTGGTGGAGGTGGAGGATGCGCCGTTTCTGGCCGTGGAGCTTCAAGTGGCGGCTGGCCAGAGACTCAGTTTTCGCACCAATGTGGAGGATTGGACCACCGCCTCGCCGGAGCACCCGTTGCGCTTCGAGCCCGAATCCACCGGTGGCCTGCGCCCCTACGTCCTGGTGCGGGGGGGACTTTGGGCCAAGCTCACGCGCGCAGTGGCCCTTGAACTGATCGAGCGGACGGAAACGCGGATGATCGAGGGGCGCGAGATGATCGGCGTGTTCTCCGGGCCTGCTTTCTTTCCCATGATGCCGGCGGATGCCGTTGGCGACCATCATCGGCCATGAAGCTGCCGGACGCCGCCGATTTCTCCCCCGATGCCATTGCCATCCGCGCCCGTGCGCGCCTGTACGGCGACGTGCGCCATGCACCTGAAGACACCGCCCACAGCGACGCGGCGATCGCGGGGCTCGACCTTGATGCGCAGACGCTGTCCAGCGCCAGCCCTGCAGCGGTGCTGATTCCGATCCTGGCGCGGGCGGGCGGCACGACCGTGCTGCTGACGCGCCGCGCGACGCGCCTGCGCGAACATTCGGGACAGATCGCGTTTCCCGGCGGACGCATCGACCCAGGCGACAGCACCGCGCGGGCGGCGGCCCTGCGCGAGGCACGCGAGGAGATCGGACTTGAGAGCACGCACACAGAAACGCTGGGCTACCTCAGCCCTTATTTCTCCTCGACCGGCTACCGGATCACGCCCGTTGTGGCGCTGATCGCGCCCGATGCGGCGCTGACATTGAACCCCGCCGAGGTGGCAAGCACCTTCGAGGCACCGCTGTCTTTTCTCATGAACCCCGACAATCACCAGTTGCATGCAAAAGAATGGAAGGGAGAGATCAGACATTTCTTTGCGATGCCGTACGGCGAGGACTATATCTGGGGTGTCACAGCGGGAATCCTCCGCATGCTCTGGTCGAGGCTCTATGCTGCGCACGATTCTTGAAGGCGCCTTTCTGTTCCTCGTGCCCTTCGCGGCCTTTGGATTGTACCTCTACGGCAAGGGGCAGAATCCGCTGCAACCAGGGGTATGGTCGAAAAAATCGCTCTCCTGGCTCACGCTTGTCGCCCTCTTGATGTGTTTGGGCGCGTTGCTGACCTGGGGCGCGGCGCACCAGACCGCGCGGGGCACCTACACACCGAGCCACGTCGATAAATCCGGCCAATTCGTACCGGGGGCGTTTCGCTGATCATGCACGCGCTGCACGATCTGCTTGCGCGCCCTGCGGTGGCCGCGCTGCTGGATGCCTTGTGCGCGGATGGCGAGGAGGCGCGCATCGTCGGCGGCGCGGTGCGCGACGCCCTCATGGGCCGCCCGGTCGGCGACATCGACATCGCCACGACCACGTTGCCCGACGAAACCATCCGCCGCGCACAGGCGCGGGGCTGGAAGGCCGTGCCCACGGGCCTCGCCCACGGCACCATAACGGCAGTGATCAACCGCGTGCCTTATGAGGTGACGACGCTGCGGCGCGATGTGGCGACCGATGGACGCCATGCGACGGTCGTCTTCAGCCGCGACTTTGCGGAGGATGCCGCGCGGCGGGATTTCACGCTGAATGCACTCTCGCTGGGGCGGGATGGCACCGTGCACGATTATGCGACAGGCGTGGCCGATGCGGCCATGGGCAGCATCCGTTTCATGGGCGATCCGGCGCGGCGGATCAGCGAAGATTACCTGCGCATCCTGCGCTTCTTTCGCTTGCGCGCCAGCCATGGGCAGGGTGCGCCGGATGCGGCAGCGCTGGCGGCCTGCGCGGCCTTGAAACCGGGCCTGGCACAGCTTTCGCGCGAGCGTGTGCGCGCTGAGCTCATGAAACTGCTGGCGGCTCCAGGCGCGGTGCAGGGCGCGCGGGAGATGAAAGGCATCCATCTGTGGCCTGTCATGATGCCCGGCTTTGCCATCTCCCTGCCCGCACTGGAGCGCGTCTGCGCGCTGGAAGGCGGAGCGGCTGCCGACCCCGTGCTGCGGCTGGCCGCACTGTGCCAGCTCTGCGGCACGCCTGAACGGGCGCAGGTGCTGCAGGATCTGCTGGCGCTCTCCAACGCCGAGCATGACCACCTCGCCGCCGTGGCCGCCAAGGCTCCTTTGTTCAACACTGGTGCGGCCAGCCTGCGGCAGCTCGTCTACATGACTGGCGCGCACGGATTTCGCCCGGCGCTCTTTCTGGCCCATGCCGCGCGGGGTGCGGCGGCCGATGACACACAGCGTTTGCTGGATGAGGCCGCGCCCCTGCTGGCCGCGCCGCCGCGTAACCCGTTCACGAGCGGCATGGTCGCGGCGTCGGGCGTTCCGCCAGGCCCGCGCATGGGACACGTGTTGCGCACGGCCGAGCGCCTGTGGCTGGCGCAGGATCTGCCGGAGGATGCGGCCAGCATCGCGCAGGTGATCGAGAATGCGGTGCGTGAGAGCACGCATTGACTCTGCAGGGGCAAGCGCCCAGCTTTGGCCTGTCGCAGGGAGACGGCCCACATGTCCGACACACCAGACCGCACCCCGCGCGCGATCGCCGGGCGCTTGCGCGGGCGGGCCGATGGCTGGCGGCGCGAGACCTTCACCCTGCCGCGGGATGAAGCGCGGGCGCAGGCGCAGGCCTTTTTTGCGCGTTTTCCCAAGCAGGCCTACATGACTGAGGTGGAAAGCTGGCGCGCGTTGCCGGGCGATGCGATCGAGTTCACCATGCGCCGCCTGCCGACGGCGGATTGAGGCGATGCGCTGCCTGTTGATTGCCGCGTTCTGTCTTGTTGCCAACGCCGCGCAGGCGCAGACAGTGCCCGCGCAACCGCCTGATCCGCGCTTTGTGGCGGCACAGAAAATCTTCGAAGCCCTGCCGGATGCGGAGCGGCGGGCAATCCAGTTGGATCTCACCTTCGCCACCACATTTTCAGGCGCGGCCTCGGGCACCTTCGGCGCGCTGACCTTTGCGGCGCTCCAGCGCTTCGAACGCGAGAACGGGCTGGAGGCCGACGCGATCCTGACTCCGCCCGAGCGCAAGCAACTGGCTGCCAAGGCCGATGAGGCCCGCAAGGCGGTGAAGTTCGATGTGTTGGGCGATGCGCGCAGCGGCGTGCGCATCGGTGTGCCGCTTGCGCTGCTGCCGCGCGCCAACCCCACGCCCCAGGGCGGCAGCCGTTGGCAGAGCGCCGATGGCAAGGCCACGCTCGACACACTGACTTATGGTGCCACAACCGAGAGTTTGCAGCAGCTCTACGACCGGGCCATTGCGCCCGCCCCGGGCCGCACGATCACCTACAAACTCTCGCGTCCTGAGCTGTTCGTGGTGACGGGGGAGACGCCGAACGGCAAGTTCTACCGCCGCGTGGCACTGGGCGCTGACGGCGCCTTGCGCGGTTTCGCGCTGGGCTATGACAAAGCCATCGCTCCGCAATATGACCGCCTCGCGGTGGCCGTGGCCAATACCTTCGAGCCCTTTCCCGCGACAGCCGTGGCCAGCGCCTCTGCAGCGCCCCGCGCGGCCGTGGCCGCCCCCCTCCCTGCCGCGCCTCCTGCACCCCCAACAGAGCGCCTGCTGACGGGCGTGGCGGTTGCGCCCGATCAACTCCTGACCTCCGCCAGCGCGGTGCGGGCCTGCCGCGGCCTTGTCGCGGTGGGTACCCGCCGCCTGCCGGGCCGGATCACCGCAACCGACGCGGCCGCCGGGCTGGCGCTCGTGACCATCGAAAACTTGGCGGCCACGCCGGCCTCTGCCGGCACGGCGGTTGCGGGCGCGCTCACGGGGCTCTCGGCCATATGGTCAGGACGGACGCCTGCGCTGATGTTCACCGAACTGGAGGCGGGCGAGGGTGCGCGCGTGTCGGGGGCGCTGCAAGTGGGCGGCGCGGGTGCGGGCGTGTTCAACGCGGAAGGCACACTGGTGGGCGTGGTCACGGATGACCCCGCCGCGCGGCGCATGGTGGCGGGCGTGGTGCCCCTGGCGCATTACGCCTATGCCGGACCGCAGGCGATCAGCGCCTTTTTGGCGGCGCATAAAATTCCAGCCGTTCCCACCGCGCCCCTGGCAGGCCCGGCCATCGCCGCGCGCCGCGCCTCGGTGGTGCCCCTGGTGTGCGGGGGTTAAGCGCCGGTGCGCCCCGTGCGGAGCACCTGATTCACCGCGGCGCGGATTTCGGCCAGCGAGAATGGTTTTGTCACCACATCCTCGATGATCGCCGCCAGATCATGGGCCCGCTCGCGCTGGTCGGCAAAGCCGGTCATCAGCAGGATGGGCAGCTTGGGAAAATCCCGACCCGTCGTCAGCGCCAGCGCGATGCCATCCATGACAGGCATGCGGATGTCGGACAGCAGCATGTCAAAACGTCCCGCCTCATCGGCCAGCCGGTCCAGCGCCGCGCCGCCATCGGCTTCCGCCACGACCTCGTGTCCATCCAGCTCCAGCGCGCGCTTGACGAAGCCCCGCACGGGTTCGTCATCTTCAGCTACCAGAATGCGCGCCATCTGCGTCGTCCCTAGATCATCGAGAGTTGGTTGGTGTCGGTGGCGCTTTCGATCACGCCCACATACGGCAGTTCGCGGTAGGCATGGGCCACATCCATGCCGTAGCCGATCACGAACAAGTCCGGGCAGGAAAAGCCCACATGGGCCGGGTCGATCTGCACGGCGCGCTTGCCGGGCTTTTCCAGCAGCACGCAGACATCCGCCCTGTGCGCACCGCGCGCCATGATGAGATCCTTGGCGTAGGCGAGCGTGCGGCCCGATTCCAGAATGTCATCGACCAGCAGCACATCACGGCCTTTCACCGGCCCGTCGATGTCGCGCAGGATATCCACCTTGCCTGTGGAGACCGTACCTGTCTTGTAGCTGGAGAGGTGCATGAACTCCACGTGGGGCGAGAGACCGACGCGGTGCAGCGCGCGGATCAGATCGGCCGCGAACATGAAGCTCCCCTTGAGGATGGCTACGACCAGAAGATCCTGCGGTGCGCTGGCCTTGATGGCCGCCGCCATGTCGTCGATGCGTCGGGCGATCCGCTGCTCGTCGTAGAGCACGCGGATAACGGGCTGGGTGCCTGGGGAAGCGGTCATGGATTGTCCTGTCGCATTGCGTGTTCCATGAACCTATTTGATCCCCGAAGTGATGTCAGCCCTCGTGATGAAGCGCACGCTCACATCCAGGGACTCGGGCGGTGGCGACGCGAGCCGGCGGCGAAAATTCAGCGTTTCTCCCGGCTGCAGTTTGGTGCGGTCGGGCTGGGCCGACCAGGTATAGATTTCCTGCCCACGGGCATCGCGGATGGCAAACCGCAAACGCGGCACATCGATCGTTCTGGCGGTGATGTTGCGCAGGTCGCCGTCCACCACCAGGATGGCGGCGCCGTTGTCCTCCACGAGGCGGCTGGCCACATTGGTGATCGCGACACCGCGCAGGTTCACCGGCAGGCCGATGGTGGCAAAGAGCGACGCGGATTGCGGCAGGGCCTCCACGACACGGGCGCGCTGGTGCACCGCCCCGCCGATCAGGGCCAGGGTCAGCAGCGCAAGCCCGGCAGGGGCGGAGAAGACCGCGCGGCGCAGGGCAGAGGGCGGCTTGGGGGCCTTGGGTTCCTTCGCCCATTTCACGCGGCGCGGGCCGGGCGCGGGTTGGTCCTCTGCGGACGGCGCCGTTGCCGCCTCCGGCGGTGCAGCAGGCTCGGCCTCTCTGGGTTCGTCTGGTGGCGGCAAGGGCGTGATCGCCAGCGCATCACTCGACAGCCCGCCGCGAAAGACGCGCCAGATCGTGCCGCAGGAGGAGCAGCGCACTTTGCGGCCGTTTTCGCCGACGCTGGCGTCGTCGATATCGTACTCCGCCCGGCAGGTGGGGCAGGCAATGTCCATCGGGTCTCCGGTGTGTTCAGCGCGCACAAATCCCCATTGTGGACCACAATTTTGATGCCGCGCGCGAATACAACTCTCCCTAGCTCCCCCATTTATGGTTAAGCGAGAGTTAAACAGCCAAAAGCAAATGGCGGAAGAAGGCGATTCGGGTGCAGCAAGGCGAAGATTTCCCTCTGGTGCGATTGGACAATGTGGGACTGCGCTACGGGTTGGGCGCTGAAAT
>JANMMT010000124.1:0-63341 GCA_031373545.1 Hyphomicrobiales bacterium
CTGCTGGTCACCGTCCTGATCAAGGCGCTGTTCTTCCCGCTCGCCAACAAGTCCTACACGTCGATGGCCAAGATGAAGGCCGTGCAGCCCGCGATGGCGGAACTGCAGACGCGATTCAAGGACGACAAGATGGCGCAGCAGAAGGCGCTGATGGAGCTCTACAAGAAAGAGAAGATCAACCCGCTGGCGGGTTGCTGGCCGGTGCTGTTGCAGATCCCGGTGTTCTTCGCGCTCTACAAGGTGCTGTTCGTCACCATCGAGATGCGCCACGCGCCGTTCTTCGGCTGGATCAAGGATCTGGCGGCGCCCGATCCCACCTCGATCTTCAATCTCTTCGGCCTCATCCCCTTCACCGTGCCGGCTTTCCTGCTCGTCGGTGTCTGGCCCATCATCATGGGCATCACGATGTGGCTGCAGATGAAGATGAACCCCGAGCCGACCGATCCGGTGCAGAAGATGATCTTCGCCTGGATGCCGCTGGTCTTCACCTTCATGCTGGCCTCGTTCCCGGCGGGCCTGGTGATCTATTGGGCCTGGAACAACCTGCTCTCGGTGACACAACAGTATTTCATCATGCGCCGCCTGGGCGTTAAGGTGGAGCTGTGGGACAACCTCCGGAGCATGTTCAAGAAGGCGCCTGCCAAGGCCTGAACACACTCTGCACGGCAGGCACAAGCGCATCGAAGTGATCGATGATCACATCGGGCGCGAAGGCGCTGACGTGCTGGTCTGTGTAGCCGAAGCTGACCGCAACCACGGGTACGCCGGCGTTTTTGGCCGTGTCGATGTCAGTGCGGGAATCACCCACCATGATGGCGCGCGCAAGGTCGCCCCCAGCCGCGCGGATCGTCTCGGTCAGGTGCAGCGGATCGGGCTTGCAGGCGCTGAAGGTTTCGCGCCCCGCAATGAAGGCGAAGCGCTCTGCCACACCGAGCGCAGCCAGCAACTCCCTGGCATGGGGCTCCATCTTGTTGGTGCAGACCGCCAGGATATGCCCATCGGCGGCCAGCGCATCCAGTGCATGGATCACGCCGGGAAACAGCACCGTGTGGTCGGCGATGTGATTGCGGTAATACTCCAGAAAAAACCCGTAATGTGCATCCAGCAGGTCTGTTGAGAGCGGCCTGTTGCTGACCGTGTAGGCCCGCTCGATCAGCGCCCGCGCCCCTGCGCCCAGCAGGGCGCTGGCCTGATCCAGCGCCAGAGGCGGCAGGCCGTCCCGCGCCGTGGTGATGTTGAGTGTCGCCACCAGATCGAGCGCCGTATCGGCGAGCGTGCCGTCGAGGTCAAAGACGATGGTGTGTGGCAAAAACCGGAGTTGTGTCATGCGCCGCGTTCTGGGCAGGCTTGCGGGCGGCGTCAAGCGGGCGCACATCCAGCTTGTGCAGCGGCACGAAATGGACCTATCACTGCACGCAAAAGGAGCCCGCGATGCGTCTTGATGACATCGGCCAATCCAGCAACGTGGAAGACCGACGCGGCTCTGGCGGCGGCATGATGGCGGGCGGCGGGCTGGGCCTCGGCGGCATGATGCTGGCGGGTGTGTTGGCCTATTTTCTGGGCATTGATCCGCGGTTGGTCATCAGCGGTGCGGATATGGTGTCGCGCGGGGCGGGCAGCCTCACGCAATCGAGCGGGCGCACCGGCCCTGTGAATGACGAGATCGGTCGCTTTGCCTCGCAGGTGCTGCGCGCCAATGAGCAGATCTGGACCACGGTGTTGCCGCAGCAGGCCGGGCAGATCGTGCGCGGCGGCGAGGGCATGCGCTACACCCCGCCGCAGATGGTGATTTTTGCGGGCCAGACGCGCTCGGGCTGCGGCGCTGCGCAATCGGCCATGGGGCCGTTCTATTGCCCGGTTGACCGCAAGGTTTACATCGACCTCGCGTTTTTTCAGGAGATGTCGACCAAACTGCGCGCGGGCGGTGATTTTGCCTACACCTACGTGATTGCCCATGAGGTGGGCCATCATATCCAGAACCAGCTCGGCATTCTGCCCCAGGTGCAGGAGCGCCAGCGCCTGGTGTCACGGCGTGAGGCGAATGCCTTATCCGTTCGCAATGAGCTGATGGCGGATTGCCTCGCGGGCGTGTGGACCTTTCATGCCCGCAACCTGATCAAACTCGATGAGGGCGATGTGCGCGAAGCCATGAACGCGGCCAATGCCATTGGGGACGATCGGTTGCAAAAACAAAGCCAGGGTACAATCGTGCCAGACAGCTTCACCCATGGCACGTCCGAACAGCGCATGCGCTGGTTCATGACCGGCTTGAACAGCGGCCAGATGGGCCGCTGCAACACGTTTACCGCGCGCGATTTATGAGCGGTATTCCGCTTATTCAGCGGTGCCCTCTTCCGCGCCCTCGTCCTCACCCTCGCCCTCGCTGACGCGCTCCACGGAGACGACTTTTTCCGTCACATCGGTGTTGAAGACGATCACGCCCTGCGTCGAGCGCCCCGCCACGCGGATGCCACTGATGGGGCAGCGGATGAGCTGGCCGCCATCGGTCACGAGCATGATCTGGTCGGCGTCCTCCACCGGGAAGGAGGCGATGAGCGCACCGTTGCGCTCGTTCACGGTCATGGCGGTGATGCCTTTGCCGCCCCGGTTGGTGATGCGGTATTCAAAGCTCGACGTGCGCTTGCCGAAGCCCTTCTCCGAGATGGTCAGCACCACCTGCTCGGTGGCCGACATGGCGGCGTAGCGCTCCTGCGGCAGGGCGATGTCGGTGCCAACATCTTCTTCGTCTGTGGCGCTTGGCTCCGCGCCGCCGGCATCGGCCTCGCCGTTCACGGCGCGCTTCATCTTGAGATAGGCGAGGCGCTCCTCGGAGCTGGCCTCGAAGTGGCGCAGCACCGACATGGAGATCACCTTGTCGCCCGCGCTCAGCGCAATGCCGCGCACGCCCGTGGAGGTGCCGGTGGAGCCATTGCCACCAAAGACGCGGATGTCATCGGCCGGGAAGCGAATGCACTGGCCGCGCGCCGTGGTGGGCAGCACATCGTCCTGCTCGGACGCAAGCTGCACGTTGACGATGGATTGCACGGTGTCTTCGAACTCCATGACGCGCTTGCCGAGGCTTGTGCGCGGCACGCAGTCCGAGAGCTTGTTGCGGCGGATGCCCCCGGTGGAGGTGGCGAACATGATGTCCTGTGTCTCCCACATCGCCTCATCATCGGGCAGCGGCAGGATGGTGGTGATGCGCTCGCCCGGATCCAATGGGAACATGTTGACCAGCGCCTTGCCGCGCGAGGTGGGCGTGGCTTCGGGCAGGCGCCAGACCTTCATCTTGTAGACCTGCCCGTGGGAGGAGAAGAACAGGAGCATCGTGTGCGTGTTGGCCACGAAGAGGCGCGTGACGAAATCATCGTCCTTGGTGCTCATGCCCGAGCGGCCCTTGCCGCCGCGCCGCTGCGCCCGGTACATGGCCAGCGGCACGCGCTTGGCATACCCGCCGTGGCTGAAGGTGACAACCATGTCCTCGCGCTGGATCAGGTCTTCATCGTCCATATCGGCATCGGAATCCGTAATCTCGGTCTTGCGCGGGGTGGCAAAAGCGGCACGCACGGCCGTCAGTTCCTCGTGGATGATCGCCTGCACGCGCTCGCGGGAAGCCAGAATGTTGAGGAAATCCTTGATCTGATCGGCAATCTTTTGCAGTTCGTCGCCGATTTCATCGCGGCCCAGTGCCGTGAGGCGTTGGAGGCGCAAGTCAAGGATGGCGCGCGCCTGCAACTCGGACATGCGGTAGGTGCCATCCGCCTTGATGCGCCAGATCGGGTCATCGATCAGCGCCAGCAGCGGGGCCACATCCTGCGCGGGCCAGTCGCGCGTCATCAGCGCCTCGCGGGCGGAGGCGGCGTCGGCGGATGAGCGAATGAGGCGGATCACCTCATCGATGTTGGCGACGGCGATGGCGAGGCCGACCAGCTCATGGGCACGGGCACGCGCCTTGTTGAGGCGGAATTTGGTGCGGCGCGAGACCACGACCTCGCGGAAATCCAAGAAGGCCTGCAACAGGTCTTTCAGGTTCATGATTTCGGGGCGGCCACCGTTAAGCGCCACGAAATTGCAGCCGAAGGAGCTTTGCAAATAGGTGAAGCGGTAGAGCTGGTTCAGCACCACATCGGCCACGGCGTCGCGCTTGAGTTCGATGACCATGCGCATGCCGTCGCGGTCGGATTCGTCGCGCACCTCGGAGATGCCCTCCAGCTTCTTCTCGCGCACCAACTCGCCGATGCGTTCGAGCAGATTGCCCTTGTTCACCTGATAGGGGATCTCGGTGAAGATGATCGCCTCGCGGTCCTTGCGGATGTTCTCGATGTGTGCTTTCGCGCGCATGATCACCGAACCGCGTCCGGTGGAATAGGCCGAGCGAATGCCGCCGCGCCCCAGAATCAACCCGCCCGTGGGAAAATCCGGGCCGGGAATGATCTGGATCAGTTCCTCCACATCCAGCGCCGGATTGGCGAGCAGCGCAAAGCAGCCGTCGATGATCTCGCCCAGATTGTGGGGCGGAATGTTAGTGGCCATGCCCACGGCAATGCCGCCCGCGCCGTTGACCAGCAGGTTGGGAAAGCGCGCAGGCAGCACCGTCGGCTCGCGCTCGGAGTTGTCATAGTTGTCCTGGAAATCGACGGTGTCCTCGTCGATGTCTTCCAGAATGGCCATGGCGGATTTGGCGAGGCGCACCTCGGTGTAGCGCATAGCTGCGGGCGGGTCGCCGTCCACCGAGCCGAAGTTGCCCTGGCCGTCGATCAGCATGAGGCGCAACGAGAAATCCTGCGCCATGCGGGCCAGCGCGTCGTAGATCGATTGGTCGCCATGCGGGTGGTATTTACCGATCACGTCACCGACGATGCGGGCGGATTTGCGGTACGGCTTGTCAGGCGTGTAGCTGTTCTCGTGCATCGAGAAGAGGATGCGCCGGTGCACGGGCTTGAGGCCGTCGCGCGCATCGGGCAGGGCGCGGCTGACGATCACGCTCATGGCGTAATCGAGGTAGCTGCGCTTCATCTCATCTGTGATGGAAATCGGGCGGATGTCACCCCGGTCAGAAGGCGTTCCGCTGGCAGGATTTTCAGTGTCGGACACGGGCGGTCAACAAGCTCCACGCCACATCGTGCGGCTGAGCAACTGTGTAGCTGATTCACAGCCAGGTTACAAATCCATGCAGGATTAAAGCGGGATAAAAAATTGTTTTAAATCAATGCCTTGGTATCAAAACGCGCTTGGCTTTCCGGCGGAGCTTGATAACCGCTCTCGTTTGCCAGTGTTTGCTTGCAGCAGGCCCTTCGATCAGACATGCTCGGAGCCTCCACTCTGGAAAGGCCATATCCGTGCATTTCAGGCAACTCTCTCTTGTAACGGCCATTTTCCTGTCTCTGGGCCTTTGCGCTCAGGCCCAGCAGATGCACTATCTGGGCATCGCCGCGAGCGACAGGGAAACCGTGTTCAACACGGAGGTGACGGGGGCTGGCGCGACGCTGGGCAGCACCTGGCAACTTGGCTCCAGCAGCACCGTGACCGCCTCGATGTTTGCCAAAGTCACCTACCCGCGCATTGCCGAGGCCATCCGCGTGGCGGGAGCGCGCATGGACAAGGAGCGCGATGTGCTCTTTCTGCTCGTGTCCTCCCACGGGGCACCCGGTGGGCGGGGCGTGGAGTTGTCCGGCGGTGGGTTGATGACAGCGGGGCAACTGCGCAACGCGCTGGACAGCGCGGGCATCAAGAACCGCGTGGTGGTGGTCTCTGCCTGCTATTCCGGCCAGTTCGTGCGCCCGTTGGCCTCCCCAACGACCCTGGTCATCACGGCGGCCAACAGCACCAACCCGTCATTCGGGTGCAGCAACTCGCGCGCCTATACCTATTTTGGCGATGCCTTCTTCAACTACGGCGTGGCCCAGCGCGGGCGTGATCTGCGCGGTGCTTTCTCGGTGGCGCGCACGAATGTGACGATGTGGGAGCGGGCCGACGGCGAACGCCCGTCACAGCCGCAATTCAGCGCTGGCGGGCGCATGGCGGCGGTGTTGAAGGGGCTGAAGTAATAAATATGCCCAAGCTTACCTATGAAAAACCACCTGAGAGCTTGGCTGATGAGCTGCGGGAGCTCTCTCAAAATGCGGACGCGCTCCACAACGCGCTGTCAACCAGCAACCTTCTGCCCAATGAGTTTCCCAAAGATGAAGTGATTGAGCTGCTGAAGCAGTTTCATGCCATGGCAGAGGGAACAGCCGAGGGTTGCCGTCAGCCGCTGGAATATGCCCGTGCGCGCCTGCCTGCTATCCGCCGCAGTTACATCTTCACGCCTGCGCGCTCCTCGGCTTTGGGTGCTGGTACGGAAGGCCCGCCTCCGCTGATGCGAGGCGAGGCGATTGATCAGTGTATCGGCCAGCTTTACGCCTCGGTTGGCACGGCATTGGAGGAATACCGCCGCCTTGCATCGGAAACAGACGTGCTGGAGGAAACGACACCTCACCGTCTCAGGAGATCAACCGAGCCGAGCCTGCTGTTGCCGCAGCGATCAGCAACAGCCTTGCGGTTGAGGCTGGCCTGACAAAGGCGATTGAGGAAGTGAGTGATCTCACCAAGCCAGAATCAAAACCTGCCGATAATCTTAAGCGCCAGATGCGCGATGCGCGCCGTTTGCTCGGTCTTATCCGAATCGAGTTGAAACTGCCCGCCTTCGTGCCGCGCTGGTACCGCGCCACGGTCAATGCGGTCCTCGATTATCCAAAGTTGCTGAAGAAAACAGCGCAGGGCGTTAAAATTGGCGTCGATTTGGCCCGCCCAGCTGCTGATGGGTGGAGTGAGTTCAGCCACAAATTCAAACACGCTATTCTGGATGGTGTTGAGACAGCGGCGGGTGGTTACATCAAACTTGCTAACAAGTGGGAGGCCGAACGCGGGCCGATAAGCGGTGTGGGCGACCCCACCAAACCCCCTGCTGCTTTAGACATCGACGAAGTTAAGCAGATGATCCTGCACGGCAAAGCCCCGCCAGCAAGGTGGGTACCGTGGATTAAAGAGCTTGGGTTTGATGAAGAGAGTTTTACTGATCTTGTGCCACTGGCGGGGCTAACGGCATTGCAAAGCCTCTACGTTTTAAACACTAAAATGAAGGACATAGCGCCGCTGGCAGGCCTTACAGCCTTGCAATATCTCAACCTTTCCAGCACTGGCATCATCGATCTGTCACCGCTTTCTGGGCTTTTTTCTTTGAAAAAAGTTAGCCTTTTCAACACTTGCGTGTCTGATCTTAGCCCTCTGATGGGCCTCTCCAATCTGCGAGAAATTGATCTTGATCACACCGATTTATTTAATATTTTACCACTTGCTGGCCTAACTGACCTACGCGAAATTGATATTGTTAACACCAATGTCACTGCCCTTTCGCCGCTCAAAAATCTCAAAGCTCTTGAGCACATCTATGTTGAACCGGGGCGCGTGCATAAACTCAGGCTCACTCTGGGCCGCAACGGCATTGTTAAGACAACGCCTTGGCTGAGGGCAAACCGTAAGCTGCGCAGCCGCAAACCGAAGGCGTAGGCTGCTGCGGGGAAAGACTGGACTCCCTTCCCTCGGCCAGATGGCCTCGCCGGGAATGACATAGCACTCCACCCCTTGTCATTCCCGGCGAGCGCAGCGAGGGAAGGGAATCCAGTTCTTGTTTTTTGCACGCTGATTTGCTGGTTACGCTTTTAAAGCTGATTTGCTTCCCTCGGGTCTTTGACCCTCGCCGGGAATGACTGGAGGCTCCCATGTCAGAGCGCTATGCCGTGTATATGCTGGCCAGCCAGCGCAACGGTACGCTCTATATCGGCGTCACGAATAACCTTTTGCTTCGCATGGAACAGCACAATGCGCGGGCCGTGAAAGGGTTTACCCAGCGCTATGACGTGGTGCGCCTTGTGTGGTTCGAGCGGCATAGCGATGCGCATGAAGCCATCGCGCGCGAGAAGCAGCTCAAGGGCTGGAACAGGCAATGGAAGATGAAGCTGATCGAAGTGGCGAACCCTGATTGGGAGGAGCTTGATCCGACAGCTTGAATATCATTTTTTGGTCAGAAAAAGGGGGAAGGGCTGGATTCCCTTCCCTCGCTGCGCTCGCCGGGAATGACACCGGAGGCGCATGACGCGCCGCCGACAATAACAGAATGCCTTAATTCTTCGCCTTGTCCACCAGCGCCTTCTGTTGAATCCAAGGCATCATGGCGCGCAGCTTGGCGCCCACTTCTTCGATCGGGTGGGCGGCGTTGCGGGCGCGGATCGCCTTGAACGAGGCCTGGTTGACCTTGTTCTCCAGCATCCAGTCGCGGGTGAACTTGCCGGTCTGGATGTCGGTGAGCACGCGCTTCATTTCGGCCTTGGTTTCCGCCGTGATGATGCGGGGGCCCGTTACATATTCGCCGTATTCCGCCGTGTTGGAGATTGAGTAGTTCATGGTGGCGATGCCGCCTTCATAGATCAGGTCCACAATCAGCTTGGTCTCGTGCAGGCACTCGAAATAGGCCATCTCAGGCGCGTAGCCCGCTTCCACCAGCGTTTCGTAACCGGCCTTGATCAGCTCCACGAGGCCGCCGCACAGCACCACCTGCTCGCCGAACAGGTCGGTTTCGCACTCTTCCTTGAATGAGGTCTCGATGATGCCCGCGCGTCCGCCGCCGTTGGCCGAGGCGTAGGACAATGCCAGATCATGGGCATTGCCCGAAGCATCCTTGTGGATGGCGATGAGCGTGGGCACGCCGCCGCCGCGCTGATACTCCGAGCGCACGGTGTGGCCGGGGCCCTTGGGGGCGACCATGAACACATCCAGATCCGCGCGCGGCTCGATCAGGTTGAAATGTACGTTGAGGCCATGGGCGAACACGAGGGCCGCGCCCTGCTTCATGTTGGCGTACAACTCGTCGCGGTAGATGTCGCCCTGCAACTCGTCGGGTGTCAGCATCATCATCACATCGGCCCATTTGGCGGCCTCGGTGGGCGTCATGCATTTGAAGCCAGCGCCTTCCACCTTGGCGCGGGTGGCCGAGCCAGCCTTGAGGGCGATGGCGATGTCCTTCACGCCGCTGTCGCGTAGGTTGAGCGCATGGGCGTGGCCCTGCGAGCCGTAGCCCACGATGCAGACCTTTTTGCCCTTGATCAGGTTGATGTCGGCATCACGATCATAATACACGCGCATGGGCGTCGTCCTTTGAAGTTTTGTTGCGTTTGAAGCGGTTGAAGTGTGGCGTTCGGTTAAGGGGCGCAGGTCCGGCGGTCAAGCAGACGATGGTTTGAGTCGTCACATGCTGTCCGCGCCGCGTGAAATCGCCGCGACTCCTGTGCGAGAGACCTCCACCAGGCCAATCGCGGTCATGACGTTGATGAAGCGCTCCACATCATCCGAACCGCCGGTGATCTCGAAGACGAAGCTTTCCAGCGTGGCGTCCACCGTGCGCGCGCCAAAGGCGCTGGCAAGACGCAGCGCCTCCATGCGGTGCTCACCCTTGTCCTTGCCCTTCTGGCGCACCTTCACCAGCGCCAGCTCGCGCTCGATGGAGGCACCGTAGGTGGTTAAATCCATGACACGGTGCACGGGCACGAGGCGCATGAGCTGCGCCTTGATCTGATCGAGCACATCCGCCGTGCCGCGCGTGACGATGGTGAGGCGCGAGACATGCTTTTCATGCTCGGTCTCGGTCACGGTGAGGCTCTCGATGTTGTAGCCGCGCCCGGAAAACATGCCCGAGATGCGGGCCAGCACACCCGGCTCGTTGTCCACGAGGATGGCCAGCGTGCGCCGCTCGATCGCCTGCGACGTGACGGGATCGTTGTAATGGGATTTCATGATTTCATTCTTCTTTCAAACCAACTTTGCGCCCAAACAAACTTTTTGCTCAAACCAACTGCTTGCCTTTGGCATCAATCACATTGCCCAGATCACCTGCAAAATCGGGCATGATCATTTCATTGTGTGCCTTGCCTGACGGGATCATGGGGAAGCAGTTTTCATCCTTCGCGACCATGCAATCGAAAATCACGGGACCGGGATAGTCGATCATCTCCTGAATCGCGCCGTCGAGTTCAGCGGGGTCGGAGCAGCGGATGCCCTTGGCGTGATAGGCTTCCGCCAGCTTCACGAAATCCGGCAGCGCCTGCGAATAGCTGTTGGAATAGCGCCCGCCGTGCAACAGCTCCTGCCACTGGCGCACCATGCCCATGTATTCGTTGTTGAGGATGAACACCTTCACCGGCAGCCGGTACTGCGCTGCGGTGCTCATCTCCTGCATGTTCATGAGGATGGAGGCTTCGCCTGCAATGTCGATGACCAGCGCCTTGGGGTGGGCCATCTGCACGCCGATGGCGGCGGGCAGGCCGTAGCCCATGGTGCCCAGCCCGCCTGAGGTCATCCAGCGGTTCGGGTCCTCAAAGTGGAAATACTGCGCCGCCCACATCTGGTGCTGGCCCACCTCCGTCGTGATGTACGGATCACGCGCCTTGGTCAGCTCATAGAGCCGCTGCACGGCATATTGCGGTTTGATAATGGTATCCGAATTGCGGTACGCCAGGCTGTTGCGCGCGCGCCACTCTCTGATCTGTTTCCACCAGTCCTTGAGTTCGGGTTGCGCCTTGGCGCTTTTAGCCTTCCAGACCTTGAGCATTTCGGCGATCACGCGGCCCGCATCGCCCAGAATGCCCACATCCACCTTCACCGTCTTGTTGATGGAGGAGGCGTCGATGTCCACATGGATGCGACCGGCTGTGGGCGAAGCGCCGCGCTTGGAGGACGGCGCGAAAGCGTCCAGCCGCCCGGTGATGCGGTCGTCGAAGCGCGCACCCAGATTGATGATCACATCCGCGCCGTGCATCACCATGTTGGCTTCATATGTGCCGTGCATGCCCAACATGCCAAGCCACTGCGGATTGGCCGCGGGAAATGCGCCCAGGCCCATCAGGGTGGATGTCACCGGAAAGCCAGTCACTTTGGCCAGCTCGCGCAGCGCTTTGGAGGCCGCAGGACCTGCATTGATGATGCCGCCACCGGTGTAGAATACCGGGCGCTTGGCCTTCATCATCATGTCGACCGCCCGCTCGATCGCGCCCGCATCCCCATCCACCTTGGGCTTGTAAGTGCGGTGTTCAATATCTTTTGGGCCGACATAGGCGCCTGATTTGAACTGGATGTCCTTCGGGATGTCGATCACCACCGGGCCGGGCCGCCCCGTCTGTGCCACGTAGAACGCCTCGTGGATAATGCGCGGCAAATCCTCGATGCGTTTGACCAGATAATTGTGCTTGGTGCAGTGGCGCGTGATGCCCACAGTGTCGCATTCCTGAAACGCATCGGAGCCGATGAGATGGGTCGGCACCTGGCCTGTGAAGCAAACGAGCGGGATGGAATCGAGCAATGCATCCGTCAGGCCCGTCACCGCATTGGTGGCGCCGGGGCCGGAGGTGACCAGCACCACGCCGACCTTGCCCGAGGAGCGTGCATAACCCTCGGCGGAGTGCACAGCGCCCTGCTCGTGGCGCACCAGCACATGCTCGACGCCGCCCATCTGGTACAGCGCATCATAAATCGGCAGCACCGCCCCGCCGGGATAGCCGAAAATCACATCCACACCCTGATCGTGCAGGGCCTTGATCACCATTTCCGCCCCCGTCATCGTCACCGGCTCGGCAATCGTCTTGGATGCTCTGGCTTTTGGGGCAGCCCTTGATGTTGTGATCGTACTCATGGCATCGTCCTTAGGAGGTGGCTTGCTGGCTTGGTCTTGGCTTGCGAATGGACAACAAAAAAGGGCCACTGGGGCCCTTGAAATGCGCGCTTTCTGCAGGAAATACGGGTCAGACCCGTCCCACATCAAGCACGCTTCGTACAATAAGGAATTTCATACCAATCCTGATAAAGTCTCCTTGCGGGGTGGTCAAGTGAGAGAATTTACATCACCCCATGGCAATCTACGCAGAAGTCCCTATATTGTATTTCAACCACTGCATCCGACGGGAGAAAAGATGCGCAACTCGACACGTTTTCTAGCCCTTGGCACGGCCGCCCTGCTGGCAATTGCCATTTCCGCTGAAGCTTTTGCCAAGCCTGGGCGCGGCAGCAGCGCCGGCAACCGTGGCACCCGCACCGAATCCGCCGTGCCTTCGACCCCGACGGCGCCGCGCACATCCACACCACAACCTGCACCCAACACAGCCGCAACCGCCGCGCGTCCGGCACCTGCTGCGCCGCAGCCTTCCATGGCCTCCACAATGATGAAGGGCTTCGCGGTTGGCCTCATCGGTGCGGGCCTGTTCGGTTTGCTCACCGGCGGCAGCCTGTTCGGTGGCTTGTCAGGCATTATGGGCTTCCTTGGCCTGCTGCTGCAAATTGCGCTCATTGCGCTTGCTGTCCGGCTGATCTGGGGCTTCTTTCGCAATCGTCAGCAGCAGCAAGCAGCTCCCGCAGGCATGGCCCGCCAGCCGATGATGCAGCCGCCGGTCGAGGCAGCGGGTTCTTCCGCAGTGCCGGCCCAGCCTGTCGAGCGTCCGCGCATCGATGCGGTGGGCATCGGGCCGGATGATTTCGCCGCTTTCCAGCAGACCCTCGCCGATATGATGGTGGCTTATGGCCGCGAGGACATCAATGCCATCCGGCGTATCGCGCTGCCGGAGGCGGCCGGTCACTTCATCGGCGAGTTGGAAGACAATCAGCGGCGCGGCCTCGTCAATAACCTGGGTGCGTCCACGCTGTTGCAGGGTGATCTTGCCGAGAGCTGGTATGAGGACCAGACTGCCTGGGCCTCGGTTGCCATGCGCTTCTCCATGACCGATGCCCTGATTGAGCGCGCAACCGGCAAGGTGGTTGCGGGCAACTCGGCTGAGCAAGCCGAGAGCACCGAGATCTGGACCTTCCGCCGCGACGGCATGGGCCGCCCCTGGCTGCTGGCCGGGGTCGAGCAGGCCTGAACCAATACTGCGAGGGTTGCGCCACAAGCGCAGCCCAACCAGTGGGGGATAAGTCCAGCCCATGACGCTGGACTTATCCCCTTTTTTATTTGAATTCAGCAGAAGCATAGCCCTGCAAATAAAGCAGCGCTGTCAGATCACCGTGGTCAATGCGCGCATGGGCAATCTCGGCCACTGCGGGTTTGGCATGGAGCGCAACGCCCAACCCCGCCTCGCCCAGCATGGCCAGATCATTTGCGCCATCTCCCACCGCCATTGTTTCTTCCGGCAGCAAGCCTCGCGTGGCGCGCAGTTCCAACAGGCGCTGGCGCTTGGCTTCCTTGCCCAGAATCGGTTCGCTCACCCGGCCTGCCAGATGACCATCCGACACTTCCAGCGTGTTGGATCGGTCCTCGTCAAAGCCGAGCATCTGGCAAATGGGCGCAGTGAACAGCGTGAACCCACCCGACACCAGTGCGGTGTAGGCGCCGTTTGCGCGCATCGTTGATATCAGCGCCGCCCCGCCGGGCATCAACGTGATGCGTTTGGCGATGATCTCGTCCACCACGCTGACGGAGAGACCCTTGAGCAGCGCCACGCGTTCGCGAAGCGCAGGCTCGAAAGCGATTTCGCCGCGCATGGCCCGCGCCGTAATGGAAGACACCTGCGCTTTGAGCCCCACATAATCCGCCAATTCGTCGATGCATTCCTGCTGGATCATGGTTGAATCCATATCCGCGAGCAGCAACTTCTTGCGCCGGTGTGCGATGGGCACCACGGCAACATCGACCGGCAAACCCGCGACCACCCTGCGCAAGTCCGCTGTCACCTCCGCCCGCGCGCGGCCCGCCCCGGCAAAGCCGATTTCGCTCGCCACGCCCGCCGCAAGCACGCGCATCGCGCCAGCCCCCGGCAAGACACTGGCGGCACGCGCCAGCAATGCGCTATCCACCGCAGGGGCGGCGGGGTTCGAGATGAGAATGGCAACATGAGTCATGGTTGAAGCACTTGTGCGGGAACTGGCGGAAGGCCGCGAAGGCCGGACGGCGCTGCTCATCGCAGGTCCGACCGCGAGCGGCAAGTCGGCGCTGGCGCTGGCTTTGGCCGAAGCCACGGGGGGCGTGGTGATCAACGGTGATTCCATGCAGCTTTACGGCGGCCTGCGCGTTCTCACCGCGCGGCCTTCTGTTGCGGAGGAGGCCCGCGCCGAACACAGGCTTTATGGCACCGTCGATCCCGGCACCGCGTTTTCTGTCGGCGATTATCTGCGCCTGGTGGCGCCCGTGCTGCGCGAGCTTGCCGACGCCAAGCGCTTGGCCATCATCGTGGGCGGGACGGGCCTCTATTTCCGGGCGCTGACGGAAGGCCTGGTCGAAACGCCCGCCATTGCGCCCGAGGTGGTCGCAAAGGTGGATGCCTTGACGGCGGCTGGCGTTGATCTGCGCCAGCATCTTGCCACATTCGATCCCGTCACCGCCGCGCGTCTCAAGCCCGCTGACACAGGGCGATTGCAGCGTGCGCTGGCTGTTGCCATCGGCACGGGTCGCCCCCTAAGTGTCTGGCAGGCAGAAGCGGCGCCCCCGCTGTTGCGCCCCGAAGCATGGCAAGGCGTCTTTATTGCGCCCGAGCGCGCCGCCCTCTACGCGCGCATCAACAGCCGTTTCGAGATCATGTTGCAGGCGGGCGCGCTGGAGGAGGCCCGCTTCATTCGCACGCTGAACTTGCCCCCCAATCGCGGGGTGATGAAATCCCATGGCATGCCGCATCTCATCGCGCATCTGGACGGGGCCATGACGATCGAGGCGGCTGCTCGCCTGGGCCAGCAGGACACGCGCAACTACGCCAAGAGGCAATTCACCTGGGCGAGAAAGTATATGGCCGACTGGCGCTGGATTTCACCATGAGGTTCATTGAAACGCTGGGCAGAGCAGGTTATATTCCCTTTGTCACCCGCAAGGGCGACTATGGCGATAAACGGTCATCGTAATAAACCTATCGGACCCGGGGGCAGTGCCCGGCGCCTCCACCCAAGCGGGCATATTGACGCTCTCTGGCCCGCTTCGGCGGGGGCGAAACAGGATCGACGAGGGCGTAAAGGGTGTTCTTTTGCTCGGTATGATACCACCGTTATCGGGTCACTTTATAGTTGCAAACGACAACTATGCTCAGGTCGCGCAGGCTGCGTAAGCGGTTTGTAAAACCTAATCAAAGCCCTTCAGCTTAGCCGTTGAAGGCGGGGTTCGCAGGCACCTGGCAACAGAAGCCTGCACTTCCATTGAAGGCCGTTGGCAATCGCATGTTTGTCTGTGCCTTCCAATATCTGGAACGTATATGGCGCGCTTTTGATTGACCGCCGCCATGCCCCATTACCGATTGCCTCACTTCCGGAATCGGCTAAGTTCAAGCCATGTCCAACGATCACATTCGCTACGATCTTCTCGTGCAGGACGCGCTGCGCAGCGTGGTGCGCCACGTGCTGATCGATGCCGGCAAGCATGGCCTACCCGGGGAACATCATTTCTACATCTCCTTCAAGACAGGGGCGCCAGGCGTGCGCATTTCCAACCGCTTGCGCGAGCAGTATCCCGACGAGATGACCATCGTGCTCCAGCACCAGTTCTGGGACATGGGCGTGACGGAGCACACACTCGAGGTGGGATTGTCGTTTGGCGGCGTGCCCGAGCGCTTGCTGGTGCCCTTCGACGCGATCGTCGGATTCTTTGACCCATCCGTGCAGTTTGGCCTCAAGTTCGAGGTGCAGGATCCCGAAGCCGTCGCCGAAAACGATGATGTGGAGGGCACAGACAAACCCAAGGGGCTTCCGCGCGCCACGGCCGAAATCTCGGCCATGCCCGCCCCCAAAGCTGCCGGCGGTGTGCTGAAACAGCAGGACAAGGGCAAGGCGACGCCGGAGGCGGCCCAGGACACCGCGCCGGGCCGGAAGGCCAAGGGGAAGGTTGCCAAACCCACGGAGCCTGGGACCGAGGCCCCGCAACCGACTGCCGCCGTCGTCAGTCTGGATGCTTTCCGCAAGAAAAAATAATCACCGGGGTGTGATTCAGGCGGCCTCAACAGCCGAAAGCATGCTGTCGGCGATGGATGAGATGTCGCTGGCGCGTTGCTTGAGGCCCGAACTCAGGTCATCCACGCGCTGGCACGCTTCCAGCGTGGCTTCCATGGCGCTGTCGAATGTGTCCGCCCCGCTCATCACTTCAGCAGCGCGCATGGCCGCGGTCGCCGCCTGGCGGGCAATATCCGTCGTAACCTGGCTTTGCTGCTTGATGGCCTCGGCGATGCCTTCCGATGTGTTGGAGACGTCGCTGACCATGCGCGTGATCCCCTCCACTTGACTGACGCACAGATGCGTTGCTGCCTGCACGCTGGCGATCTGGCGGCTGATCTCATTGGTTGCGCGCGCGGTCTGGCTGGCGAGGGCCTTGACCTCCTGCGCCACCACGGCAAAACCACGACCGGCATCGCCTGCGCGGGCCGCTTCGATGGTTGCATTCAGCGCGAGCAGGTTGGTCTGTTCGGCAATGCCCGAGATCGTGCTGATGATGGACCCGATCGTGTGGCTGGCCGCAGCCAGATCCCCGATGGAACTGCGAACAGTGTCTGCCATCTCAAGCGCTTCCGCGTTGCTCTTCATGTTCGCCGAGGTGCTGTAGCGTATTTCCGTCAAAGCGGATGCGAGCTCTTCAGCGGCGACGGCCGTTGCGGCGATGTGCTCGCTTGCGCCTTGTGCCGCGTCGTCCACCTGGCCGGCGTCCAGCCGGGCGTTGGTGCTGAAGGAGGCCGCCTGTGTTGCCGCCTCGCTCAAACTGTTTGATGCCACAACCAGATCACCGACGATAATCTCGACGCCTTTGCGGAAATCCACCGTGGCGCGTGACAGATGCGCCCGGCGTGCCTCGACACTGCGCTGCAGGCTGCGTTGCTCGCCCGCGATGTAGCTGGTCAGATCGAACATGAAGAGTCGGGTGACCGCTGCCATGTCGTCGGCCAGGCGCGCGGTGCTGAACCGCCGGTTTTTTTTCATCCATGCAGATATGGGCAGCATGAGCCTGTTCATGAGCGCAGAGCGTGTGCGAGCTCCGAACGTCGAACCCACGCCAACTTCGATCGACTTGTTCAAGGTCTCTACGTATACAGAATCGAAGCGACCTGAAAACAATTGCTCCAGATGGGTCAGCTCAACTTCGAGAATGGAACTGCGCCACTCGATCCAGTGCGGTTTGAGTTGCGGACGCAACGTCACCAGTTCATCGAAGTAGATGATTATCTGTCGCTCGGCCTCGGCGTCAACCAATGGTGCCAGCTCTGTGTAGAGACTGTTTTTGGTCTTGCTGATATCGAACAGCTGCAAGCGCGAAGCAATTTCGTCGAGCTGCACAGATTTGTGAGTGGTATTCTGCAACATTCCTGCACCATGTTTACACGCTATATTTGCAGGTTTTTGTTAATCAATTGCTATTGAACCTGAATTTCATTGTCATACCAGGAGGGTCCACAGGCATGATCCCAGGCTGGTCGCATCACGCAGAGCGACGCACACCCCCCAGGCCGTGAACGCATGAACGGAGGGGACTGAACGCGGGAGAGCATTGCAAAACCAGTTTCCACTTCGTGTCACATGCTTTAGCAAGCCGGAAATCACACAGGGGCAAACCAATGGCCAAAGCCACCACACGCATGGAAACAGACACCTTTGGCCCGATCGAAGTGGCGTCGGATGTCTATTGGGGGGCGCAGGCACAGCGCTCGCTGGGCAATTTCAAGATTGGCTGGGAAAAGCAGCCGGCGTCCGTGGTGCGGGGCCTGGGCATCGTCAAGCGGGCCGCCGCCGAGACCAACGTCAAACTCAAGCGGCTGGATGCGACGTTGGCGCAGACCATCATTGCCGCCGCGCAAGAGGTTATTGACGGCAAGCTGGATGCGCATTTCCCCCTCGTGGTCTGGCAAACAGGCTCGGGCACCCAGTCTAACATGAATGCCAATGAGGTGATCTCGAACCGCGCCATCGAAATGCTGGGCGGCGTCATGGGGTCCAAGAAGCCCGTGCACCCCAACGATCACGTCAACATGAGCCAGTCGTCCAACGACACCTACCCCACCGCCATGCACATTGCCTGCGCCGAGCAGATTGTGCACGAGCTGCTGCCGGCGCTCAAGCACCTTCACAAGGCGCTCGCCAGGAAAGCCAAGGCCTGGGACAAGATCATCAAGATCGGCCGCACGCACACACAGGATGCAACCCCCGTGACGCTGGGGCAGGAGTTCTCAGGTTATGCGCAGCAGGTGGAAAACGGCATCGCGCGCATCGCGCAGACGCTGCCCATGCTGATGCAACTCGCGCAGGGCGGCACGGCTGTCGGCACCGGGCTCAACGCACCCATCGGCTTTGCCGAAGAGGTCGCCAAGCGCATTGCCAAGATCACCAAGCTGCCTTTCACCACGGCCCCCAACAAGTTCGAGGCGCTGGCGGCCCATGACGCCATGGTGATGAGCCACGGCGCGATCAACACGGTGGCGGCTTCGCTGTTCAAGATCGCCAACGACATCCGCTTTCTGGGTTCCGGCCCGCGCTCTGGCCTGGGCGAATTGTCGCTGCCCGAAAACGAGCCGGGCTCCTCGATCATGCCGGGCAAGGTAAACCCCACGCAGTGCGAGGCGCTGACCATGGTCTGCGTGCATGTGTTCGGCAACCATGCTGCGCTGACCTTTGCGGGCGCATCGGGCCATTTCGAGCTCAATGTGTTCAACCCGGTCATGGCCTATAACTTCCTGCAGTCGGTGCGCCTGGTGGCCGATGCGGCCATCAGCTTCACCGACAACTGCGTGGTGGGAATCGAGCCGCGCCGCGACAACATCAAGCGCGGGGTGGACAACTCGTTGATGCTGGTGACGGCGCTGGCGCCCAAATATGGCTATGATCTGGCCGCCAAGATCGCCAAGATGGCCCACAAGAACGGCACGACCCTGCGCGCAGAAGCGCTGCTGGCGGGGGTGCCGGCGGCAGATTACGACGCCATCGTGCGCCCGGAGAACATGGTGGGGCCCGGTTGATCAAATGCATCATGCACGCTATCATGCGCACAGATAATGCGCATGGAGTACCCACATGGGCACCAAGAAAGCCGTCAACCTCAGCCTGGATCAGGCTCTGCTGGCCAAGGCAAAAGCGGAAGGTCTGAACCTCTCGGCTGAGCTTGAACAATCCGTTCGCGCCCGAATTTCAAGCATCGAAGCCGAGCGCTGGAAGCGCGAGAATGCGGAGGCTATTCGTCACAACAATGAGGAGCTTGAGCGCAACGGGCTTTGGTCTGACGGGTATCGTTTATTTTGATGCAGCAATATGCAATTTGCAAACTGAGGGATGGACGATTTGGTTCTGGACCTGATTACGTGGTGATCCTGCAACGCGACGATCTGGCTGATATCAGGACAAGAATTGTCGCTCCTTTGCTTTCCCTTGGTCAGGTCATGGCGAGCGCAAAGCTCCACCCACAGTTTGAAATCGATGGAAAAATGTATGTCGTGATGATGGATCGCCTGGCGGCCACAGATGGCAAGCTGTTGATTGAAACAAGCTACAATGCTGAAGCCATCCGCGATCAGATCACGCGTGCCATAGATATGCTTTTTACGGGATGACACGATATGCCCGCTGAAATCCTCTCCCTTTCCAAGGCGCGCAAGGCGAAGGCGCGCGTGGCTAAAGACAGCCGGGCGCAGCAGAACCGCGCGGCGTTTGGCCAGACCAAAGCTGAGAAGGCGCTCATGAAAGCACAGGATGACATGGCGCAGCGCAAGGTGGATGCGCACAAGCTGAGCAAGCCCTCCGATGAGTGAGGATGGCATCATCAAGCGCTCGGTGATGATCGCAGGGCACCGTACAAGCGTGTCTTTGGAGGCACCCTTCTGGCGCGCGTTGCAGGGGCTGGCCACGCGGGGCGGGCAGAGCGTCGCGGCGCTGATTGCCAGTGTGGACGCGGGTCGCAAAGGCGGGAATCTTTCCTCCAGCCTGCGCATTGTTATCCTTGAAGACGCCCTGGCTAGAACCGGGGCAGGACCGGCGTTGTCCCCGCCGGGCGGCGCTCTTGTTCACTCGCCCGCAAGCGACGGTTGAAACTCGCGCGCTCGCGCTGGTCCTGTTCGAGCATGTCGATGCGCTCCTGCTCGCGTTCCACCGCAATGGTCATCAGCCCGCTCGAGAGCGCCGCCGTGTCGAAGGCGTGGCGCCAGTCGCCGTTCTCACGCCGCCAGGCAACTCCCAGACGCGGCGGCGGCCCGGTCCAACCGGGTGGGTTCTGACGGGCCGTGAAGGTCGCCTGGCCCGTGAGCGCGCGCCGGGGGATGTCGATGAGCAGCCCGGCGTCGATGTGCTCCTCACCTGAAGGCACAGCCATGGGGCCCAGGCGCATGGTGCCAGCGGCAATGGACAGCGGCACGGCCTCGGTGGCCAGGGCAAGCCCGCCGCCCAGTTTCTGTTCCGCTCGGTTGGCCAGTGCCGGGCTGGAGATTTCGGCTCCCTCGCGCAGGGCGTCGCTGAGCAAGGCCTGCAGCAGGCCGGGGCGAATGCGCGGCACGACCACATCATGCCCGGTCACCGTGCCGGTGCCGGCCAGACTGCCCATCAACGCCGCGGTGGATGAGCCAGAACCGCTCAGCTCCAGCGATGCGGACATCCGGCCGCTCAAACGCGGTTCGCCAAAAACCTGGCCTGCATCGGCCGAAACAAGCGTCATGTCGCCCGAGACAGCCACAAGCTTGTCGGCCCTGCGCAGCGTGGCGCGGCCCTCCAGCATTCCGCCCTGCCACTCGCCGCGCGCGTGCTCAAGATAGACAAGACCGGTCTCGAATCGCAGCACGAATCTGGGTCGCGCAATGCTGGTGGCCTCGCCGATCTGTGCGGCATCGGCCTCGATATAAAGATCGCCCGGAAGCGTGATGGCCGCGACGGGGCCAAAGGGCTGGTTGCTCCACCCGGTCGGCGCAAGTGGTGCGCTGCCCGCGCCGAAGATCAGGGGCGCGATGGCGGTTGCATCGACCTGCCCTGTGCGTATCTGGCCCGAGACGCGCCCGAACTCTCGCAGATTGAAGGCAATTTCGCCGCTGACCGGCTGTCCCGTTGCCGTTGCATTCAGGTTGGCAAGGGTGATGCGCAGATTGCGCACATCAAGGTCCGCAGTCGCTGAGAGGGAAAATCCCGGAGGTACGGCGGGGACAGCGATCAGAAGGGATTGCGCAAGAGGCGAAAGGTCGTTGGTGACGAGTGAAAATCGGCCACCCGCCGTCCATTCCGCGCCGTTCCACCGGCCTGCCGCCTCGATTTGCGTTCCAGCCAGACTGGCCGAGAGCGTGAACGGCCCATCCTTTCCCTGATCGGGTCCGGCGGCGGTGAAGGCCAGCCGTGATGCGGGAGCGCCGGTCACGCCAATGGCTTCCAGGCCTATCAGGCGGGCCATGGGTTCCACTGTTGCGCCATCAAGGGAGATCGAAAGACCTTCCCGCCCGCTCAGGTTGCCGGTCCGATCGAGCCGCAGGCTGGCCGCGACGTCAAGTCCGCTGTTTTTTGCACCGAGCCGTCCGCGCAGCGTGAAGCGCTCGTCACCCGTATCGCGGTCCGTATCGCTGGCAATGGCCAACGACACAGGCGCATGGGACTTGAGGCGCTCGCCGACTGTCGTGACAATCGGGTGTGGCACCAGCCGGCTCACAAGGTTGACCATCGCTTCCAGTTCAACGCCCTCCAGCCGTCCGGCAATGTCGCGCTTGTCTGCAGAAATGCTGCCTTTGAGTGTGAGATTGGCCCCGCCAAGATTGGTGATGTCCAGCGCCTCTATGGTCAGGGCATCCGCCTTCTGCCACAGGCGCGCGCGCACCTGGCCTGCACCACGGCCCGCAAAACTCACCTTTTCAAGGTCGAGCGTCAGATCTGTCTCAATGGCACCACCGTTGGATTGCACCGGCGGCAGTTTGGCCAGATCAAGGCCCGTCCCTTTGAGAATGGCCGTCAGCCTTGGAACAGGGCTGGTCGTGTCTAGATCGATGTCACCGGCAAGGGAGGCAGCATCGAGTTTCAAAGTGGCATCCCGCATGGCAATGCGGCCCCCCGTCCACGTGGCGCCACCGTTGATTTCCAATGTTCCGACGGGCGGTACGGGTCCTGTCCGGCCCGTGTACCATTGCAGAAGCCGTTGGGGTGCACGGCTTGAAAACGCGAGCTGCCCTTCACGCGCGCTCTTTGGCGGGGCGATGAAGGAGAGGATGCTGCGCCCCGGCAATTCGGCCTCCAATCGGTGCAGGACGAAACCACCCTCGCTCCATTCGGCCACGGCGCGTGGTGCGCCGATGACGTCGCCACCAAGCATCATGCGGCCGGCCGAGAGATCGAGTTTCAGAGAAAGCGGCAGCGCCGCGCCATCCGCCGATCCCTGGATTCGTCCCAAGGTGATCTGCGGACTGGCTGGCGGTTGGTTCTCTGCCGTCACGGCACGGTCGATGTCGACCTGCTGCGTCGAAAGCGTCGCCTTGATGTCCAGCCGCGTGGTCAATTGCACATCCGCAACGCCGGTGAAAGTCACCTGCCGCTCGGGAGCGCCAAAGGAAATCTGAAGCTCGTCCACGACCACGCCCGTGCGTTCACCCTTCAGCTTGCCCTGCATGCGCCAGAGGGTCTGCGACGGGCCATCCCGCAACGGAACTGGAACTTGCCCATTTGCTGTCACGGTGCCGTCGAGCACCGGCACGCCTGTCGCAAGGTCGATGCGCCCATCATATTCCGCCCGCAGGCTGCGCGTATCGCTCTCGGCCACGATGCGCACGCGCATCGCCGTTCCTTCCGGGCGCACGGTGGAAAAACGCAGGATGAGGTGATCGATCCCGGTTTTGAAGGCGACGTTGCCGCGCCAGGGTCCGAGCAGTGTTCCAGCTTCCGCCTCGCCCGTGATGCCGTCCAGAATTGTGGGCGCGGTGTCATCACGCGGCAGCAGACTCAAGCGGGAGTCGGTTAGCGTCAGCTTGCCAATTCCGATGGTTGCAAAACGGTCGAGCGCAGGCGCCGAAAGCACGCGCGGCTGGTCTGGCGCGATCACATTCACCTCAGCCCCATCGATATGCAGATTCGTCAGGCGCAATTCGCCCTTGAACAGCGGGGGCAGTGCAGCTTCTGCCGCGATGTGGCGGATCGTGGCGCGCGTATCGCCCTCGCCCAGGTGCACGAGCCCCAGCCGAATCACGGGCGAGGGAAGCAATGCGACGGAGATCGTTCCATCGATGCGCACGGGCACGCCCAGGACGGCGCTGATGCGGGCCGCGATATCCGCGCGCCGGCTGTCCCAATCCACGAAACGAGGTCCGATGAGTGCGCCGAAGAGCGCAAGCACCACCACCGCCGCCAGGGCTGTCAATGAATCCCGCAAGTCTGGCCCTTATGATCGCTGTCCTGTTGCACTGCGATATAAGTGCGATGCGGTCAAATCAGGGCAAGACTTGAACTGATGTTCAAAGGCCGCTGGCACGCAGCGCCACCCCGCACGCGGCCAAGACGGCCACAGTGGTGATGATGCCCCGGTGGGCGATGAACATGAGCCCGAAGGCCAGGGCACAGAGCGACGCGGCGCGCAGATCAAGACTGTTGAGGCTGACCCACAGATAGCGCAGCGGCCCGGCCTGTCCCTCACCCACCTCGCGGAAGAGCACGTGCAGGCCGAACCACACCGTAATGTAGGCGATGACGCCCACCACGGCGGCTGTGATGCCTGCCAGCGCACCCGCCAGTTTGCGGTTGCGGCGCAGATCCTCCACAAACGGCGCCCCGGCGAAGATCCACAGAAAGGACGGCGCAAAGGTCACCCATGTTGCCATCAGCGCGCCCAGCGTGGCCGCGAGCGGCGGGGGCAGGGGCGCGGCTTCGCGCAGGGCACCCAGAAAGGCCACGAACTGGTTGACCAGGATGGTTGGCCCCGGTGTCGTCTCGGCCAGGCCCAACCCGTCGATCATCTCGCGCGTGCTGACCCAGCCCTTGTCCACGCCCGCCTGCGCCAGATACGCCAGCACCGCGTAGGCACCGCCGAAGGTGACAACGGCCAGCTTGGAGAAGAACAAGCCGATATCGACGATCACATGGCCGCCGCCCAGCACAAGCGCGGCCAGCGCTACGGGCAGCCACCACACGCCCAGGCACAGCAGCGCCGCGATGAAAGCCCCGCGTGCACGCCCCGGCGGCGTGGGCGCAGCGGACGCGCCATCCAGCGTGCCTAGACCCATGGCGGCGGGGTTGGCCATGCCGGCCAGCGCGCCGACGGCGCCTGCTCCCAGCACGATGAGCGGGAAGGGGATATCGAGGAACAGGATGATGAGGAAAGCCGCCAGCGCCAGCCCATAGAGCGGACACGTGTTCAAACCCCGCTTGGCGATCTTGAGGAGGGCATGCACCACAATGGCCAGCACCGCCGCCTTGATGCCAAAAAGCAGGCCATCCACCAGCGTGGTGCCCGTGCCCAGCGCGTAGAGGAACGAAAGCCCCAGCATGAGCAGCGCGCCTGGCAGCACGAAGAGCAAGCCAGCGACCAAGCCTCCGCGCACCCCGTGGGTCAGCCAGCCGATGTAGGTGGCGAGCTGCTGCGCTTCAGGCCCCGGCAACAGCATGCAGTAGTTGAGCGCGTGGAGATAACGCGGCTCATCAAGCCAGCGTTTTTCCTCCACGATCACCCGGTGCATCATCGCGATCTGCCCCGCAGCGCCGCCAAAGGAGAGAAAGCCGATCCTGGTGAAGGTCAGCACGAGGTCGCGGAATGTGGGTGTGTTGGTTGGAAATGCAGGGCTCATGCTCTCATGCCTTCGGAGGCCAGTTGTGAGGTTCTCCTGCCGCAAACCGGAGGTAGGCGTAAAGGCCATCGTAGAGATGAAATCCGCGCTCCAGCATGGTGCGGTCATCGCTTTCCAGAGCCGACAGGCCCAGCGAGATGGAGAGCAGCCCACCTGCTTCGCGCGTGGCATTCAACACATCGGTGTCCGCACCGCGCACGATGTCCGCCAGCTGGCGCAGGGCCTTGTCGCTCACGCCGTAGCGGTCGAGCAGCGTGTCGAACGCGCAGTGCGAGCCCTCATGGGTGATGGGCGCGCCTTCCACATCAAAGGCAATGCCGCCTGTCTCTTCGGCCACCGGGATGACCTGATCCTTCTCCACAAAGAGGAACCGCGCGCGGCCATCCACAAAGCGGCGGATGAACCAGGGACAGGCCACGCGGTCGATCTTGGGACGGCGGCGGGTCACCCATGTTGTGCCATTGCCATAGCGGGCCTCTGCGTCAGGCGCGCGGGCGATGACGGGGTGCCCTGCGGCCATCCACGCTTCGATCCCGCCCTCGAGCTGCGCAGCGTTGACGCCTTCGGCGCGCAGGCTGGCGGCGGCAAGCTGGCTGACATTGTGGCCGTGGACGCAGTAAACCACGACGCCGCGCGGGGCAGGGCCGAGGGTTTGCGCCGTGATGGCTGTATGGATGGCGCGCCGCGCTGCGGGCAACACGCTTGAAGCCGCGTTGAAGATCGCCTCGCGCCTTACATCCAGCACAAGCGGCGCATGATCGCTGCCGATCAGGCGTGCGAGGTGCTCAATGGAAATGATGTCGGGAAATGCGTATGTGACAAGCATAAGGCTGGTCTCCTTCTTAAGAAGGGCCAGCGGTGCTTGGAGCATGACGCTCTTGGAAACGACCGGGAGACCGCATTGCCCCGATATGACAAGCATGAGCTGTTGAAATCAGAATTGCAAGCTCAGAAAGATTCGATTTTTTAACGCCGGATCGAGCTTGTGGATTCGGGAATGCCGCGCGGCGGTGTGAGCCCCAACGGTGCGCGGGCGCTGGTGCTTGGCACAGAAGAAGCTGGCATGGCGGGCAGCGGCACGGCGATCTTTGGCTCAGGCTTGGTCATGCGCCGTGTGCCGATGTCATAACGCCCATCCATCCAATCGCGGAACTGGCGCTCCGTGCCAAAGAAGGCGTTGCGGTCCACATCGCCGGTAATGCCCGGCACGCGGCCTGTGGTGGTGAACTGCCAGAACTCCCAGGGGCGGTTTTCGTAGCGCGCCTCTGGCTTGGCGGCGGTCGAGCGAATCCAGAAGGGGTAATCGTCAAACTCGGTCACACCCTCCAGCACATCGCCGTGAAAATTGATGTCGGTGTAGATCACGGGCTTCTTGCCGTAATGTTTTTCGAAGGCGTGCAGCATTTCGCGCATCTTGGCACGGGCCTTGTCCGGTGTTGTGCGCGGGCAGCGGGAGAGGTGGTTCCATTCCACATCGAGCACCGGCGGCAGGGCATCTGGCTCCTTGGGCACATTGCGGATGAACCAGCGGATCTGATCCTTTGCCGGGCGGCACCAGAACACGAAATGATAGGCTCCGCGCGGCACACCTGCGCGCTTGGCTCCGGCCCAGTTCTCGCGGAAACGCTCATCGGTGTGGTCGCCGCCTTCGGTGGCCTTGATGAAGGCAAAGCGTGTGCCGGCGCGGCGCACCTCTTCCCAGTCGATGTCGCGCTGCCAGCGGGAGATGTCGATGCCCTGGATCGGCAGGCGCTTGGCCGCCAGCACACCTTCGTGCGGGTCCGCATCGCTTTTCAGCGGATAGGGGTTTCGCGCCTCGGCTGCCGTTGATGCGAGCAGGCACACCAGCAGGAATGCCGCGCACATTACGTTGCGGATTTTGTCCAATCCCATGCTTCACCTTCGACGCCGTGCGCTTGATCGTTGCGTATGTGCGTTGAAAATGCCGCGAACCCGGTTAATGCGAATTTATGATTGCCCGTTGACGTATCGGCAAGGTTATCGGTGCGTTAACGCCGCAGCGGCACGGTTGCCACAGTCTCGGGGTCGGTCTCATCTTCCAGCGGCATGGGCATGGGTGCTCGTGCGGGTGCGGGTGCATTGGGCAAGGGCGGCGCTTGCGGCGGCGCGGGGGCAAAGGCCACGGCGGGCGCAGATGGCGCAGCGCGGCGCGCCAGCATGCTGCGCGGATCAATAGGCTGGCGGGCCGCGATGTCGAACTCGCCGCGTGTCCAGGCCACGAAGTCCTTTTCCGAACCGTAGAAGGCGTTGCGGTCCACATCGCCGCGAATGCCCGGCACGCGCCCCGTGGTGGTGAATTGCCAGAACTCCCAGCGCCGGTTGGAATAGCGCTCTTCGGGGCGTGCGGCGGTGGATCGGATCCAGAACGGGTATTCGTCAAACTCGGTCGTGCCCTCAATCACATCCTTGTGGAACGGAATGTCGGTGTAGATGATCGGCTTGCGGCCCGTGTGGGCTTCCAGCTCGCGCAGCATCAGGCGCATCTTTTCGCGTGCGAGCTCCGGCGCGACCTTGCGCGGGCAGGTGCGCGAATGGCCGTTCCATTCCACATCGAGGATGGGCGGCAGGCTGAGATTGTCGTTGGTGCTGGGGATATGCTGCACGAACCACTGCGCCTGCTCATGGGCCGGGCGGCACCAGTAAACGAAATGATAGGCGCCTGTCGGCACACCGGCTGCGCGGGCATTGGCCCAGTTCTGCTGAAAACGCGGGTCGATGTGGTCGCCGCCTTCGGTGGCCTTGATAAAGGCAAAGCGCGTGCCTGCCGCGCGCACCTGTGCCCAATCGATGTCACCCTGCCAGCGCGATATATCGATGCCGTGGATGGCATAGCGCGAGGCTGACGCCGCGCCGGGGTGCGGCTTGGCATCTCCCTTGGCCGCATGGCGCCAGGAGTTGTCATCCGCGATGCATCCCGCCAGCGCCATGAGACCAGCTGCGGCCAGGGCCCAGCGTCCTGCACGTTTGCCAGGAGGGAAGAAGACAAGAGGGAAGAAGATACGCATCACCCTCCATGTATCAGACCGAGGCGGTTAACGGGAAGTATCGGGAAAGCACTTTTTCAGGTTGCATCTGTTGCTTGCGCATTGGGAAAGCGGCGCAGCAGCAACGCCGACTTGGGCGATGCAATGCGCAGCTCGATGAGCGTGTCGCCTGCCTCGTTCGCCGTGCGGCTCAGGACTTCACCAAGCCCGTAGAGCCAGCTGAGGCCTTCGCCATCGGGCGCCTCGACCGTCACATGGTAGGTGAGGCGGCCGGTCGACAGGCGCGTTTCAATGGCGGTCATCAGCCGCTCCATGCCATCGCCTGTCAGCGCGGAGACCAGCACCGGCTGCAGGCTGCCCGCGCGGGTGTCGGCGGCTTCCAGCAGTGCTTCCCGCCGGGCGTCATCAAATTGATCCGATTTGTTCCAGACCTCGATCAGCCGCGCACCCGCATCCGTGACAATGCCGAGGTCAGTGAGAATGGATTCCACATCCTCACCCTGCGCTTCGGCGTCTTCATGCGCCATGTCGCGCACATGCAGAATGACGTCCGCAAGCTCCACATCCTCCAGGGTCGCCCGAAAGGCGGCAATGAGCTGCGTGGGCAATTCCGAGATGAAGCCCACCGTATCGGTGAGCACGACCTGCAAGCCCGATCGCAGCTTGATGACCCGCGTGGTCGGATCGAGCGTGGCAAACAGCATGTCCTTCGCCAGCACCTCGGCGCGCGTCAGGCGGTTGAACAGCGTGGATTTTCCCGCGTTGGTGTAACCCACAAGAGCCACGGTCGGATAGGGCACGCGCTCACGCCCGGCCCGGTGCAACCCCCGGGTGCGGCGCACCTGCTCGAGGTCCTTTTCCAGCCGGGACATCCGGTCTTGAATCAGGCGGCGGTCAGTCTCGATCTGTGTTTCGCCGGGCCCTCCCATGAAGCCGAAGCCGCCGCGCTGACGTTCCAGGTGGGTCCAGGAGCGCACGAGCCGGCTTTTTTGGTAGTTGAGATGCGCCAGCTCGACTTGAAGGCGGCCTTCTTTCGTGCGCGCGCGGCGGCCGAAGATTTCGAGGATGAGGCCCGTGCGGTCGATGACCTTGGTTTCCCAGGCTTTCTCGAGGTTGCGTTGCTGCACGGGGGTGAGCGCGGCATCAACCACGACAAGGCCGATCTCTTCACGCTCCACGAGCGACTGCATCTCCTCCACTTTGCCCTTGCCCAGATAGGTCGCGGGTCGCGGCGCGTCGGTGGAGGCGATCAACTGGCCAACCAGCGTGAGATCGATGGCGGCGGCCAGGCCCACGGCCTCTTCCAACCGTGCGTCGGGCGTGCGGGACGAGGCCATTGCTTCGCTGCCGCGCTGGCGCAGTCTGTAAGGGCCCAGCACAAGTGTGCGTGTGCGCGCGGCAATGATCCGCTCGGGATCGGCCTTGAGTTTCAGGCTTTCGATGATGCGATCGGATGTGCCATCGGGCGCATCAGCCACGCGCGCATCCGATCTGGCGTGTGCTCATTGCAAACAGCGCGATCATGGCTCTTCACCACCTTCAAAAAGCTGGAGAGGTCCACCGGGCATGATCGTTGAGATTGCATGCTTGTAGACCAGCTGCGAATGCCCATCTCTGCGTAACAGAACGCAGAAGTTGTCGAACCATGTGACTATGCCCTGCAATTTCACACCGTTCACCAGGAATATGGTCAATGGAATCTTGTTTTTTCGCACATGATTCAAAAATGTATCTTGAAGATTCTGTTGTTTTTCGCTGGCCATTCCGCACCTTGATCAAGCGATTAGTTCTTATATGCACCTTATCTCTGCCTCTTGCTCATGCGCAAGGTGTTGTTGCAACAATAACGTGCATACCGATTGCCAATCGCTCATGACATGATCAACTGCAAGTGAATTCCCGCGCAGAATCGGGGGTTTTGGCATTCATCAAGCGGTTTATGTCCCATCGCCGCCCACCCCGAGCGATTTCAACTTGCGGTGGAGTGCGGAGCGCTCCATGCCGACAAATTCAGCCGTGCGGGAGATGTTTCCGCCAAAACGGTTGATCTGCGAGATGAGATAGTCTCGCTCGAACACTTCACGTGCCTCCCGTAACGGCATCGAAAGCAAACGCTCGCCTCCCGGTCCCGATGGCGTCACGGGAGCGGTGGCGCCCAACTCCTGCGGAAGCCGCTCGGCCGTGATTTCCGTGTCGGCCTCGCCAGAGGCGAGGATCATCAGCCGCTCCACATTGTTGCGCAGTTCGCGGATATTGCCGGGCCATTCATGGGATTGAAGCACGGCCATGGCGTCATCCGCGATCTTGCGGCGCGGCAATCCGCTGGACGCCGACAGCTGATCCATGAAGAATTCGATGAGTTCGGGAATGTCTTCGCGCCGCTCGGCCAGTCCAGGCACGCGCACAGGCACCACGTTCAGCCTGTGATACAGATCTTCGCGGAAACGCGCGGCCGCAATGTCCGCCACCAGATCCCGGCTGGTGGAGGAAATGATGCGCACATCCACCGATACGCGCGCGGCACCGCCCACACGCTGGAAGTTCTGGTCCACCAGCACCCGCAGGATTTTCGCCTGCGTGTCCCGCGGCATATCCCCCGCTTCATCAAGATACAGCGTGCCGCTGTGTGCCTCTTCCAGGGCGCCGATGCGCAGGGCGCGGCCCTCGCCGGCCTCCACGCCGAAAAGATGTTCCTCCATGGTTTCGGGCGCAATGGTGGCCGCCGAAAGAATCACGAAGGGACCACTGGCACGGGCCGACAACGCATGGATCGCGCGCGCCGCCAGTTCCTTGCCGGAACCCGCCGCCCCGCTGATCAGCACGCGGGCGTTGGTGGGGGCCACACGTTCCAGTTGCTGGCGCAACTGATTGGCCGTGGTCGAGCGTCCCACGATGCGTTCGGCAGAGCCCACCTTGACCTTGAGTTCCTTAACCTCGCGCCGAAGCTGCGATGTCTCCAGCGCACGGCTGGCCACCAGCAACAGCCGATCTGACTTGAATGGTTTCTCGATGAAATCGTAGGCTCCACTGTGTATGGCCGCGACGGCCGTCTCGATGTTGCCATGGCCCGAGATCATGACGACCGGCAGGTCCGGATGCGCAGCCTTGATGATTTCAAGCACCTGCAGGCCATCGAGGCGGCTGCCCTGCATCCAGATGTCGAGAAAGACCAGATGCGGTCGCCGGTTCTGGACAGCCGTCAGCGCCTCGTCGGCATTGCGCGCGGTGCGCGTGCGGTAGCCCTCATCTTCCAGAATGCCAGCCACCAGCTCGCGGATATCGGCCTCATCGTCGACGATCAGGATGTCCAGGCTCACGTGCTCACCTTTTTCGTGTGTTGCATTGTCTTGTCATCAGGCATGTCGGGTTGCTCGGTGGATTGTGCGGCGCCCGTTGCAGCCAGGCTCATGCGGACCAGGGCACCCTGGCCGCCGGGCGCATCGAGCAACTGAATGCCCCCGCCATGTTCTTCGAGAATCTTTGCCACGATGGGCAAGCCAAGGCCTGTCCCGCCGTCGCGCGTGGTCATGTAGGGCTCAAGAAGCCGGTGGCGTGTTTCCTTGGGAAAACCGATGCCATTGTCGGCCACTTCAATCAGCAGCATGCCGTCACCCGTCTGCGTGAGGCTGAGGTTGATGGTTCCGTTCACCGCGCCAGCCGGCCGCGCGGCGATGCCCTCGGTGGCATTCTTGAGGATGTTTTGCACAGCCTGGCCGATCAGTCGGCGATCGAACCTGGCGCTCATTGGCCCGGGAGGCAGGTTGTCGGTGAAGCTGATGGCGGGATGCGAGACGCGCATCATGAACAAGGATTGGCGCAGTACATCCACGATGTCATCGCGCTCGGGCTGAGGCTTGGGCATGCGCGCAAAGGATGAGAACTCGTCCACCATGCGGCGGATGTCATCGACCTGACGGATAATCGTGTTGGTGCATTGCTCGAAAATTTCCCGGTCTTCGACGATCACGCGGCCATATTTGCGGCGAATGCGCTCGGCGGAGAGCTGGATCGGCGTGAGCGGATTTTTGATCTCATGGGCAATGCGCCGCGCGACATCGGCCCAGGCCGAGGTGCGCTGGGCGGTCACAAGGTCGGAAATATCATCAAGCGTGATCACGAAACCGCGCCCCTCCGACCCCGCTTGCTCGGAGGTGACACGGACGAACAGCTCCATCTCGCGCGATTGCATCTCGCGGGTCTCGCGCACCAGCGTGATCTGCCGCTGCAGGCTGCCCGAGCGCGTGGCTTTCGCCTCCTGAAACAGAGCATCCACCTCGGGTGTAATCAATGCGAGGCTGCGCCCATGCAGGGCGTTGCCCAGAATGCGTTCCGCTCCCGGATTGGCAATGGCCACGACACCGTCGCGGTCCACCCCGATGACGCCGACCGAGACCCCCGAAAGCACCGCTTCCGTGAAGCGGCGGCGGCGGTCCACGTCGGCGGTCGTGGCCATCAGGCGGTTCTGCTGCTGGCGTATTTCGGCGATCATGCCGTTGAAGGTCTGGCCGAGGCGGCCGATATCCCCCTCGGATTTCTGCGTCGGGACCTGGACATAAAGGTTGCCCGCCGTCACGGCATCAGACGCGGTGATCAGCCTGCGGATCGGGGCCACCAGCCGCTCGGCGAAGGCCAGCCCGATCCACATGGCCGAGAGAATCAGCATCAGCGCGATGATCGCGTACATGATGGCAAAAGCGCGCTGCACGTTGGCACGTTGGGCATCAAGGAGGCGGTATTGCTCGACCGCCTGCGCCGCAACCGTACCGAAGGCCACCGCCCGCTGGTCCACGGGGCGGGCGACATACAGATAGATGTTGTCGAAGTTGGGCAGTTTCAGCACCGCTCCCACATGCTTGGCGGTCAGCAGGCAGGGCGGCTCGGCGCTGGCTGCATCCTTGTAATCCTGGTCGCGCGGGGGCAGTGGATCATCGGTGGCGCGGGTTTCGGCCCGGTCACGGATCGTGCCATCCTCGTTCATCAACACGGCGAAGGGGAAACCCAGGTTTATGGCGCGTGCGGTCATGAAGCGGCGGAACAAGGCTCTGTCCTGCTCGTAAACGCCAGCACGGCGCACCTGTTCCATGTCTTCGGCCATCACGCGCATCTCGCGCCCGACATTCTGGCACAGCTGCTGCTGATAGCCCTGCGCAATGGTGCCCGAGCTTGTCACCAGCTCGCGCAGGGCCCCCGAAAACCAAGGGTTGAGGCCACGCTCCAGCGTCACGGTGGCCACCACCGCGATCAGCACCGCCGGAACCGCAGCAATCAACGTGAAGAGACCGACAATCCGCAGGTGCAGCCGCGCCCCCGCCTGTCCCCGCGAGCGCTGGCGGAACAGCCGCAGCAGATCGACCAGCACGACGCCAAGCAGGGAGACCGCCACGAATGCGGTCACGACCACCAGGGCCAAGGCCCGCTTTTCCGTGAGCGTGATGTCAAGCAGGCCTGTGACCAGCAGAAAGGTCGCGCCGATGCTGACAATTGCCAGCAGGAATGCAGAGACGCGCACCGCCTGGCCAAGGCGCGTCAATGCGGTGGCTGGGCCGTCTGGCGCAGGAAGTGGCGGCGTTTCAGTCATCTTTCCGATTGCGGCATGAGCTTATCGTCTCGCAACACCTGTGAGTCAGTTGCGACCTGATTACAACAGTGTTGCAGAAAAAAGACTATTTGGTGGCCTGGGATGCCGCGCACCCTTACTCCGCCGCTTCGACCCGCTTGACCGGTCCCCGTGCCGCGCGCTGCGCTTTCAGGAGATCCGCCACCACGAAGGCCATCTCGATGGCCTGCTCCGCGTTGAGTCGCGGATCGCAGTGGGTGTGATAGCGGTCTGCCAGATCGATGTCGGTGATCGCACGCGCACCGCCCGTGCATTCCGTCACGTTCTTGCCGGTCATTTCCAAATGGATGCCACCGGCATAGGTGCCTTCGCCCGCGTGCACGGCGAAGAAGTTCTTGACCTCTCCCAATATGCGGTCAAAGGGCCGCGTCTTGTAGCCATTGCCCGATGTGATGGTGTTGCCGTGCATGGGGTCGCAGGACCAGACCACGGAGCGCCCGGCCGCCTTCACCGCGCGCACGAGGCTCGGCAGGTGATCGAAAACCTTGTCGTGGCCGAAGCGGCAGATGAGCGTGAGCCGTCCTGCCTCGTTGTCCGGGTTGAGCTGGTCGATGAGCTTCATCAGCCCGTCAGGGGTCAGCGACGGCCCGCATTTGAGGCCGATGGGGTTTTTGATGCCGCGGAAATACTCCACATGCGCATGGTCGGGCTGGCGCGTGCGATCACCGATCCACAGCATGTGACCCGAGGTGGCGTAATAATCGCCGGAGGTGGAATCCACACGGGTCATGGCCTGCTCATAACCCAGCAGCAGCGCCTCGTGGCTGGTGTAGAAATCCGTGATGCGCATCTCGGGATGCACCTCGGGGTCGATGCCGATGGCGCGCATGAAATCGAGGGTTTCGGTGATCTTGCCCGCAAGCTCGGTATATCGCCCGCTCTGAGGACTGTCCTTCACAAAGCCCAGCATCCAGCGGTGCGCGTTGTCGAGGTTGGCGTACCCCCCGGTCGCAAAGGCGCGGATGAGGTTCAGCGTGGCGGCAGACTGGCGGTAGGCCATGAGCTGGCGGCGCGGATCGGGCGTGCGGCCTTCCTCGTTGAACTCGATGTCGTTGATGATGTCGCCCCTGTAGGAGGGCAGTTCCATGCCGCCCTGCTTCTCGGTGTTGGAGGAGCGCGGCTTGGCGAACTGACCGGCCACGCGGCCCACCTTGACCACGGGCGAGGCGGCCGCGAAGGTCAGGACCACGGCCATCTGCAAAAACACGCGGAAGAAATCGCGGATGTTGTCAGCCGAATGCTCGGCAAAGCTTTCGGCGCAATCGCCGCCCTGCAAGAGGAACTGCTCGCCCGCCGCAACCTTGCCCAACGTCCGTTTGAGCTTGCGCGCCTCGCCCGCAAACACGAGCGGCGGAAAGCCTGCCAATTGTGTCTCGACAGCTTCAAGCGCAGCCGCGTCAGGATAGAACGGAACCTGCCCCACAGGTTTCGATCTCCAGCTTGCAGGCGTCCAGCGTTCCGTCATGGCATCTCTTCCGCCGCGGTGTCGAGCCGCGGTCAGATCTCCTTTTGGTTGAATGACAGCGCGCGTTTAAGCACGACAAGCGCTGTATTCCAAGCACTTAAGGCGTTTGCCTGCGCGTGAAGGCATGCACGCCCAACAGAACGCCGCCTATGAGCAAGGCACCACCGGTCCATTCCGTGATTGCGGGCCAGCGTGCCTCAAAGGCAAAACCGTAGAGGAGGGCGAACAGCGTTTCGGAAACGATGAGCTGCGCCGACAGCGCCAGCGGCAGGCGCTGGGAGGCGATGGTCCACATCAACTGTGCAATCCAGGAGCCCAGAATGCCCGTGGCCAGAGCCCAAGCCACAAGGCGTGTGAATTCAGGGTTGTTCATCCCCAGTTCCGGCACGCGGCTCCAACCCATGAGGGGTGCAAGCAGGATCAGCGGCACCACGCCCACCATGGCGCCCACGCCTTGGAGCGAAGTCCAGGCGAGCGCGCCCGGTGCGTCAGCGGCGCGCATGGCGCGCGCATTCACCATGGCGTAGCTCGACCAGACGACCAACGCGCCGAGCGCCAGCATGAACCCCAGCAACACATCCCCGCGCGCAGCCGCCGTGCCTGCGGACATCAGCGCGCCGCCCTGCACCGTCAGCAGTCCCATGCTGATCAACCCGAGCGGCAGGGCAAGCGCGCGCCACCGCACGGCTTTTTCCTGCCAATTGCCAATGATCGCCAGCACGACCGGCAGCGCGCCGATCACGAGCGGCGCAACGGCCGGCCCCGCGTAGCGAATGGAGAAAGCCACGAAGAGGTAGTAGATCACATATCCCGAAAGCCCGAGCCACAGCGCGAGCAGTATGCGGCGCATAGAGAGCTTGCCCGGGCGAAAGCGCCTGTTTGCCGCCATCAGGATGAGGGAAATCATCCCGAAAGCGACATAGCGCAGAACAGCCAGATCAACCTCGCTGTAAGGCTGCACGGCGCGGGGCGCGACGAATGTCAGCCCCCAGAGCGCACCTGTGCCAAAACCGCAGAGAAGACCAATCCACATCCGGGCTGGTTAGGCGATGCGGGTGCATGCGTCCAATGGCTTCTGGCTGCTGTCAGGACCTATGTTCAACAGACAGGGCCGTCATCCCGGTTGGCTTGTGCCAGATCGAACAGCGGCCGCAATTTGATACCAATCGCACTGCCTGCGATGGCCAGCGCCATCCAGGCCCAGCCCGCCAGATTGCCCGCGCTGATGGATGAAAAATAAGCGCCGATGTTGCAGCCGTTCGACAGGCGCGCACCATAACCCATGACGATGCCGCCGAGCAGCGCGCCGCCCCAGGCCTTCCATGTGCCGCCGATGCGCGGCTTGAAGGCCCCTACGCTGGCTGCGGCGATCGCGGCCCCGAAAAGGATCGCAAAGTCCATCACGGAGGTTATGTCGGTGAAGACACTTGCCTCCAATTGCTTCGTGAAGCCGGGGCGCTGCCAGTAGGTCCAGCCAGCAGCGTTCGTGAGGCCCAGCGCGTCACCCAGCTTCGAACCCCACAGGGCGAAGGCGGAGGTTTCGCCCCATGGTTTGCCGGACAGAACGAGAGTGAGAATGTTGAGGCCCGCCAGCGCCACCGAGCCCCACAGCAAAGGCCATGGCCCTTTCAGCAGCCGCTGGAACAGGGGCAGGTCAGCGCCCGCCTCGGCAGGCGCGCGCCCGTAACGGTTTGCAACGAGCCAGAGCACGCCCAGCACGGCCAGCTGGCCAAGGAGGGCAGGCCACAGACCGAACTGGTTCTGGATCACCACCGCCGGCAGGCTGGGCAGGCTCCACCAGAAGCCCATATGTGCCGCGCCGATGGCCGAGCCTATGACAAAGCCGGCCAATGTGCCCGCCAGCTTGGCGTTTCCGCCACCCAGTGCAAACAATGTACCCGAGGCACAGCCGCCGCCAATCTGCATGCCGATGCCGAACAGCACCGCGCCCACGCCAAATGCGATGCCGATGGGTGTCGCGCCGCCGTTGAGAGGGGTGCCGAACACCTGTCCCATGGCCAGCAAAGGCAAGAAAAACAGCGTTGTGAGCGCCAGCATCACCGCATGGGCTTTCAGCCCATAGGGGTTGCGCTCTTCGATGAGGCTGCGGAACGCGGCGGAAAAGCCGAAGCTCGCGCGAAACAGCACGAGCCCGATCAAGGCTCCCACACCTGTCAACGCCGCCAATTGCCAGCGCCCGCCTTGCATGGTCGATACGATGGCCGCCAGCGCGACAAGCAGGATCGCTGAGCCGATCAGAACCGTGCGGTTGACGTCGAGAGCGCGGGTTCTCCGGGACAAAACCCCGTGAGAGGTTAAAAGGGTCATGTTATTGCCTCATAATTTATGTTCAATACATAATAAGCAGATTTGAAATGTCAATAATGCAAATACTACATAATATTTTGTATTTTAATGCCCGTATGACCCCGCCGGGTGTTTGGCCTGATGGCAGCCGGAAAAGGGGATGGTTCAATGGGGTGCATTTTGAGAGAGGGGGCATGGGCAGGGTGCAATTGCCTGCGTTCAGACCGGCGGGTAGGTTTTCGGCCCAAGGGTCTGCGTCAAGCCATTGATGGTGAGGATCTGCTCGGCTCCGTTCTTGCGGAATACGATTTCCATCTTGCCCAGCGTCTCGCGGTCGATCAGGATGTTGTCGCCGTTGGTGCTGGCGCCTGATGCGGTGAGTTCAAGCGACGTGGCCATGAGATTGAGCGATATCTCGCTGGCATCGTAGTTTTCCATGACGATGCGGTTGACGGGCAGCTTGTTCACATCTTCAAAGCCCGCGAGCGCGGCACGCATGTTCAACCGGTCCGAGCCATCGCCGCGCGCAAAGGTGAAAACGCCGCCCCGGTCGAACGAGACGGTGTCGTTGCCGGTGCCGCCGCGGATGCTTGCGTAAGTGGCGGTGTTGATGGTGTCGTTGCCGGCGCCGCCGTCTGCGGTGCCGCCCTGAAACAGCAGGATGTCGTCATCGCCGTCCCCGCCCTCGACTGTGGCCTTGTCCCATGAGGAGATGGTGTCGTTGCCTGAACCGCCGCCCGCAAACCCGCCCTCGCGCAGGATCAGCACGTCATCGCCCGTACCGCCGTCAATGTTGGCCTTCACGCTGGCCACGATCTGGTCATTGCCGGCGCCGCCATAGGCCAGCTTGGCCACCGTGTCGCCCGCACGGTCGAGGCTGAACAAGGTTATGCTGTCGTCGCCGTCCCCGCCCGAGGCAAAGCCGTCGGAGAAGATCACGTCGTCGCCTGCGTCGCCGGATGCCGTGCGCGCATAGATCAGGTCATTGCCATCGCCGCCATCAACAATGGCTTCGCCCTCGACAGCCACGAAATCATCGCCCGCACCCGCATCGATGCGGGTGGTGTTGTTGCCCGCGATGAAGATCACATCGCTGCCCGCACCCGTGTCCAGATTGATGGAAACGAGGCGCGAGTCATCCTTGGTCTGGTCGCGGGTGTCGATCACCACGGTGTCGTTGCCGTCTCCAGTGGATGATCTGACATAGAATGCGTCGTTGTCCTCACGGTAGCTTCCGTCGGGGACATAACCTGCGGCTCGAATGCCGCCGAGAGAGGGCGTCGATTTGTCGAGCAGCACATTCAGGCCCTCTGCCGACAGCGCTGTTCTCTGGATGGAAATGGAGGCCGCGCCGCCCGTGGTGGCCGTGACGGGAATACCCCGGTCGAACGGATCACCCGACGCCTGCTGCGCGTTGTTCACGCTGATCTGATTGGGCACGATCTTGCGCGCCGATTTATTCAGCAGAAAGGCAAAGCTGAACTCCTCGGTGTCATTTTCAATGGAGCCGAGCAGCGCCAGTGCTCCGTTGTTCCTGGCGGTGGTGGCGGCTGTGGCCGTTCGGTTGCGGTTGACCGCTTCGGTGTAGCCAAAGCGCTGTTGCACACCGCTCAAGGCATCGGCCACTGTTTGCGAGATTTCGGTGGAGCGTTTGAGCCCGCGCGTCGTTTCCAGCGCAGCCGCCGCATCCGCCTCCGTCGACACATTGTTGACGAAGCGCGTGACGTCGCTCATCTGGCCGCGCAGGGTGGTTTCGGTGGTCGTCACGGCATTGCCGGCAAACTGCGCCAGCTTCGAGAGCGCCTCGGCGTTGGGGCGCAAGGATGCCGATGCGATGACCGCATAGCTGCCTGTGTTGCGCGAAATTTCGACCATGACGCCCTGCGATTGTGACTCAACCAGTCTGAAGCTTACGCTGCGTCAATGAAGAAAGAGCTTAAACAATACCTGCAAAAGCGCGGGGATGGCTGATTTGCGCGTTTACTCCACACTCGGCAACACGCGGTCCGGCGGGCGGTGACCATCGATGAAGGTTTTCACGTTGATGATGACCTTTTCGCCCATCTCGATGCGGCTTTCGAGGGTGGCGGACCCCATATGGGGCAGCAGCATGGCCTTGCCTGCATCGGCGAGCTTGAGCAGGCGCGGGCTGATCTCGGGCTCATGCTCGAACACATCCAGGCCCACGCCGAACAGTTTGCCGGCCTCCAGCATGTCCGCCAAAGCCTCCTCATCCACCACTTCGCCGCGTGCGGTGTTGATCAGCATGGCGTGGGGCTGCATCAAAGCGAGCCGGCGCCGTGACAGCAGGTGGAACGTCGCCGGCGTGCGCGGGCAATGCACGCAGATGATGTCCATGCGGGCCAGCATGCGGTCGAGGCTGTCCCAATAGGTTGCCTCCAGATCCTGCTCGATGCGCGCGGCCACGGGCCGGCGGTTGTGATAGTGGATCTGCAGCCCGAAAGCCTTGGCGCGCCGCGCGACACCGGCGCCGATCCGCCCGAGTCCCACGATGCCCAGCCGTTTGCCGGAAATGCGCTGGCCCAGCATCCAGCTCGGCGACCAGCCCTTGAACTGGCCCGAGGTGACCGAGCGCGCGCCTTCGACAAAGCGACGCGACACCGCAACGATCATCGCCATGGTGAAATCGGCCATGTCATCGGTCAGCACGCCGGGCGTGTTGGTGACGGTGATGCCCCGTGCCATGGCGGCCTTGACGTCGATGTTGTCCGTGCCATTGCCAAAATGGGCGATGAGCTTGAGTTGCGGCCCGGCGGCGGCAATGATGTCTGCGCTGATCCGATCCGTGACAGTCGGGACGAGCACGTCGCAGGTGGCGACCGCCTCGCGCAGAGCGGCCTCGTCCAGGGGCTGATCGGCAAGGTTGAAGCGCACATTGAACAGCTCACCCATCCGCTGCTCGACGATGTCGGGCAATTTACGGGTCACGATAACGTTTGCTTTACGATACGGCATCTTCGTCCACTGTTATCTCATGCCAACCTGGGGTCGATGGCGCATGCCTTCACCCAGCGTTAACAAGCGGCTGCGAGAAACATCGGATGTGTCGCAATCGCATTGACGGTTCATGAAGTAGCCGTGGATGATGCCGGTGCCAAGAGCGGTGATGACCTCATGACGGGTTGCTCCCCATTCTTGTGGCCGACAGGTTCGATTGACCGTGCGGCAGCCCGGCTCGTGCCACATTTGGCGCTGAAGACGGTGGTTTGAAGAAGACGGTGGTTTGATGAATTGGGGCGTCACAAGAACGCAGAATGCGGGCAGGGTGTACGGCGTGAGAGTGATGAGGACAAGTTTGATGGGCGCGCTGCTGTTGTGCGGCCTGCCGGTAGGATCTGGTGTGGCGCAGGAGGCTGTCGGGACAGCCACGCGCCTGCCAGTGCCCCGTTTCGTCAGCCTCAAGCCCTCCGATACTCCCATGCGCGAAGGCCCCAGCAAGGATCACCGCATCAAGTGGGTCTTCAAGAAAGAGGGCGTACCGGACGAGATCATCGCCGAGTTCTAAAAAAGGCGCCGCGTGCGCGATTCGGAAGGCGACGATGGCTGGGTGTTCCATGCCCGGCTGTCAGGTCGGCGCACGGCACAGATCAATCCCAAGCTGAAGGACAGCAATCTGACGCTTTTTGCGCGCGACAGCGAAAGCGCCCAGGTCGTTGCGCGGCTGGAGCCAGGGGTCATCGGTTCGGTGGATCAATGCACGGGCCGCTGGTGCAAATTGCAGGGACAAGGCTTTGAGGGCTGGATTCAGCAGGACAAGCTCTGGGGTGTCTACCCCGGCGAACGTGTGAAGTAAGGGTAGACGTTTTCGCGCCTCGCCAAATCCGTGCCACCATGCGACCTTTAGAGCCTGAGGTGGCATGACTGATCCGGAAATGTACGATCTCCTCATCATCGGTGGCGGCATCAACGGCTGCGGCATTGCGCGCGATGCGGCGGGACGCGGACACAAGGTGTTCCTGTGCGAGATGAACGATCTGGCCAGCGGCACCTCCTCCTGGTCCACCAAGCTGGTTCACGGCGGGCTGCGCTACCTCGAATATTACGAGTTCCGCCTCGTGCGCGAGGCGCTGATCGTGCGCGAAGTGCTGTGGGGCATCGCGCCGCACATCGTGCATCCGCTGCGCTTTGTGCTGCCGCACCACAAGGGGTTGCGACCGGCCTGGCTGTTGCGGCTTGGATTGTTTTTCTATGACCACATCGGCGGGCGCAAGCGGTTGCCCGCCACATCCAGTCTCAACCTGGCCACCGATGCGGCAGGTGCGCCGCTCAAGCCCAACCTGTTTCAGCGCGGCTTTGAATACTCCGACTGCTGGGTCGATGATGCGCGCCTCGTGGCACTCAACGCCCGCGATGCCGCCGACCGGGGCGCAGACATCGCCGTGCGCACGCGTGCCGTCGCGGCCGAACGATCCCCCGATGGTTGGGCACTGACGGTAGAGGACACAGACTCAGGTGCGCGCCGCACCGTGCGGGGCCGTGTGCTGGTCAATGCGGCAGGCCCCTGGGTCGACAAGGTGCTGACGGGCGTGGTGCGCACCCACGCCAAGGCGCATGTCCGCCTCGTGCAGGGCTCGCACATCGTTGTGCGCAAGCTCTTCGAGCACGACCGCGCTTATATCTTCCAGAACGCTGACGGTCGCATCATCTTTGCAATTCCCTACGAGGGGCAGTTCACGCTGATAGGCACCACGGACCTTGACTACACGGGTGACCCGGCCAAGGTCGCGATTTCGCCGGAGGAGACGGCCTATCTCTGCCGGGCGGCCAGCGAATATTTCACGCATCCCGTGACACCTGACGATGTGGTCTGGACCTATTCGGGCGTGCGCCCGCTCTATGACGACGGAGCGAGCGAGGCGAAAGCCGCAACGCGCGATTACGTGCTGGAGATGGACGCGCCGGAGGGTCTTGCCGCGCAGCTCTCGGTGTTCGGCGGCAAGATCACGACCTATCGGCGGCTGGCCGAAAGCGTGCTCGACAAGCTGGCGGCGCATCTGCCCGCGCGCAGTGATGCGACACGCGGCTGGACCGGAACGGCCGCCTTGCCGGGCGGGGATTTCCCTGTTGATGGTCGCGCGGCGCTGGCAGCTGAGCTTTGTCATGAATATTCCTTTCTGACCGAGCCAGAGGCGCAGCGGCTGGCCCGCAGTTACGGCACATGCGCGCGCAAGCTGTTGGGAGCTCCCAACGCCACCCGCGACACGCTGGGCCCGTGGTTCGGCGTGTTGTCAGCCGCTGAGGTACGCTACCTGATGCAGCAGGAATGGGCGCGGCGCCCTGAGGATGTGCTCTGGCGGCGTTCCAAACTGGGGTTGCATCTCACCGCAGAGGAACAGGCCGCGCTGGCGCGCTGGATGGCCAATCAGGTTTGACGGGTGCGCGCAAGCACCAGCAGCAGGGCTGACAGCACAAAGAACACCACTGCGGCCGGCAGCAGAAACACATGGATCAGCACCGGATCCCACAACCAGCCAAGGCCGCGGCCAGCGAGTGCCGGCTCCATCAGCGGGACGCTGCGCGGAAAGGCCAGCAGCGCCAGCGTGCCCAGCGACGTCATCTCGAGGCGCTCGCTGCCCAGCGCCCGCGTGCCATCCACCACGCCGATCATCAGCGCAGCCGCGAGGCAGGCCAAAGCGATTGTGCGGACCACAAACCGGAGCATGTGCCGCTTTACGCAAGCTCTGGGCATGCGGCTAGAGCATGTCGCAGAAAAGTGTGTAGCGGTTTTCCGAAAAACGACATGCTCCAAACTATTGTTGTAGAGCACGCTTTCGCAATTTTGATTGCAAAATCAAACTGCGGCGCGGTCTAGTGAAAAACCTTTGCGAGGGTTTGCTTTTTAACCAGCCACAGCCTATCAACCGCGCCGGACAGGTCGTCAGCGCATTGCGCGGGCACATTCCGTGCAAGGGGGCTAAACCACTCCCTTGTTTTTCCGGTTGGACAGGTGGCCGAGTGGTTTAAGGCGCACGCCTGGAAAGTGTGTGTAGGGGCAACTCTACCGCGGGTTCGAATCCCGCCCTGTCCGCCAGAGGTTTTGCTGATGGTGATTGAACCCGCGATTTAGGCCCTCAGCGCAGTTTCGCTTCACGCGTCACCTCCGCGAAGCCAAGCCGCAGTCCCCTGCGCGGCTCTGTGCCCGGTGGCAAAGGCCGCTTGCAGCAGGTAACCACCCGTGGGCGCATCCCAATCGAGCATCTCGCCTGCGATGAATGTGCCAGGGCGCGTCTTCAACATCCCGTTCTCATCGAGTGCGGCGAAGCGCAACCCGCCAGCGCTGGAAATCGCCCGGGCCATGCCTGCAAAGCCCGTCACCTCCAGCTCGATGCCCTTGATCAGGGCTGCGAGGTGTGCGGGATCGCGCGGCAATGGACCCCCTGTCATTTCACGCATCAGGCCGATGGCGATGGGGGACAAGCCCGCTCTTGCCAAAGATGTGGCCGTGGAATGCCCCGATCGCCCGCCCGCCAGCCTGGCTGTGAGCGTGGCCATGTTCAGATCATCGCGCAGATCGATATGTAACAGCGCCGTTCCGTGCTGTGTCAACGCCGACCTCATGGCGGCACAGAGCGCGTAGACCCCGCCACCTTCGAGCCCATATGTCGTGACAACAACCTCGCCGCGCAGGCTCACACTGCCGCAGCTCAACCTCAGGTTTTTTAGCGGGCTTCCGTCAAAGCGGTCGCTGAAAATGCGTGACCAGCTCACATGGACGCCGCAGTTTGACGGCGTGAGTGGCGTCATATCGACGCCTTCTTGCGCCAACAGAGCCTGCCAGGAGCCATCCGCGCCCAGTCGTGGCCAGCTCGCCCCGCCGAGTGCGAGGATGGCGGCGTCGGCAGGAACCGCGATATCGCCGCTCGCCGTCGTGAACTGCAAAGCACCTTGGGTATTCCAGCCCCGCCAATCGTGCCGTGTGCGGATCGAGACACCAAGATCACTGAGACGGGCCAACCATGCCCTGAGCAGCGGTGAGGCCTTGAAGCTTTTGGGAAACACCCGCCCGCTGGAGCCCACGAAGGTCAATTCTCCCAAGCTTTCGCACCAGGCAATGAGGTCAGCCGGTTTGAAGTCGGTCAACGCCGCGATGAGAGCAGGCGCAACCTCTGTGCCGTACCGCTTGAGGAATGTTTCGAAGGGCTCGCTGTGCGTCAGGTTCAACCCTCCGCGTCCAGCCATCAAAAACTTGCGGCCAACGCTGGGCATCCGCTCAAAGACAGTGACCCTATGCCCGTGACGCGCCAACGTTTCGGCGGCAAACAGCCCAGCAGGTCCACCGCCGATCACCGCAACATGGCGAATGTGCGCTCCGGAGCGGGTAGATATGGGTGGTTCCGCCATTGGGTTTGAACTTTGGTCCCGAAGTGATGGCGCCCCGTTGTGCGCAAATGGTTTGCTTCACAGTGCATAGGCAGAAGCTTCCTGCCTATGCACCATCCCCACAACTTTCACACCTCTACCCTCATCAATTTTTCGCCCTTAGATTCCCACACCCTTGGCGGCCAGCGCGGCGCGGATTTCATCCAGGATCGCCGGGTCATCGATGGTGGCGGGCATCGCAAAAGGCGTTTTGTCCGCGATCTTTTTCATGGTGGCGCGCAGGATTTTGCCCGAACGCGTCTTGGGCAGGCGCTGCACCACCACCGCCAGCTTGAAGGCGGCGACAGGGCCGATCTGCTCGCGCACCAGCGCCACGCAGCCTTTTTCCACATCGGCTGCGCTTTGGTTGACGCCCGATTTGAGCACGATGAAGCCACAGGGCAATTCGCCCTTCAGGCTATCGGCAATGCCCACCACGGCGCATTCCGCCACGGCGGGGTGCCCGGCGATCACCTCCTCCATGCCGCCGGTGGAGAGGCGGTGGCCGGCCACGTTGATGATGTCATCGGTGCGGCCCAGAATGGTGATGGTGCCGTCCAGGCCGATCGTGCCCGCATCTGACGTCGTGTAATAGCCAGGAAACTGCGCCAGATACGCCTCCTTGAAGCGCTCGTCCTGTTGCCACAAGGTGGGCAGTGCGCCGGGCGGCAATGGCAGCTTGAGGGCAATCGTCCCCATGGTGCCCGGTGCAACGGCGTGACCGCCTTCATCGAGGCAGTGAACGGTATAACCGGGCATGGCGGCGGCCAATGCGCCGTGTTTGACCGGCAAGGGCTCGACACCCATCGGATTGCCCGCGATGCACCAGCCGGTTTCCGTCTGCCACCAATGGTCGATGACAGGGCGTTCCAGAATCTGTTCTGCCCATTTTACGGTGTCGGGGTCCGCCCGCTCGCCCGCGAGGTACAGCGCCCTGAAGCGGGAAAGATCGCGCCCCTTGATCAGCTTGGCCTCCGGGTCCTCCTTGCGGATCGCGCGGAAGGCGGTGGGGGCGGTGAAGAGCACGCTCACGCCGTGCTGTTCGATGACCCGCCAGTAGGCCCCCGCATCCGGCGTGCCCACGGGTTTGCCCTCGTAGATGAGTGAGGTGCAACCTGCCAGCAGCGGCGCGTAGACGATGTAACTGTGGCCGACGACCCAGCCGATGTCGGATGCGGCCCAGAAGACCTCGCCGGGCCGCACGCCGTAGAGGTTCGCCATGGACCAATGCAGAGAAACCATGTGTCCGCCGTTGTCGCGCACCACGCCCTTGGGTTTGCCGGTGGTGCCGGAGGTGTAGAGAATATACAGCGGATCGGTGGCTTTGAGTGGGACGCAGGGCGCATCCTTGCCCGCTTTCAGCGCCCCGGCGGCGGCCTTGAGGCCGGTGGCCCAATCCGTATCGCGGCCCTTGGTGAGCGGGGCGGGATGCTGCGGACGCTGGAGCACAATGGTGCGCTTCACGGTGTGGCTGGCGGTGGCTATCGCCTCGTTGAGCAGGGGCTTGTAGGGCACGAGCTTTTGCCCTTCGATGCCGCAAGACGCGGCCAGAATCAGCTTGGGCGTGCAATCATCGATGCGGGTCGCCAATTCGCGCGCGGCAAATCCGCCAAACACCACGGAGTGCACCGCGCCGATGCGCGCGCAGGCCAGCATGGCTATGATCGCTTCGGGCACCATGGGCATGTAAATGATGACGCGGTCGCCCTTTCTGATGCCCTGATCGAGGATCATGCGCGCGGTTTGGCGGACCTCTTTGAGCAGTTCGGCATAGGTGATGGCGCGCTGCTGGTTGGTGACGGGGCTGTCATAGATGAAGGCGTTTTGCGCCCCGCGCCCGGCCAACACATGGCGGTCCACCGCATTGAAGCAGGTGTTGCAGATGCCATCGGCATACCAGCGGCCATAGACGCCCTGGGTCGGCGCAAAGGTCTTGAGCGGAAACTTCACCCAATCGATCGCACGCGCGGCTTCATTCCAGAAGGCTTGCGGATAGCGCAGGCTGTCGGCTTGCACATGCGTGTAGCGCCCCGTGGTGGTCATGCGCGCATCTCCCGGCGTTATATCGTCGGAGATATCGCGCCAAGCCAGCTTGCTGGCAACGGCGACCTTGGCAGGGGGAGCCCTGCACCAAGCAAAGTCACTCCCGCGAATCAACGCAGCGCGCTAGTTTGGGTGCCATGTTGGAAAAAGCGATCAAGAACCCAGTGAAGCGGGCGCTCATTGTCTGCGGCGTGACCATTGTCGTCGGCACTGCAATCTGGCTGGAGATGGAAGCGCGTTTCGATGGCTACGGCGGTTATTTCGACAAGCGCGAGGCGCGCGCCAGCGGCATCATCAGCGCGCGCGAATGGCAGCTGATGCAGGAGCGCGGCGACACGGGCCTGCCCTCATCCGGCGGGGCGCAGTGCACCACGCCCGCCTGCCGCACCGCAGAGGCCATGCTCGCCGGGCGCTGGCGCACAGGCGAGACCTGCTCGACCGGGAGCATCTACACTGTCAATGAGGGCGGCGTTGACGTGACGGATGTGCTCAATGGCGAGCGCAAAGCCTCCAACCGGCGCATGTGGCGGCCAGTAACGGCCGATGTGCCCGTCTCCGTGCGGCGCGATGCCAGCGACGGCACGTTGTCGCGCAGCGTCGACAAGCGTGTGGGCGATCTGGAGGTCTTCACGCTGTCGCGCTCCAATTATGTCCGCCGGATCTTCCGCAAGGTCGATCAGGACACGCTGATGCTGGTGCTCGTGGAGCAGCGGCGCGGCAATTTCGGCCTCCCCCAGGTGCTGATCACCGAGGGACGTGCCACGGTCGGCGATGCCGAGGTGGTGTATCGACGGTGTCCTGTTTAACCCCGCGCTTCTTTCGTGCCCTCGCGCGCCAGTTCATCGGCGCGCTCGTTCATGGGGTCGCCGGCGTGGCCTTTCACCCATTGCCAGGTCACGTCGTGGCGTTTGCGTGCTTCATCCAGCCGCTGCCACAGCTCGGCGTTTTTCACAGGCTTCTTGTCCGCCGTTTTCCAGCCGTTCTTCTTCCAGCCGTGAATCCAAGTGGTGATGCCCTGGCGCACGTATTGGCTGTCGGAGTGCAGCGTGACCGTGCAGGGGCGGGTCAGCGCCTCCAGCGCCATGATCGCGCCCATCAACTCCATGCGGTTGTTGGTGGTGGGGCTTTCGCCGCCCTTCAACTCCTTGCGGTGCTCGCCTGAAACAAGGATTGCGCCCCAGCCGCCGGGGCCGGGGTTGCCGGAGCAGGCGCCGTCCGTCCAGACATTGACGACGCTCATCGGGCGATCCCCAACTCGCTGGGGCTTTCCACGCGCTGAAAGGTGCGCAGGCGGCGGTAATAAGCCATGGGATCATGAGGCTTCACCAGCGCGCCGGCGGGTACGTTCAACCAGTCATAGAGCCGCGTCAGCATGAAGCGCAGCGCGGCCCCCCGGCAGAGCGTGGGCAGGCTGGCCACCTCGGCGTCAGTCAATCTGCGCCCGGCTTCATAGCCCGCGATCATCGCGCGGCCCTTGGTCTGGTTGTAGGCGTAGTCCGGCTCGAAGCACCAGGCATTGAGGCAGATCGCCAGATCGTAGGCGAGCAGATCATTGCAGGCGAAATAAAGGTCGATGATGCCCGACAGCGCGCCGCGCAGGAAGAACACGTTGTCGGGAAACATGTCGGCGTGGATGATGCCTGTGGGCAGCCCGGTCGGCCAGCGGCTTGCCAGATGCATCAGCTCTTCATCGGCAAAGGAATAGAGCCCCCCTTGCACCGTATTGGCGGCGGGGCCTGCGCGTTCCAGCAGCGGCCGCCAGCCATGGGACCCCAGCGCATTGGACCTGATGTGGCTTGTGAAGGCTTGCCCCGCTGCATGAAACTGCGCCAGCGCAAGGCCGAGCTGGCCGCATTGCTCTGCCGTGGGCTTGCGCGGAGAGACGCCTTCCAGAAACGTCACGATGACGGCGGGCCGCTCGGCCAAGTTGCGCAGGGCCACGCCATCGCGCCCCTTGACCGGCAGCGGCGTGTTGATGCCATGGGTGGCCATGTGGTCCATCAGAGCGAGAAAGAACGGCAGATCGCCTTGGTTCACACGCTTCTCGTAAAGCGTGAGGATAAAGCGCCCGGCGTCGGTCGCGAGCAGGTAATTGGAGTTCTCGACACCCTCGGCAATGCCTTTGAACGACACAAGCTCACCGATGTCATAGGCCTTAAGGAAAGCGGTGAGGTCGTCGTCGGTGACGTCGGTGTAGACGGCCATCAGGCAGCCGTCTCGCGCAACTCGCGGGGCAAGGGAAAGAACATGTTCTCCTGCGCAGTCGAGACATGTTCGACGCTGACACTGTAGCGCGCGGCAAAGGCATCGATGATTTCTTCCACCAGCACTTCAGGCGCGGAGGCCCCTGCTGTGATGCCCAGTGTGGTGAGGTTGCCGTAGAGCGTCCAGTCGATGTCCGCGGCGCGCAGGATCAGCCGCACGGTGTGGCAGCCGCCGCGTTCGGCCATCTCGCGCAGGCGCTGCGAGTTGGAGGAATTCTCAGAGCCCACCACGATCATGGCCTCCACCTGCGGGGCCACATGCTTGACGGACTCCTGCCGGTTGGTTGTGGCGTAGCAGATGTCTTCCTTGTGCGGGCCACTGATGGCGGGGAAACGCGCCTGCAACGCGGCCACCACCTCTGCCGTGTCATCCACAGACAGCGTGGTCTGTGTAACGAAGGCGAGGTTGGCGGGGTCAGTCACGGTGAGCGCCTCGACATCCGCGACGGTCTCGATCAGCGTCACAGCGCCCTCCGGCAACTGTCCCATGGTGCCCACGACTTCCGGATGTCCAGCGTGGCCGATCATGATGATGGCGCGCCCGCGCTTGAAGTGAATTTCGGCCTCGCGGTGCACTTTGGTGACCAGAGGGCAGGTCGCGTCGATGGCCATGAGGTTGCGGCGTGCGGCCTCGGCGGGAATGGCTTTGGCCACGCCGTGGGCGGAAAAAATCACGGGAGCGGCGCTGTCTTCGGGCACTTCGGAGAGTTCCCGGACGAAGATCACGCCCTTGGCTTTCAGGTTTTCAACGACATATTTGTTGTGCACGATCTCGTGGCGCACATAAACGGGCGCGCCGAATTTGAGCAGCGCCTGCTCCACCGCATTGATCGCGCGCACGACGCCCGCACAAAACCCGCGCGGCGCACACAGCAGAATTCTCAGCGGTGGTCTGGTCATGATGTGGATGTGCCGGGCAGGGCGGCGCGCGTCAAGCTGCGGTGATCACGCGTCGTGCGCAACTGGCTCAGCCGCCGCTGTCCGCCCCGACATCGGCATGCGGCTGCGCGCGCGGGCCACCTTTGGAAACGCCGACGAGGGCGGGCCGCAGCACGCGGTCGCCGATCACGTAGCCGGTCTGCACCACCTGGGTCACGGTGCCGTGCGGCTTGGTCTCGTCAGGGACCTCGAACATGGCCTGGTGCAGGTTGGGATCGAACTTGTGTCCGATGGGCTCGATGCGCTTGACGCCGTGCGTCTCCAGCTTCTTGAGCAGGTCACGTTCGGTCAGTTCCACGCCTTCGATCAGCGATTTGGCTGGACCTTCAGCGACGGCGCGCACTTCAGGCGGCAGAAAGGCCAGCGCGCGGTTGAGGTTGTCGGTCACATCCAGCATGTCGCGCGCAAAGCGGCTGACCGCATAGGCGCGAGCGTCGGCGACATCCTTTTCCGTGCGGCGGCGCAGATTTTCCATTTCCGCCAGTGCACGCAGGAGGCGGTCCTTCAGTTCGGCCTTTTCGGCCTCCAGAATGGGCACAGGATCGGGCGGGGCGGTGTCGCCCAGGATATCGGCCACCGTGCCTTTGCGGATCACAGTGTCCTGCGGCATCTCGGGCATATCCGGCGCGTCGGGTTCGCTCATGGCAGATCAATCGCTTCTGTAAGGGGTGTGAGGGCCGATATCAGTGTCTTGAGCGTAAAAATCAAGCCGCTGATTGCGTTTCGGGCGCATCAAACACGGTGAGGAGTGATCGGCGCAGCGTGGCCTGGCGGGAGGCCTGCGTGACTTTTCCACCGGTCAGGTCCGTGACGTAAAACACATCGACGGCCTTTTCCCCAAAGGTGACAATGCGCGCCGAGTTGATGTTGAGATTGAGTTTGCCCAGCACCGTGGTCAGATCATAAAGCAGACCGGGTCGATCAAGGCCCGTCACCTCCACCACGGTGTTCTTGTCTGACAATGTGTTGTCGATCACGACATCTGGCGCAACATGGAAGGCGCGCTGGCGCTCACGGGATGCCTCGCGGGAGGCGACCTCATCGGGCAATCGTATCTCGCCCTTAAGGGTCTGCACGATGTGGTCGGCCACGCGGGTGGCCCGGCGCAATTCATCCTCATCGCGCTCGAAGGCGCGGGAAATGAAGATGGTGTCGAGCGCCAACCCGTTGGTGGTGGTGAAAATCTGCGCCTCGACAATGTTGGCTCCGGCGGCGGCGCAGGCACCGGTGATGATGGCCAGCAAGCGCGGGTGATCCAGCGCCAGAACCGTGAGTTCGGTGTAGCCCAGAAACGCATCGGTGCGCGTGTCGGTGGTCATCACCTCGCCGCTCGCTGCTGCCGCCATCAGGAGCTTTGCATGCCTGATCTTGCGCGGCAGATCGACCTTCAACCAATAGGCCGGAAAGTGCTGCTGCGCATAAAGCTTGAAATCGGCGTCGGAGAGGTCCGGCATGGCCTTGTGCAACTCCTGTTGCGCACCCAGCACACGCTGGTGCCGGTCCACAGCCGAATGGCCCCCGGCCAGGATGACTTCGGCCTCCCAATAGAGCGCGCGCAGCAGCTGTCCCTTCCAGCCGTTCCAGACGCCCGGACCGACCGCCTTGATGTCGCAAACCGTCAGCACCAGAAGCAGCTTGAGACGCTCCAGCGTTTGCACCTCGCCTGCAAAACTTTCGACTGTCTTGGGGTCCGTGATGTCGCGGTGCTGGGCCATGTTGGACATGAGCAGGTGGTGGCTGATCAGCCACATGACCGTTTCCGTCTCGGCTTCGGTCAGGCCAAAGCGCGGGCAGAGGGTCGCCGCGATGCGGGCGCCGACCAGGCTGTGATCCTCGTTGCGCCCCTTGCCGATGTCATGGAGAAACAGCGCCACGTAGAGGGCGCGGCGATTGGTGAGCGTGGGAAAGACCTCGTTGGCAACGGGGTGTTCATCCTTCAGGCGGCCCGCGTCAATCTCGCCCAGAACCCCAACAGCGCGCAACGTGTGCTCGTCCACGGTGTAATGGTGATAGGAGGAAAATTGCATCATCGCCTGAATGCGCCCGAATTCAGGAATGAAGCGCCCCAGAACGCCGGTTTCGTGGATGCGACGCAGCACGATTTCGCCCACGTGACGGTTGGTCAGGATGTCGAGAAACAGCCGGTTCGCCTCGGCGTCATTGCGCAGCGCCGCGTCGATGCGGCAGAGCGAAAGCGTCACCAGGCGTTTGGCATCGGGGTGTATTTCCATCTGGTTCTGGGCCGCGAACCAGAACATGCGGATGAGATTGACCGGGTCCTTCTCGAACACCGCATCGGAGGCGACCGTGATGCGGTCGTGATCAATGAGAAAATCCTGTGTGCCGGACAGTGCGCGGCGGCGCTTGCGCATGGCGCCGAACATGCGGTCGAGCATGGCGCGGGGCTTCTGCTCTCTGGCCTCCAGCGCGGCGCAGACGATGGCGGTCAGGTCCCCCACATCCTTGGCCACCAGAAAGTAGTGCTTCATGAAGCGCTCGACTGCCGAAAGACCGCCCGTGGCCCGGTAGCGCAAGCGGGCCACGACCTGCTGCTGCATGTCGAACGACAAGCGCTCCTCGGCGCGCCCGGCGATGAAATGCATCATGCAGCGCACGCGCCACAAGAAATCCTCACAGCGATGGAAGAGCCGCAGTTCGGCCGGGGTGAAGATGCCCTCTGCCACCAACTCAGAAGGGTCCTGCACGCGGTAGACATATTTCGTAATCCAGAACAGCGTGTTGAGATCACGCAGGCCGCCTTTGCCCTCCTTGACGTTGGGTTCGACCAGATAGCGTGAACTGCCAGCCTTTTTCAGGCGCATCTCGCGCTCTTCAAGCTTGCCTTGGGCAAATTGCGGCCCTGTGGAGCGGACAATCTCCTGCGCAAAACGGTTGGATAGCTCCACGAACAGGCCGATGTCTCCAATGACAATGCGGGCTTCAAGCAGGGCGGTGCGGGTGGTCAGGTCGCTTTCGGCCTCCCGCAGACACTCGTCGACCGAGCGGGTGGCATGGCCCACCTTGAGGCCGAGGTCCCACAGGAAATACAGCATCGCCTCGGTGACGCTCTCATTCCAGGCCGTGAGCTTGAACGGGAAGAGAAACAGGATATCCACATCCGACCCGGGCGCCATGGTGCCGCGTCCGTAGCCACCGGTGGCGCAGATGGCGATCCGCTCACCTGACGTGCGATTCTCGACAGGATAGAGCCGCGAGGTGATCAGTCGAAACAGGGCGCGGATCAGGGCGTCATGCGCCGCTGCCAGGCGCTCCGCACAGGCCAGTCCGCTGCCGCCCTTGGCCAGCAGGGCTTCGGCTGCGGCCTTTTCATCCGCCAACCAGGCACGCGCGAGGTTCGCGGCCTGCAGTTTGAGGGCCGGGCCTGACACCTCGGGCGCAAGCGCTTGCATATCCCGCTCGACGCGCGATGTGGCGGCGCTGGCATCATGGGTTCTGGCGAGAATGTTGGTCACCGGGTCGACCTTTCGACCCCGCATGTACAGCGCCTGTGCGCAGGATCAACATTTATTCCCCGCTCATCTTCCGCCTGACGGCCCGCCGCAAAAAGATGGTCTCTTGAACTGCAAACCTGTCTGGATGCTACACCTGCCGTTACAGTCCCACCAATTTTATCCTGCTGTTAACCAGTTCAACCGTAAGTTTGTGCTGTATTGATGCGAGATTTGCAGGGGTTTTCGGTGAGAAATTTCAGGAGAACCAGCGTGGCTTGCCTTCGCATGGCCATGTTGACTGCATTTCTGGGCGCGCCAACATTGGCTTTCGCCAATGATGTGGCTGAAAAACTTGCAAAACTCGAAACGCAGATGGCCGCGGTGCAGCTGAACGCTGATCTGGCTTGGATCATGGTCGCCTCGGCGCTGGTGTTGTCCATGCAAGTGGGTTTCCTGCTGTTGGAAGCAGGCATGGCGCGCTCCAAGCACTCCATCAACGTCGCCTTGAAAAACGCCACTGACTTCATGGTCGCCGCCGTGATGTTCTGGCTCGTGGGTTATGGGCTGATGTTCGGGGCCAGTGTGTCAGGCCTCATCGGTGCGCCCCAGTTCATGGGCCCGACGAATGGAGATGCGCGCACACTGGCTTTCTTCGTGTTCCAGACGATGTTCGTGGGCACGGCAGCCACCATCGTTTCGGGCGCGGTGGCCGAGCGCATGTCTTTTGCAGGGTATCTTGTGATGACCGCGGCGATCAGCCTGATCGTCTATCCCGTGTTCGGCCACTGGGCCTGGGGCAATGCACTGATCACGACCAACGCAAGCTGGCTCGCGCAAATGGGCTACATTGATTTTGCCGGCTCCAGCGTCGTGCATGCGGTTGGAGGCAGCTTGAGTCTGGCGGGCATCCTCATGCTGGGCGCACGCATCGGGCGCTTCGGCGCTGACGGCAAGGTCAACACCATGCCGGGCCATTCGACGATCCTGTCTGCTGCAGGTGCCATGTTCCTGTTCGTGGGATGGATCGGTTTCAATGCGGGCTCTACGCTCACGGCGTCGCCGGAAATCGCCAAGATCGCCATGAACACCGTCATTGCAGGCGCGTTTGGCGGCATGTTGGCGATGTATGCGGGGCGTGCCATGGATGGCAATTGGCAGGCCAGCCGCGCGCTCAATGGCTTGCTGGGTGGCCTTGTGGGCGTCACGGCCGGCTGCGCCGTCGTCGAGCCCTGGGGTGCGGCCTGCATCGGCATGATCTGCGGCGTGCTGGTGATTCTGGCGGAAGATTTCATCCTGCATCGCCTCAAGCTGGATGACGTGGTGGGCGCAGTGGCCGTGCATGGTTGTGGCGGGCTGGCCGGCACGCTTCTGGTGGCGGCCTTCGCGACGCCAGACAAGTTGCTCAACGGTTCGCGGCTGGAACAATTCACGGTGCAGGGCATTGGCGCTGCCGCCTGCTTTGCCTGGGCATTCGGTTGTGGCCTGATCATCTTCAAGCTTCTGTCCATGCTTGGCATCGCCCGGGTCAGCGCAGAGGATGAAATGGCGGGCCTCAATGCCTCTGAGCACGGCGCAACATTGGGCACGGGGTCATTGCAGACCCAACTTCACGCCATCATTTCGTCGGAGCGCGATCTGCGCCGCCGTCTTGACGAGAGTGCTGGTGACGAGACTGCCGACATCGCCATGATCCTCAACCCTTTCATTGCCGAAATGCAGCGCATGCTGAGCGAGGTCAGTTCACAGGCGAGCAACGTCTCGGTGACGGCGACACAACTGGCGGATGCCTCCCAGCGCTCCCTGTCACAAGCCGAGCAGTTGGCCGACGGCACGACGGGCATGACAGCGGCCGCTGACCGGCTCAACGATCGCCTGGGTGATCTGGGCACCATTTCGGGATCGATGGAGACAACATCGCAGGAGGTCGTGCACGCCACCAAGCAGATGTCTTCGGCCATGGATCAGGTGACGCAGTTGATGGACGGTCTCATCCGCTCCGTTCACAATGTTGCCGGTTCAGCAGAGCAGGGCACGACGGTTTCCTCCAATGCCATGGCCCTGGTGCAAGCCGCGCAGGATGCCATGCATTCGCTGACGGCGGCTACGCGCGAAATCGAAGACATCACCTCTCTGATCGAAGGTTTCGCCGAAAAAACCAACCTGCTCGCACTCAACGCCACGATCGAGGCGGCGCGTGCCGGCGATGCTGGACGTGGCTTCGCCGTGGTTGCCAGCGAGGTGAAGCAACTGGCCCATGACACCACGCGCGCCACGGATGACATCCGCAACAAGGTGGCACAGGTGCGCAAATCCGGCTCCATGACGGGCGAAACCGTGGACCAGGTGCGGCAGATCTTTGAAACGCTGGACGCGACCATGGCCACCATCGCCACCGCAGCCAGCCATCAGAGCCGCATTGTCAGCCAGGTGGCCGATGAAGCACGCCTGACGTTCGACAGTGCGCGTACCGTGGTGAAGTCAACCGACTGGATGCACGAGAACATCGAGAGCTTCACGGCGATGACCACTGAAATGTCCAGGGATGCCGCCAGTGTGGATCATCAATCGGGCCTGACCCATGTCTATGCCCGCGATGGGCTAGCGGGGGCCCGCGAGATTGCCGGCGCAGCAGGCGCGTTGGACGATGTGTCGCGGAGTTTGCTGGCGTCAGCCGGGCGATACCGCACCTGAGCGGTTGACCTCTTGGGACCCTTGCGGTCTGATCACACGCTTCCGGATCGAACCAGAGGCGCCCGCTCATGCCCGTCATCAACCGTGTTGCAGAATTCTCCGAGGAAATCGCAGAGTGGCGCCGCCATTTGCATGCACATCCCGAACTTGATTTCGATGTGCACGAGACAGCCGCCTTCGTGACAGACAAACTGAAGGCCTTCGGTGTCGACAGCATTACGGGGGGCATTGGCCGCACCGGCGTGGTCGCCGTCATCAAGGGTCGCACGCAGCAATCGGGCAAGGTGGTGGGCCTGCGCGCCGACATGGATGCGCTGCCCATTCTGGAAGCGACGGATGTTCCCTATAAATCCACCCGGCCCGGCAAGATGCACGCCTGCGGCCATGATGGGCACACCGCCATGCTGCTGGGCGCGGCGAAATATCTGGCCGAGACACGCAATTTTGATGGCACGGTGGTGCTGATTTTCCAGCCGGCGGAAGAGGGCGGCGGCGGTGGCCGCGTGATGTGCGAAGACGGCCTGATGGAGCGCTTCGGCATCCAGCAGGTTTACGGCATGCACAACATGCCCGGCATTCCGCTGGGGGAATTTGCCTTGCGCACCGGGGCGACGATGGCGGCGGCGGACCGGTTCGACATCATCATTGAAGGCCGGGGTGGCCACGCGGCGCGGCCGCATGACTGCATCGATCCGGTGGTGACGGCGAGCCAGTTGATCCTCGCGCTGCAAACGATTGCGTCGCGCACGGTGGACCCGCTGGACTCCGTGGTGGTGTCGGTCTGCGACGTGAAGGCGGGGGATGCCTACAATGTCATTCCGCAGCGGGCGCATCTGCGCGGCACCGTGCGGACGCTGGCCAAGGACACCCGGGCGCTGGCCGAGCAGCGCATCCGGGAGATTGCGGCAGGCATCGGGGCTGCAACGCTCACCACGATCACGGTGGACTACCACAAGGGGTATCCCGTGACCATGAACCACCCGGACGAGACGGAATTTGCCGCCACGGTCGCAGGTTCCATCGCGGGAGCCACCAAGGTGGATCGCACGATCCTGCCGATGATGGGTGCGGAGGATTTCAGCTACATGCTGGAGGAGCGCCCCGGCGCGTATATTTTCCTGGGTAATGGCGACACCGCCGGCGTGCACCATCCGGCCTATGATTTCGATGACCGCGCGATTGCCTACGGCGTCTCGTACTGGGCGCGGTTGGCGGAAGAGGCGATGCCAGCGGGGTGAGTGTTTGCGGGATCAGTTTCTGCAGGTTCAAGTCCCGCAGAATGTGCGGTAGGGCGCGCCTGGCTTGGGCGGTTCCCGGAAGGCCGCGAACTGTGGCCGCTCATCAAAGGGCTTCGCCAGCACTTCGCTGAGCGTGTGGAATGGCCCCAAGTCCGCGCTGTAAACTGCCGCATCCAGCACCGCTTCCACTTGGGCGTTGCGCGGGATAACAGCCGGATTCACGCCGTGCATGGCGGCCTGACGCGCGGCGGGAGGGGCCTGCTCCTGCGCGAGGCGCGCCCGCCAGCGTGGAAGCCATGCGCGGATGCTTGTGTCATCGGCAAACAGGCGGATCACGCCTGGCTCCGCCTCGACATCCATCGCCGCATCGCCCAGCTTGCGGAACGTCAGGGTGAAGTCGGCGCGCGTTTCCGCCATGGCGGCCAGCAATGCGTGGATCAACTCCAGATCTCCGTCTGCAGGTTCCAACAGGCCGCATTTGGCTCTGAGGCCGTTCAGATAAGCCGCCTCGAACAGTGCGCCGAAACCGCTGATGGCGCTGTTGGCCAATTCCACCGCCTTGGTCTGATCGGAATCCAGCAGGGGCAGCAGTGTTTCGGCGAGACGCGCGAGATTCCATTGGGTAACACGGGGCTGCGCGCAGTAGGCATAACGCCCATGCTGGTCGATGGAGGAAAAGACCGTGTCAGGGTCATAGCCATCCAGAAAGGCGCAGGGGCCGTAATCCAGCGTCTGGCCTGCCACGCTCATGTTGTCGGTGTTCATGACGCCGTGCACGAAGCCCACATGCAGCCAGCGCGCGACAAGCTGCGCTTGGCGTGCGATCACGCCCTCCAGCATGGCAAGCGCCGGGCGCTCCGCCTTGGCGCACTCCGGATCATGGCGCGCGATCACGTGATCCACGAGAAGCTGCAACGCCTCGGTGTCGCCCCGTGCGGCATAATACTGGAACGTGCCGACGCGGATGTGGCTGGCGGCCACGCGCAGCAGCACGCCGCCGGGCAGAATTTCGTCGCGCATCACATGTTCGCCGGTGCTGACAGCCGACAGCGCCCGCGTGGTGGGTATGCCCAGTGCATGCATGGCTTCGCTCACGATGTATTCGCGCAGCACCGGCCCGAGTGCGGCGCGGCCATCGCCCCGGCGCGAGAAGGGGGTGGGGCCCGAGCCTTTCCATTGCAGATCGCGGCGCTGGCCATGGGTGTCGATCACCTCGCCCATGAGCAGCGCTCGGCCATCCCCCAGTTGAGGGCTGAAGCCACCGAATTGATGCCCGGCATAGGCCAGCGCGATGGATGCGGCACCCGCGGGCACAGTGTTGCCTGCGAGGACATCAATGCCTTCCGGTGCCGCCAGGCTTGCCGCATCCAGCCCGAGTTCGGCGGCAAGGGCGGTGTTGAGCTTGATCAGCGCGGGGGCGCGCACCCGCATGGGTGCAAGCGCCGCGTAGAAGCGCTCCGGCAGGCGGGCGTAGCTGTTGTCGAAGGGAATGGGGATGGCCATGAACGCATCAGACCAGAAAAATGGTGGGCGAACCAGTTTGTGTCAAACCGGTCTGGTGGTTTTGGCACTGAAATTCCCTGATATCCTGTATTTCCCTGTTAGTTCATCCTACGGACTTTGGGGATAGCGGTCATTTTGCGACAAAATAACAATAAACCTCATTGTTAAGCTCCAGTATGCGTCATCATATTTCCTAATTGAGTTCTTTTGCACCAACCCGCGGCGCGCCGGTGGCCAATGTGATTGTGCGGCATTGTCATATCGTGGGATGAGATTGCATTGCAGCGGGATCTGATTGCCATAACCTGGTTTATCGATGCTCGCCATTGCCGAGGGAGTGTCAAAACACGCGCCTCGATTGGACATAACTCTTATCCGATTGCATCCTGGCCGCATGAAATTGCGCTTCGGTGATGTCGGTTGCGGCACGGAAATTCTGGCTGATTTATAAGTCCAGCTTTCGCCCACTCCCCGCACCTGATGTCAGGGACCCCAAGGAGGAACAGATGCGAGATGACACGCAACAAACACCCCACATCGTAATCAGGGCAATCAACGCGCTGCGCCCACATGCAAGCAATGCGCGCCAACATTCAAAAAAGCAGATAAGGCAGATTGCGGACAGCATCCGCAGGTTTGGCTTCACAAACCCAGTGCTGATCAGTTCGGACGGTGTCATTTTAGCCGGGCATGGCCGTGTTATGGCAGCAAAAGAACTGGGCCTGCGCGAGGTCCCCACACTTGCACTGGACCATATGACGGCTGACGAACGGCGCGCCTATGTTCTGGCGGATAACAAGCTTGCTTTGAACGCGGGCTGGGATCAGGAGCTTTTGGCAAGTGAGCTGCAAGCATTGATTGAGCTTGACTTCGATGTCAGCCTTACGGGGTTTGCACCTGCTGAGATCGATCAAATTCTCGCTGACGTTGACGGTGCTGCGACAGATGAGCGGCCTGAGGATTGGGTGCCGCATTCTCCCGCACAACCCATCACGCGGTCCGGTGATCTGTGGCAATTGGGCAAGCATCGGTTGCTGTGCGGCGACGCCCGATTGCTGGACGACCATCACAAGGTCATGGCCAGTCAGCAGGCTGATCTGATCTTCACAGACCCGCCTTACAATGTGCCGATAGCAGGTCATGTCTCGGGGCTGGGGGCGGTGCAGCACCGGGAGTTTGCCATGGCATCGGGCGAGATGTCAAAGGCCGCGTTTACAGAGTTTCTGAAGGTGACGCTGTCCAATGCAGCGCACGTCTGCCGGGACGGAGCGATCGCTTTCGTCTGCATGGACTGGCGGCATATGGGTGAGTTGCTTGAGGCAGGGCGCGCGGCATTCAGTGAGCTCAAGAACCTCTGTGTCTGGAACAAGACCAACGGTGGGATGGGCACCTTCTACCGTTCGAAACACGAGCTCATTTTCGTCTTCAAAACAGGGCAGGCACCCCACACGAACAACTTCGGCCTCGGGGATACAGGGCGGCACCGCACGAACGTCTGGGATTATGCCGGTATCAGCAGCGTGGGCGGCAGGCGGCTTGAAGAGCTGGCGATGCATCCAACCGTCAAGCCCGTCGCCATGCTGGCAGATGCTCTGCGGGATTGTTCACGCAGAGGCGACCGTGTGTTCGACGGATTTGGTGGATCAGGGAGCACCCTTGTTGCGGCCGAGACCTGCGGACGGCATGCCCGGTTGATCGAATATGACCCTGTGTACTGCGATACGACCGTGTTGCGCTGGGAGAGGCTTACAGGGAAGAGGGCCACACTTGAGGGTGAGGGTCTGACATTTGAGGATATCGGGGACATGCGACGGGAGGAGTTTGAAGTCGCGCAGGGCTGCCATGAAGATAAGCCCACCATGCAAACGGCAGGAGCGGGATCATGAATTCCAGCGACGATGACCTGAAGAAGGTATCGATTTCAACTCCCTCTCACGCATTCATTGAAGCCAAGCGCGACCTTTTGGGTGGGACTTACGACATCGGCTATGCAAAACCTCCGCTGGCCAACAGGTTCCAGAAAGGTCGCTCAGGCAATCCCAATGGGAGACCTAAAACGAAACCTCGCCAAGTTGGTCCCATCGTCTTGTCCCCATTTGCCGAGGCGGTTTTGAAGGAAGGGAGGCGCAAGGTTGGTGGTGTGTACGGTCGAGCCCAAATCACTGTGGTTGAAGCTGTCATGAAAGCACAGGTCAAAGCGGCGATGAAAGGCAATCCGGCCGCACAGAAGAACTTTCTCGAACGTTGCTGGATTGCGGAACATGAGGAGCAAGTAGATATCGCTGCCGAGCATGCCAAGTTCGAGGCTTATGTGGAGCACTGCCATGCGGCAATAAGTGAGGCGAAAGCAAAAGGCGAGGACGTCCCGGAGTTTTTGCCCCATCCCGATGACATCTTGATCGAGCCAGGCAAGCGCGTACGCATAACCGGACCGGTTTGCGCCCAGTCGCAGGCCAAACTTGAAGAGACGGTGCTGCTGCGTGATTGTCTGCTGGACCAGCATGAGATGGAAGAGCGTATGCCACACTCCATCCGCGCAGATGGTATGCCAACTGCGACATTGCTGTTTGTGGTCATGATCAACAACGGATTGCCGGCCCGATACAGAATGAGCGACCTGGACCTTAACATCCGTCTGAGCATTCAACGCCCATACCACCAGCGTCAGCTGCTCAAGTCAATGCGCCAGCTCTGGCGCAACTTGGGCATCCAAGTGCCGCGTGGCACCATGATGCCATGGCAGGATGATGTCATTCAGGTTCTCAATGAGGCGATTGACCATTACCACGCCAACATGGGTGGGGAGCCACTATGCTCGTGCACATGGCTGCGGGCGCGCTCTGGACTCAGGCGCGAGCGCGCTGGTGCAGTATCCGTAGGCAGCACGTCATCGCAAGGCTGATGATTGGAGCAGCATGCAGTGCGCCCTGAGGAAATCGAGCCATGAGATCGGCATGGACCGGATCTTCTTTTGATGACGCGCTGGACACTGCGCGCCGGTCATGCGGAAGCGACGCCGTTGAGTGGGTTGGCTGGGAACATCTCACCAACATGGCGTGTCCCGCGCGCAACACATGCAATCGCGCGGGCTGGGCTGACTGATCGCATGCAACAGTGTCTCGCTCGGCTTTTGGAAAGTCGTCCCGTGATTTTGGCAGTGCGCTATGGTACTCTTTTTTTAGTGGGTGAGCCAATCGGAGCACCGGTCCTGTACCGTGAGGGAGTGCCGCCCCTCCGCCCACTTTCCCCTCTCAAATGCCAGAGCCGTACAAATCTCTGAAATGGGGCAAAACCTGCGGTCTGTGAACCATGCGAACCCGGTCATGACCACGCCTCGATGACCGTCGAGGGCGATGGGCGTATAGTCGCATAGTCGGGTGGGGTGGTGGACTCCCATGGCACAACGAGGGCGCTTGATGTGCCTACTCGCCGTTCGGAAAGGGCCATGCAAGTGTGAAGGGTCTTACCCTGGTAAGCTCAAGCGGGATGCACCAGTGTGCGCCGTTGACGCGGCCATTTCATGCATCAACTGACATCGGACGGCAGCTGCCTTCATCTGCGGGGTTGCCCTGGCGGCTGATCCTAAAAAGCCGCACGAGCTAATGATGTGGTTGACGTCAAATGCTTCTAAAGGATCGACGAGAACTACAATTGTTTCAAAGATTTTCCCCATGACTTTGGGCTCTAACCATAATAACAATTAAAAGCGATCAAGTCAGCGCAGCCGGTTTTTTCCGAGAGGGGTTCGTGTCCCTCTGATCGCAGCAATCACCCTTCATATTTGCCGGGTCGCACAAATGCCTAAGAGCTGGCAAGGTCAGTTGTTGGCGGCAGCAATGAACGGCACGTGGGTGCAGACCAGCCCCGTGAAGGGGTGACCAGGCACGCGACAAACTTTCAGGTTTAATGACGTTTCGATCCACGCCCCCGTGAAGGGGCGACCCCGCCGCATAAGCCACGGGCGGCGCGAATGGCACGTTTCGATCCACGCCCCCGTGAAGGGGCGACGCGTGGCCGATGTGGGTACCTTCAGCGTGCAGGTGTTTCGATCCACGCCCCCGTGAAGGGGCGACGCCGTCGCGCAGACTGACGGCGTAACTGCCCTCGGGTTTCGATCCACGCCCCCGTGAAGGGGCGACCAGCCCAGACTGCGTTGCGAACGTGCGGGAGGTTGTTTCGATCCATGCCCCCGTGAAGGGGCGACGTGCGCGCCTTTGATTGCCGGGGACGGCGCATGGGTTTCGATCCACGCCCCCGTGAAGGGGCGACACCTCAAATCCTCGAGGGCACAGCGCGCGTCCGTGTTTCGATCCACGCCCCCGTGAAGGGGCGACGGGAGATAATAACGCGATGCCTCGATGGAGATGGCGTTTCGATCCACGCCCCCGTGAAGGGGCGACTCGCGCACCCAGGCCAACTCTTCGGCAGAGTATTGTTTCGATCCACGCCCCCGTGAAGGGGCGACGCTCGCGGTTATGGCTCTATCGGCGGGCCGCACTGTTTCGATCCACGCCCCCGTGAAGGGGCGACTCCAGCATCTCACACTCCTGCAGGTTGGCGGCCCGTGTTTCGATCCACGCCCTCGTGAAGGGGCGACATCCAGACAGAGGCAAGGCACATGGACGGCATGATGTTACGATCCACGCCCCCGTGTAGGGGCGACGACCCCTGCGCATCTGTCCCGTAAA
>JANMMT010000149.1:0-2881 GCA_031373545.1 Hyphomicrobiales bacterium
GGCATGATCGGCAAGATCACAAAAGTCATCGATGACAACGAGGCTGAGGTGGAAATCGCGGACAATGTGAAGGTGCGCGTGGTGAAAACCATGATTGCCGACGTGCGCAACAAATCCGAGCCAGCGCCGGCCAATTGATCCAGGCTGCCAACTGATTCACGCTGCGGAGCCTCCAGGCGGACATGCTGAAGTTTTCGAAATTCAAGATTCTTGCCGTGGTGCTGCTGGCACTGGCCAGTGTGCTTTATACACTGCCCAACATGTGGAGCGAGCAGACGCGCAACCGCGTGCGTGCGGCCATTCCGGCCTGGATTCCCTCCGTGCTGGTGCCGCACAAGGCGATCCCGCTGGGGCTCGATCTGCGCGGCGGTGTGCACCTGCTGATGGAGGCGGATACCAACGGCATCATCCGCAACCGGGGCCTGAGCCTGCAACAGGAGGTGCGCCGCGTGCTGCGTGAGGGCGCCATTCCGGTCGTAGGTGGTGTCGGCCTGCAGGGGCGCACGGTGCAGGTGCGCCTTGCTGAAAACGCCAACCGCGAGACGGCGCTGGCCAAGCTGCGCGAGCTGGCGCAGCCGATCACCAACGCGGTGCTGGGCCAGACCAGCGCCCGCAGCCTGCGCGTGGAAGAGCCGGAACCTGGCGTCGTGCGCCTGACGATCACCGATGAGGAAATCCGCGACCAGACCACGCGCATAATGGGCCAATCCATCGAGGTGGTGCGCCGCCGCATCGATCCGGACGGCGTGAAGGAGCCCAACCTGCAGCGGCAGGGGATCGACCGCATTCTCATTCAGATGCCGGGCGAGGATAACCCCGAGCGCATCAAGGATCTCGTGAATGCCGAGGCGCAACTGGAATTCCGCATGGTCGCGGACGATCCCGGCACGCCCGAGTCCGAAACCGAGGTGCTGCCCTACACCGAGGGCGGCGGCACCATCCGCGTGTTCCGCCGCGCAGAAATCCTCGGGCAGGATTTGGCCTCCGCGCGCCCGGGCTTCGGGCAGAACGGCCAGCCCGTGGTCAACTTCCAGTTCAACACCCGCGCCGCGCTGGTGTTCGGTCGCCTGACTTCAGAAAACGTGGGTCGCCGCTTTGCCATGGTGCTCGACCGCAAGGTCATTTCCGCGCCGTCCATTCGCGTGCCGATTACCGGTGGCTCGGGCTATATCGAGGGCAATTTCACCACCGAGAGCGCCAGCCGCCTCGCCGTGCTGCTGAGCGCAGGCTCGTTGCCCATCAAACTGACGACGGTGGAAGAGCGCACGGTCGGCCCCGGCCTCGGGCAGGACGCCATCGAGGCGGGCAAGCTGGCCGCCATGGTCGCAGCGGGGCTGGTCGCGGGATATATGCTGCTGACATATGGCATTTTCGGCATTTTCGCCAACATTGCGCTGCTGATCCACATCCTGCTGATCTTGGCTGCCATGGCCTTCATGGGGGCGACCATGACGTTGCCGGGCATTGCGGGCATCGTGCTGACCATCGGCACGGCGGTGGACGCCAACGTGCTGATCTATGAGCGCATGCGCGAGGAGCAGCACATGGGCCGCAGCCTCATTTCCGCGCTGGAGGCGGGCTTCAACCGGGCCTTTGCCACCATCATGGACTCCAACGTCACCATGTTCATCGCGGCGTTGATTTTGTACCTGCTGGGCACGGGTCCGGTGCGCGGCTTTGCGGTGACCATGATCATTGGCATTCTCACCACCATCGTCACCGCCGTGACGATGACCCGCATGATGATTGCGCTCTGGTATCGCTTCGCCAAGCCGCAGCGCATTCCGTTCTGAGGGGCCGAGCCATGAAACTTCTCAGAATCATCCCTGACGGCACCACCTTCAAATTCATGCAGTTCCGGCTCTGGGCGTTCCCGTTCTCGGCGCTGATGTCCATCGTGGCCGTCACCTGCTTCTTCGTGCTCAGCATGAACTTCGGCATCGATTTCAAGGGCGGCACGGTCGTCGAAATGCAGGCCAAATCGGGCAAGCTCAACATCTCCGAAATCCGCTCCACCGTGGACAAGCTCGGCTTCGGCGAAGTGGAGGTGCAGGAATTCGGCGGTTCCAACGAGTTTTCCATGCGCTTCGCCATGCAGCCGGGCGGTGATGGCGCGCAGCAGGAGGTCGTCCGCAAGGTGCGCGCCACTTTTGGCGAGACCTATGAAGAGCGCCGCGTCGAAGTGGTGGGTCCGCGCGTGTCAGCCGAACTGGTGCAGAACGGCACCATCGGCGTGCTCCTCTCGCTGCTGGCGGTGCTGGTGTATTTGTGGTTCCGCTTCGAATGGCAATTTGCGGTGGCCGCCGTCATCGCCACCATGCATGACCTGCTGCTGACCATCGGCTTTTTCGCCATCACGCGCATCGAATTCAACATGACCTCCATTGCGGCGGTGCTGACAATCGTAGGCTATTCGCTCAATGACACGGTGGTGGTGTTCGACCGTATCCGCGAAATGATGCGCAAATACAAGAAGATGCCGACGGAAGATCTGCTAGATTTATCCATTAACACGACGCTTGCCCGCACAGTCATGGTGTCGTTCACGGCTGCGCTCGCACTTGTTGCGCTGGCGTTCTTTGGTGGTACGGTGATCGAGAGCTTTTCCTACGCCATGCTGTTTGGTGTTGTCGTAGGCACCTACTCATCCATTTTCATTGCTGCGCCTGTTCTCATCTATCTCGGCCTCAAGCCAGGTGATGGACGCGCTGCGCCTGTTGCAGAAGTGATTGAGACGAAAGCCAAACCGATAAAACCAAATCCTTCAAAGGCTTGAAGGGCAGGTGCCTGCCGCGCAAATTCATGATGGATTTTTACCGGGGCGCCACGCCGTCGAAGGCATTGGACAGAATGGTTTCCGGTTCGGCGGCATGAGCCACCA
>JANMMT010000177.1:0-11079 GCA_031373545.1 Hyphomicrobiales bacterium
CCGTTTCCGAAAGCGCGAAAATGCGAAATATCCCGCAATCTGTCGGTGGAAAATCACAGAGTGGCTGACATGCCCTCGACCAGGCGCGGGTATCGACACGGGCCGAGGGCTTCGCCGCGCCATTCGCCTGCTGACATCCGGTAGCGCATCAGCACCTGCCCGCCTTCGCCAATCTGGGGCACGATCAGCACCCCGCCCGGTGCAAGTTGCTGCCGGATGCAGACCGGCACGGCCGTGACTGCCCCGTTGAGGATGATCCGGTCATAGGGCGCGCCTTCGGGCAGACCCAGCAGCCCATCGCCATGAATGACGACCGCATTGCGCAAGCCCGCCTCGCGCAGGCGTGCACCGGCCTGCTGCGCCAGCGCATACCACCGCTCGAGACTGGCCACCGCCCCGCCAAGCTCCGCCAGCAGTGCCGTCTGCCAGCCGGAACCCGAGCCAATTTCGAGCACTTGATGATCCGCTCCCAATTCCAGCGCCGCAACCGCCTGCGCAATGATCTGCGGCGTGCCGGTCTCCTGCCCGCATGGCAGCGGCAGGCTGATGTCGCGGTAGGCAAAATCAACGTAGGCTGTGGGGAGAAAGCGCGCGCGGCTGGCCCTTTCGATGGTGGTGAAAAGACGCTGATCCCGCAAGCCGCGCGTGCGCAGGGCCAACACGAATGCACCCAGATCCGAATCCTGCGCGGGGACGCGCCCATCCCCCTCGCCGGATGACGGACGGCGTTGGTGCTCAGCCGCCAAAGACACGGGCAAACTCCGTTGCGGTGGGCAGGTCGGTCAAATCCAGCTTGATGGGCGTGATGGATATCTTGGCATCGGCGAGAGCGTGCAGGTCCGTGCCCTCTTCGGGCGTGACTTTGCCGCGGCCGAAGCCGATCCAGAAATAGGGCTTGCCGCGCCCATCCTGACGCGCATCGAGGCGCAGCAGTTCCTGGTTGCGTTGCCCCTGCACGGTGCTGGCGGTGCCTGTTACCTCGCCCGGTGCGCAGTTGGGGAAATTGAGGTTGACGAGGGTGTTTTTGGGAAATCCGACCTCCAGCAACCGGGTGATGATGCCGGGCGCATGCTGTGCGGCGCAATCCCAATGAATGTCGTCACGCGTGGCGGGGCCGTAAGCCTGGCTGAGCGCAATGGAGCGGATGCCGAGGATGGTGCCCTCCATGGCGCCCGCGATGGTGCCGGAATACGTCACGTCTTCGGCCACATTCTGCCCGTGGTTGATGCCGGAGAGGATCAGATCCGGCCTGTGATCCGGCAGCAGGTGCCGCACGCCCATGATCACACAATCGGTCGGTGTGCCGCTGACGGCATAGTGTCGCTCGGAGATTTGACGCAGGCGCAGTGGATTGCTCAACGAGAGCGAATGCGAGACGCCGCTTTGATCCGTTTCAGGCGCGACCACCCAGACATCATCGGACAGTTCCCGCGCGATGCCTTCCAGCACTTTGATGCCATGGGCGTGAATGCCGTCGTCGTTCGTGATGAGGATTCGCATGATGGCGGGTTAAGGGTGAAGCGCAGTCATGACAAGCAGATATGGCGTGATCAGACTTCAAACCTTGCGATGCGTTTTTGCTTTGAGCGCACTCAGTCGATGTGCGCCAACCCGCCCATGTAGGGCACCAGCACATCGGGCACGCGGATGCTGCCATCGGCGTTCTGATAGTTTTCCAGCACCGCGATCAGCGTGCGTCCGACCGCGAGGCCCGACCCATTGAGCGTGTGGACAGGGCGCATGCCTTTCCCATCCGCCGGGCGATAACGCGCCTCCATGCGCCGCGCCTGGAAATCACCGCAGGTGGAGCAGGAGGAAATCTCGCGGTAGCTGTTCTGCCCCGGCAGCCAGACCTCGATGTCATAGGTCTTCTGGGAGCCGAACCCCATATCGCCGGTGCACAGGGTCATCACCCGGTAATGAAGGCCAAGTTTCTTCAGCACGCCTTCGGCGGATTCCAGCATGCGCTCGTGTTCTGCGGCGGATTGCTCGGGCGTGGTAATCGACACCAATTCGCATTTCATGAACTGGTGCTGGCGCAGCATGCCGCGCGTGTCGCGCCCTGCCGAACCCGCCTCGGAGCGAAAGCACGGCGTCAGCGCCGTGAAGCGCAGCGGAAGCTGTTTTTCATCCAGAATCTGCTCGCGCACGAGGTTGGTGAGCGTGACCTCGGCGGTGGAGGTGAGGTAGAAATCATTCGTGGTCTTGAACAAATCCTCCTCGAACTTCGGCAGTTGCGCCACGCCGTAGACCGCCGCGCCCTTGACCAGCACGGGCGGATTGACCTCGGTGTAGCCCCGCTCCACCGTCTGGTGATCCAGCATGAACTGGCCAATAGCGCGCTCCAGCCGCGCGAGATGACCCTTCAGTACCACGAAGCGTGCGCCGGACATGCGGGCGGCGGCCTCGAAATCCATCAGGCCCAGCGCCTCGCCCAGTTCGAAATGCTCCTTGGGCGCAAACCCGAGGTCCGGCCGCATACCATAGCTGCGGTATTCCACATTGCCATGCTCATCCGCGCCCACGGGCACGTCAGCGAGCGGTGTGTTGGGGATGGTCTCCAGCGCGGCTTTGAGCGCCTCATCAGCCGTTTTGGCCGCCAACTCACCCTCGGTGAGCTTGTCCTTCAGCGCGGCAACTTCTGCCTTCAACGTCTCGGCGCGGGCCATATCCTTGGCAGCCATGGTGGCGCCGATCTCTTTGGAGGCTGCGTTGCGGCGCTCTTGCGCGGATTGCGCCAGCGCGATGGCGGCCCGGCGCTGATCGTCGAGCGCCAGCAGCTTGCCCGCCAGCGGCTCCAGCCCGCGCGCGGCAAGCCCGGCGTCAAACGCTCCCGGATTGTCGCGGATCAGCTTGATGTCGTGCATGGCTAACTCTTCTCAGACGGCAGGCGCTTCAGGCTCCGCCTTCTTGCGCCCTTTCTCCACGTATTTCACGGAGATTATGGCGAGTTCGTAGAGAAGCAGCGCGGGAATCGCCAGCGCAAACTGCGAGATCACATCCGGCGGGGTCAGCACCGCTGCGATGATGAAGACCACCACGATGGCATAGCGCCGCTTCTCGATCAAAAACTTGCTGTCGATGATGCCCGCGCGCGCCAGCAAGGTCAGCACCACCGGCAGCTGGAAAGTGATGCCGAAGGCAAAGATCAACTGCATGATCAGATCGAGATATTCGCTGATCTTCACATCGAGGCGGATGGCCGCCAACCCCTGCCCCGGCAGCACCTGCTGTCCCAAAGAAAACCGCATCAGCAGCGGCATGGCAACGAAATACACCACCATGGCGCCCATCATGAAAAACACCGGCGTGGCTACAAGATACGGCACGAAGGCCTGCCGCTCGTTCTTGTAGAGGCCGGGGGCCACGAATTTGTAGATTTGTGTGGCGATCAGCGGAAAGGCGAGAAAGCCACCGCCGAAGAAGCCGATCTTGAGCTGCGTGAACAGCGATTCCAGCGGATGCGTGTACTGCGCATTGACCTTTTCGATGCCGCCCGCCGCCCAGGCGTAGGGTTGCAGCAGGATCTGGTAAATCGCCCCCGCGAAGGCAAAGCAGACGACGAACATCACAAAGAAGCCGATCAGCGATTTGATCAGCCGCTGGCGCAGCTCGATCAGGTGATCCATCAGCGGGGCCTTGGAAGCGTCGATGTCATCTTGCCCGGCGCGGGCTGCATCCGTCTCGGTGGTCATGAGGCGGTTCCGCTGTCGTCAGCCTTGGATTTGGGAACAAGGTTGGATTTGCGCACGCGCTTGGGTTTGGCGGGCGCATCGGGTTCAGGGGATGCGTCTTTGCGGGGCCCATCCAGCCCGGCGATGTTCAAAGGGGCTTCCGGTGGGGTCACGACAACGTCCGGCGCAGGCGAAGCTGTGCCATCGCGGCTGTGGGTTACGCCCGCCAATTCATCCTTGGCGGATTTGATCTCGTTGCGGATCGTGTCCATGGGGTTGAAGGCGGGTTTGGCCGGTTGTCCAATGTTACTTTGCACCTGGTCATTCATGTCGGTGAAGGCCTTTTTGGCCTGGTCTACCTCCGCCTCGCGCATCGCTTCATCGAACTGCGCGCGGAACTCCCCAGCCATGCGGCGCACCTTGTTCATGGCTGCACCACCGGCGCGCAACAGCCCTGGCAACTCTTTTGGTCCGACGACCAGAAGCGCCACGATGCCAATGACGATGATCTCTCCGCCTCCAACGTCAAACATCAGCCGATGGTCCCCCACTGCCCGCTGCCAAAGGCGTAACCTTTGGTGCGCGCGTCATACTCAGTTTGATTTGGGGGCCGTTGTCGTGGCCGTCGTCGTGGAAGACTTGGCCGCATCGACGGCAGTGGCCGCGTTTGCATCCGCCAACTTTTTGGCTTCCTCCTCGGCTTTTTTCGTCTCTTCGTCGTCAGACATGCCCTTCTTGAAGGCCTTGATGCCACTGGCGGCATCACTCATCAACTCGGTGATCTTGCCGCGACCAAACAGCAGCAGCACGATCACGGCGACAACCAACCAGTGCCAAATGCTCAACGAGCCCATGGCTCCACTCCTTCAATTGCTTCGATCGGAACGACATACATGCCGCGTGTGCCGGAAACTAGGCGCGCGCGTCGGCGAAAACAAGCACCTCGTCGCGATCAATTCGGATTGCAACATCCTGCTTGGGTTTGGCGAGCGGTTTTTCATGCAACCGCGCGCGCAAAGGCGCTTCCATGCCGCCGATCCACAGATCCACCATGTAGACCTCCCCGAGGAACCGGGAGGAGAGCATGCGGGCCGGAATCCCATGATTTTCAATGTTTTGTGACTGAACCAGATGAATCGCCTGCGGGCGCAGGCAGACAATCGCGGGTCCATCGGGCAGGCCGGGGGCTGCAAACTGCCCCAGCGGATTGCTGGCGACGCCCGCCGTCACGGTAGAAGCCACTTCATTGAGGTCGCAAAAAAACCGTGCCGTTTCGAGGTCGACCGGGTGATGATAGAGGTCTTCCGGCTTGCCGACCTGCACCAGACGCCCGTCGCGCATCTACGCGATGCGGTCGGCGATGCGCATCGCCTCCTCCGGATCATGGGTCACCATCACACAGGTCGCGCCCGTTTCTCGCAACAGCGCCACCGTTTCCTCGCGGACGGAATCGCGCATGCGCCGGTCGAGGTTGGAGAATGGCTCATCCATCAGCAGCACGCGCGGACGCGGCACGATGGCCCGCGCCAGGGCCACCCGCTGCTGCTCGCCGCCTGAAAGCATATAGGGATAGGCCTCGGCGCGCGCGCCAAGCCCAATGCGGTCCAGCGCGTTCAGCGCCGCCGCGCGCGCTTCGGCCTTGGAAAGGCCACGCAGGCCAAAGGCGACATTGTCGATGACGCTCATTTGCGGAAACAGCGCGTAATCCTGAAACACCAGCCCGACGCCGCGCTTTTCCGGCGGCATGCTGCCGGCAGGCGAGGCGATCAGTTGACCGTCGAGCTTCAAACTGCCGCTCGTCGGCTCCTCGATGCCGGCCAGCATGCGCAGCAGCGTGGTCTTGCCGCAGCCCGAAGGACCAAGCAGGCAGATGACCTCGGCGGCAGCAATGTGAAGACTGACATCAGCAACCACCTCGCGCGCGCCAAAGCGCTTGCCGAGACGGTCCAACTCCAGACTGGCGGGAATGACGGCGCTGGCGCGCAGCCGGGCGGCGGCGGTCATCGGGTGGTGTCATCCCCGTCCAACGGATCAAGGCTTTCTTCGCTCTCTTCGGGCGCCTCGTCCTCATCGATCGCGAGCGGCTCCTCGCCCTCGTTGATGCGCTCCTCGGCCGCGAGCACCAGCGGATCAGCCTCCAGAGGGTCTTCGTCGGGCCGCAGCGCCGGGTCATCCGAGGGCAGCGGAATGTTGAGCTGCATGGGTATGCGACCATCGATCATGCCGGCTGCTTTCAATTCATCGAGCCCCGGCAGATCGCCCACGGCAGCCAGATTGAAATGGGAGAGAAACGCCTCGCTCGTGCCAAAAGTGATGGGCCGCCCCGGCGTGCGCCGACGGCCGCGCATGCGCACCCAGCCGGTTTCCAGCAGCACATCCAGAGTGCCCTTGGCGGTGGCGACGCCGCGAATATCCTCGATCTCGGCGCGCGTGACAGGCTGGTGGTAGGCGATGATCGACAGCGTTTCATTGGCGGCGCGCGAGAGCTTGCGCGGCTCCTGCGCCTCGCGGGTGAAGAGATATCCCAGGTCCGGCGCGGTGCGGAAGGTCCATTTCGCCCCGATCTGTACTAAATTGACCCCCCGCGCGCCGTATGTGGCTGTGAGATGCGCCAGGACATCAGAGAGTTTCACACCCGCCGGAATGCACGCAGCCAGCTCAACCTCTCCAAGGGGTTCGCGGGCCGCAAACAGCATCGCCTCGCAGATGCGCACGGCCGCGCCGAGCGGGCGCACTTGCGCCATCGGGTCATCGACGGGTTGCTGCAAGCGGAGAGAGGCGGTGCTCATGTCAAGCCTTGTTCTGTCTGTACCGGCGTTGCGGCGGACCATGTTGCGGCAGGCTTCGGCCGCATGTAGAGCGGCGCGAAGGCCTTTTCCTGCCTCAGTTCCACCGAACCATCGCGCACCATTTCCAGCGATGAGGCAAAGGCCGAAGCGGTCATCGAGCGCCGCGTGGAAGCGTCCTGCACATAAGCCGCGAAATAGGCGTCCAGAGGTGCCCAATCGAGGGATTGCCCCAGCAGCCTCTCCAATGCGGCCCGGGCCTCGGCCAGCGACCAGACAAAGCGCCGCTCGATGGTGAGGCGCGAGAGCGCGTGCTTCTGCCGCTGGCGGCCATAGGCGGCCAGGAGATCATAGATCGTCGCATCCCAATCCGGGCGCTTGACCAGCGCGATGTCCTGCGGCTGTCCCGGCCCGAACACGTCGCGGCCCAGCTGCGGGCGCGCCATCAGGAGTTCCGCCGCACGGCGGATGGCCTGCAATCTGCGCAAACGCTCCGCCAGCGCGCCTGCCAGTTCTTCCGCCGAAGGTTCATCGGGCTTGCTCTCATCGCGCGGCAGCAGAAGGCGCGATTTCAGATAGGCGAGCCAGGCCCCCATGACGAGATAATCCGCCGCCAGTTCCAGCCGGATCGTGCGCGCGGCCTCGACGAAAGCGATGTATTGGTCCGCAAGCTTGAGAATGGAAATGCGATGCAGATCCACCTTGTGGCGACGCGCCAGCTCCAGCAGGAGATCCAGCGGCCCCTCGAAACCGTCGACATCGACGATCAGGGCCGGGTCGCCCTCATGGCGCTCAGGCGCATCGGTTGAGAAAAGATCGCTGGGTTCCATGGACTCATCTTGAGGTCGATTTCCCCCAAGATGTCGTCGTTTCAGGCCGTCAGCGCAAGAGAAGCATTGAGGGCAGCCTCCAGTCGGGCCCGCCCTTCCACAGGATCGAAGGGCTCGGGCAGGTGCGTGATGCGCTTGAGGGCCGCTTGGGCGCGGCGCTTCGCTTGCCCCTTGAGCTCAGGTGTCGCGGCGGCAATGGCCTGCATCTCCGCCAGATCGCCGTTGCAATGCAGCACCACATCGCAGCCTGCGCGCAGGGATTGCCGCGTGCGGCTGGCAAAATCACCCGCCAGCGCCTTCATGGAGAGGTCATCGCTCATGACCAGTCCGTCATAACCGATCTCGCCGCGGATCACGTCCTGCATCAGCCGGCGCGAGGTGGTGGCGGGGCATTTGGGGTCGATGGCGGAATAGACGACATGGGCCGTCATCGCCATCGGCATGTCCGCGAGGTGACGAAAGGGCAGAAAATCGGTGCGGCTGAGCGTGGCGCGGTCGGTGTCCACCACCGGCAAAGCGAGATGGCTGTCCGCCCCCGCGCGCCCATGACCGGGGATGTGCTTGACGATCGGCAACACGCCGCCCGCGATCAACCCCTCCGCCGCCGCGCGGCCCAGATATGCCACCTGCTCGGGCGTGTCGCCATACGCGCGGTCGCCGATGACATCATGGGCTCCGGCCACCGGAACATCCAGCACCGGCACGCAATCCACCGTGATGCCCAACGCGCGCAGATCGTGGGCGATCAGCCGCGCGCCCAGACGCGTGATTTCGCGGCGCAGGAGCGGGTCATTGCCCTTGAGCGAGCCATATGCCCGCCCTGGCGGATACTTGGGCCAGTGCGGCGGCCCGAGACGCTGCACGCGCCCACCCTCCTGATCGATCAGCACGGGTGCATCGGCGCGGTCCACGCAGGCGCGCAGCGCATCCACGAGCCGGCGCACCTGATCGGGCGTGTCCACGTTGCGCTTGAACAGGATGAAGCCCCAGGGACGCTCAACATTGAAGAATGCGGCTTCCGCGCGCGTGAGTTCAAGGCCGGAACACCCGGCGATGAAGGCCTTGGCAAGCATGGGATCTCTACTCCGGGACGACGCAGTGCGTCTGTTAAGGTCCAGATCCGTCTGCCAGATCAGTTTCTAGCGACGAAACACGTGCCGCCGCTGGATTTGAGGCGTTCACAGAGGCTTACGGCCTCCTCACGCGACAGGCTTCCAACGCGCACGCGGTACACCGCACGGCCATTGACCTCGGCATTCTGAATGTTGGGGCTCAAACCGGACAGCACGCCAGAATAGCGGGTGCGCAGCTGGCCGAACTTGGCACGCGCGGCATCCTCGCTGCCCTCTGCCGCCACCTGCACAGCGAAACTGCCAGTGGTTGCGGCTGATTGCGTGGTGACCGGGGCGGCGCTGCGGGGCGCCGCCGCGCTGCGCGTGGGCGTCAGGCTCAAGGGCGCATTTGCTGCATCAGGCTCAGCCGCAGGCGCAATGCCGGGCGCGGTCACAACGCGGGGCTGGGTTTGCGCACGGCTCGGCGCCTCGCCATTCTCAGGCCGAATAGGCACGGCACGCACCCGGCGCGGCTCGGTCGTTGCGGCAGGAGCACTGGCAGGGGCAGAGGCAGAGGCAGACGATGGCGCAGGCGCTCCCGCTGCGACACGCGCAGGAGCCGTTGCCGATGGTGTCGGAGACGCGCCCGACGGTGCGGCAGAAGCCATGGGAGGAAGAGCTGGCACGACCATGGTGGGGATGCCCGCCACGGGCGCAGTTGCAACAGGGCTCGGAGCCGTGGACGCCGATGCCGCGGGCGGCACGGGAGGCTGGCCGACAATCGTGATGGGCACCGAAGCCACGGGACGCGCAGCCGAGGGCGCTCCTGCTCCTGCAGGCGCATTTGGCGGCGGCGTTGTTGAGACAGGCGCCACAATCGCCACTCCGGGAATCTGGCGCACGGCGGGCTGCTGCTCAGCCTGTCGCTGCGCGGTGGTCAAATCGAGCGGCTGCTCCTCGCGCGGCGCGACACGCTGCGGCAGCGTGACGGGCTGCTGGCGCGATTGCAACACCTCGCGGTCCTGGTTGGGCATTTCCGTGCCGCCTGGGTTGGCCGGTCGTTCCTTGGTTGCTCCCGGCACAGCCGCGATCGTTGGCACAGCGCGGGATCCGCCTGAACCGCGATTGCCCGACGTGAAGGCGAACAAGGCGGCCACGCCGATGATGGCAACGCCGACAACACCGCCGGCCAGCAACATGCCCCGGCGTGCCGGACGCTTGTAGGCGACTGCACTTGCTGCTCCATTTGCCGCTGCACTTGCCGCTCCATTTGCGACTACAGTTCCTGCAGCAAGAGTTCCTGCAGCAAGAGTTCCTGCAGCCATTGAGCCAGCGGCCATTGAGCCGGCATTGGCGTAAGAGGGTCCGTCATAAGGCGAATTGCTAAAATCCTGCGCTGGGTAGGAGCTGTTCGCCGCAACCGGCTGCGGTGAAGCGCCAGCATCGCGCATGGCGGCTTCGAACTCGGCCAACATGTCCTGGAACGGCGCATCGGTCCCGGCTGGGCGGGGCGCTGTCGAGAACGCGGGCGGAAGGGGCGTGTTGAATGGGGTGTTGTATGTGTCGGCTGGCCCATCGGCTTTGACGCTGTCGTACGACACAGCCGCGCGTTCATCACCAACGCTTGTCTCATCGGCGTGCAGGCGCTCCATATTCGGCTGCGGCGCATTCAGATGTTGCACATTGGGCTGTTGCAGAGGACTCATCGAGGCAGAGCCTTGCGGTAAGCCACGCAGAAAATCCTCGAACAGATCATCCAGATGGACGTGTGCGGCCTGCGTGCGCGGGGCATGATCCCCATCCGAAACGAGACGCGCCAGCTCGGCAAGCGGATCAGCCTTGGTCGGCGGCAGCGCTTCCCGATCAGCCAGTTGACGCTCGACCTCTTCCAGATCGAGCATTGGCCTGCGCGCCTCGCTCATGGCAGCTTCTGCCAATCTTGGGTCAGCCACTCTTGTTGCATCACTCTGTGTCATGACAGCCACCACTCATAGTGCCCGCCCAACTCATGCATCCTGCTGCATCAACGCATTTCAAGTGGAGCGCTGACTCCCAGAACGCGCAAGCCCGAGCCGAGCACAGACATCAACGCATCCACCAGTGCCAATCTGGCTACCGTCAATTCTCTGTTCTTATCATTAACAAATCGTAGTGAAACATCTTCTTTGCCGCGGCTCCAGTGCCCATGCAGCGCGCTGGCCAATTCATAGAGGTAAAATGCGACACGATGAGGTTCGCGGTTCGTGGCCGCCTGCTCGATCAGGCGCGGGTACTGGGCAATCAACTTCATCAACCCGCGCTCGCCCTCGTGGGTGAGCAGCGCAAGCTTGGCGGTGGCGAGTTCAGCCGCCGTAATTTCAGCCCCGAACACCTCTTTGGCCTGGCGAAACACGGAGGCCGAGCGCGCATGGGCATACTGCACATAAAAAACCGGATTTTCCTTGGATTGCTCCACCACCTTGGCGAGGTCGAAATCCAGCGGCGCATCGTTCTTGCGGTAGAGCATCATGAAGCGAACGGCATCTGCGCCGACTTCATCCACCACTTCGCGCAGCGTGACGAAGGTGCCCGCGCGCTTGGACATTTTGACCTCCTGCCCGTCGCGCAGCAGCTTCACGAGCTGGCAGATTTCCACATCCAGTGCGCCCTTCCCGCCCGAGATGGCCGCAACCGCCGCCTTCTTGAGCTGGATGTAGCCGCCAAGATCCGCGACCCACACATCAATCAGGATGTCGTG
>JANMMT010000178.1:0-3013 GCA_031373545.1 Hyphomicrobiales bacterium
GATGAAGAAAGGCGGCCTGCCGCTGCCCGCCATCAACGTCAACGACTCGGTGACGAAGTCGAAGTTCGACAACAAGTACGGCTGTAAGGAGTCGGCCGTGGATGCGATCCGCCGCGCGACGGATGTGATGATGGCTGGCAAAGGGGCCCTCGTGGCCGGCTACGGCGACGTAGGCAAGGGCACCGCCGCTTCGCTGCGTGGGGCCGGCGCCCGCGTGAAGGTCACCGAAGTCGACCCGATCTGCGCGCTGCAAGCATGCATGGACGGCTTCGAGGTCGTGACGCTGGAACAGGTCGCCAAGACCGGCGACATCTTCATCACCACGACCGGCAACAAGGACGTCATCCGCCTCGAGCACATGCGCGAGATGAAGGACATGGCGATCGTCGGCAATATCGGCCACTTCGACAACGAGATCCAGGTTGCAGCCCTCAAGAACTACAAGTGGGACAACATCAAGCCGCAGGTCGACATGATCAACTTCCCGGACGGGAAGCGTCTGATCCTGCTGTCGGAAGGCCGCCTGCTGAACCTCGGCAACGCCACCGGCCACCCGAGCTTCGTGATGTCGGCCTCGTTCACCAACCAGACGCTGGCGCAGATCGAACTGTGGACCAACGGCAAGGCATACCAGAACCGGGTCTACACCCTGCCCAAGCATCTCGACGAGAAAGTCGCGCGGCTCCACCTCGACAAGCTGGGCGCAACGCTCACCGAGCTGTCGCCGGACCAGGCGGCCTATATCGGCGTCACCCAGCAGGGCCCGTACAAGGCGGAGCACTACCGGTACTAGCCCGCAACACCGATACCGTACTGAACGTTAGGTATGCGAAAGGGCCTGGTTTGATGCCGGGCCCTTTTTCTTTTCCGATTTTCTGCACCGAGGCGGGAACCACCTCGCCTGGTGGGTGTTATGCACCTGTCACGGCCGGTGTCTCTCTTCCGTCCCCCCCGACCCCCCGAGGGACTAGGCCGTGACCCTGATTTGAAACGGGCGATCTCCCTCGGAGATCGCCCGTTTCTCTTGCTGTTCAGGCGGCAATCACAGAATCGCGACGCGTATGACAGACGGCGAAAGCCTCTTGACAGCGCCGTTGGCAAGGTCGGCAGAGCAAAAATAAACACGCTTCCGCCCGCCCGACAATGGGCGTAGCAGCCCCGCCCGTTCGGGCCCGCATATGCGGTTCGCGGCAGAAGGCACATACGATGAGCGATGCTTCGTCTGTAGGCGGGGTGGCGCAATCGGGAGACCAGCGAGCAGGAGCCGGCAGGTTCTGGGCGCTTGCGCTGGGCTCGATCGGGGTGGTGTTCGGCGATATCGGCACGAGCCCGCTCTACGCCTTCAAGGAATCGATTCACCACATCGCCGACGGCGGGCGCGAACTGTTGCGCGAAGACGTGATGGGCGTCGTCTCGCTGATGCTGTGGTCGCTGATCATCATCGTGACGCTGAAATACGTCCTGTTGCTGATGCGGCTCGACAACCGCGGCGAGGGCGGGACGATATCGCTGATGGCGCTGGTGCAGCGCACGATCGGCAAGCGCACGCCGCTCCTATTCATCGTAGCGGTATGCAGCGCCGGCATGTTCTTCGGCGATGCGCTGCTGACGCCGGCCGTATCGGTCCTCTCCGCAGTCGAAGGCCTGTCGGTAATCCCGGAGCTGACGGGCAAGGTCGAGCCCTTCATCCTGCCGATTGCACTGGTGATCCTGGTCGGGCTCTTCCTGATCCAGAAGCGCGGAACGTCAGCCGTCGGAAAACTGTTCGGGCCGGTCTGCCTTGTCTGGTTCGTGACCCTGGCCGCGCTGGGCGCATGGCACATATATCTCGACGGCGCTGCGATCCTTGCCGCCCTGAGCCCGCATCACGCGGTCCTGTTCCTCGCAACCCACTCCGTCCTGGGCTTCGTCGTGCTGGGCTCGGTGTTCCTCACCGTGACCGGGGCCGAGGCGCTCTATGCCGACATGGGCCATTTCGGACGCAAGCCGATTGCAGCGATGTGGACCTTTCTCGTCCTCCCGGCCCTGGCGCTCAACTATCTCGGGCAAGGCGCCATGGTGCTGGCGGAGCCGGAAACGGTGGGCAATCCCTTCTTCATGATGGCGCCGCCGATGCTGCAAGCGCCTCTCGTCATCCTTGCGACCCTTGCCACCATCGTGGCCAGCCAGGCGGTGATCACCGGCGCCTTCTCGCTGACCCAGCAGGCCGTGCAGCTCGGCCTCCTGCCGCGGCTGCAGATCATCAACACCTCGGAAAAGAACCTCGGCCAGATCTACGTGCCGCAGGTGAACTGGATGCTGGCGGCCGGCGTGGTGATACTGATCCTCACCTTCCAGTCATCCTCCGCCATGGCCAACGCCTATGGCACGTCAGTGATCGGGGCGATGATCACATCCTCCATCCTCGCCGTGATCGCCGTGCGGCGCGTGTGGAAGAAGAGCCTGGCGCTCGCCCTCACCATTGTTGCGCCTTTCCTCATCGTGGAGGGCGTATTCCTCGCCTCCAACCTCCTCAAGCTGCCGCAGGGCGGGTATGTGCCGCTGCTGATCGCCTCGGTCATGATCCTCGTCATGTGGACCTGGGTGCGCGGGGCGCGGATCATCTCCGACCTCACGCGGCGGGACATTTCGGTCGAAGACCTGCTGAAGGGTCTCGAGGTAAATCCGCCGCATGTGGTGAAGGGCACGGCCGTGTTCCTCACAGCCGACCTGACAACGGCCCCGACCGCCCTCCTCCACAACCTCAAGCACAACAAGGTGCTTCACGAGCACAACATCGTCCTCGCCGTGCGCGCGGTGGAGGAGCCCTATGTGCCAGACGACGAGCGGGTCGAGATCGAGGAGGTGGCGCCCAACTTCAAGCGCGTCTCCATCAAGTTCGGTTACATGGAAACGCCCAACGTCGCGCGGGGCCTCAGCTTCGCCAGGAAGGCGGGCCTCTCCTTCGACATCATGTCCACCTCGTTCTTCCTTTCCCGGCGCACCCTCCTCGCCGAGGGCAAGCGCGGCATGC
>JANMMT010000188.1:0-3346 GCA_031373545.1 Hyphomicrobiales bacterium
AGATCGTTGGCCCCCTGGGAGGTGAATCCGCCGTGTTGCGGGTCGCGCGCGCCGTTGAACTGTTGCAAGGCTTTGCTGCGCTCACTGCCCCCATAATCCGCTGACACCCGGCGCAGTGCCTATTCTTAGAGCAACTGGCTAAGGCAATGCCTCAATTGCATGCTGGGAGCGGGAGCTGCGCCCGCGTGCCTGCGGGCGGAAGGCCGGGCCACTAAGCCGAAATACGTATCCCCCTTAATCGGCACGTGGATTGCTGCAAGTTCCCGGCAAACCTGCGCCAATGACAGGTTCCACCACCAGCGGAGAGCACAATGAGTTTGACACGTCGCGGAGTATTGGGCGCAGCGCTGGGTGGCGCAAGCGCATTGGCCACAGGATACCGACCCGCTTTCGCACAGGGTGCGCCGATCAAGGTGGGCATCCTGCACTCGCTTTCAGGCACGATGGCGATTTCGGAAACAACCCTCAAGGATGTGATGCTGATGCTCATCGATCAGCAGAATGCCAAGGGTGGCCTGCTCGGTCGCAAGCTGGAAGCCGTGGTCGTGGACCCCGCCTCCAACTGGCCGCTGTTCGCCGAGAAGGCGCGCGAGCTGATCTCCAAGGAAAAGGTCTCCGCGGTGTTCAGTTGCTGGACCTCGGTGAGCCGCAAGTCGGTTCTGCCGGTGTTCAAGGAACTCAATAACATCCTGTTCTACCCCGTGCAGTACGAGGGCGAGGAGAGCGAGCGCAATGTGTTCTACACCGGCGCGGCCCCCAACCAGCAGGCCATTCCCGCCGTCGATTACCTGATGAGCAAGGATGGCGGCGAAGCCAAGCGCTGGGTGCTGGCGGGCACCGACTACGTTTACCCGCGCACAACGAACAAGATCCTGGAGGCGTACCTGATCTCCAAGGGCGTCGCGCCCGCCGACATCATGATCAACTACACGCCGTTCGGCCACTCCGATTGGCAGACGATCGTGTCGGACATCAAGAAGTTCGGTTCCGCCGGCAAGAAGACCGCCGTGGTCTCCACCATCAACGGCGATGCCAACGTGCCGTTCTACAAGGAACTGGGCAACCAGGGCATCAAGGCGACGGACATTCCCGTCGTGGCCTTCTCGGTGGGTGAAGAAGAGCTGGCGGGCATCGACACCAAGCCCTTGCTGGGCCACCTGGCGGCGTGGAACTACTTCCAGTCCGTGAAGGACCCCGCCAACGAGGCCTTTATCAAGGCGTGGAAGGCCTACAAGAAATCCGACAAGGCCGTCACCAATGACCCGATGGAAGCCCATGTCATCGGCTTCGAAATGTGGGTGCGGGCTGTCACCAAGGCCGGCACCGTGGATGTGGACAAGGTCATCGACACGCTGCCCGGCATCGAGGCTCTGAACCTCACCGGCGGCATCTCCAAGATGCTCCCGAACCACCACATCACCAAGCCTGTCTTGATCGGCGAAGTGCGCGCCGATGGGCAGTTCGACGTGGTGTGGAAGACCCCTGGGCTGGTCGCCGGGGATGCCTGGACCAAGCACTTGCCTGGCTCCAAGGATCTGGAAGCCGATTGGGTCACCCTCAAATGCGGCAACTACAACACCGTGCTGAAGAAGTGCGGTTGACCGCGCGCGGTTTGACTGTGCGTTGACATGACACACAAGGTGGTGCGCTCTGGCGTGCCACCTTCTCCTCTGGACAGGTTATCCTTCATGGCATTGCGCCGCCTTCTGCGCGCCCTCACATTGGCTTGGGCGCTGTGTCTTGCCATTTTGGTGCCAGCGTTCGCGCAGGGCTTCGAGTCGGCGATCGAACGGTTCAAGGCCGACAGCTTTTCCGACACCGAAACGGCCATCACCGCCATTGCCACCGCCGGATCACCCCAGGGCGTCCCTGTGCTCGAAGCCTTGGCGGACCGCCGCCTGTTTGCCGGGCCAGGCGGCGTGTTCTGGCATGACAAGGCGGGCCAGGGCTTTGCGGCTGCCACCGGGGCGCCGGCCACGATACCTGCCGATGCCGCCATGGTGCGGCTGAACAACCGGCTGCGCAACGCCGTGCAGGCGGCGCTCGGCTCCATGACGTTGCTGTCACCCGATCCGGCGCAGCGGCTGCGCGCGGCCGACGCGGTGTTCAAATCCCGCGACGCGGCGGCGCTGGCCGCCGTGGAACAGGCGCTTGGCCGTGAAACGCTCCCCAAGGTCCGCACCGCGCTGGAGGAGGCCCGCGCGGCGATCCTGCTGAGTTCCCCCGCTGCATCCGAAGCCGATCGCATCACCGCCGCGCAGCGCATCGCGGCGGCCAGCGACAATGAGGCGCTGTCCCTGTTGCGACAGTTCTCCGGACAAACCACGGGCGCCCTGAAATCCGCCATTGACCAAGGCATCACCAGCATTGAGCAGGCACAGCGCATTCGCGCCTGGTTTCAGACGATCTGGTTCGGCATTTCGCTGGGCTCCGTGCTGCTGCTGGCCGCCATCGGCCTCGCCATCACCTTCGGCGTCATGGGCGTCATCAACATGGCGCATGGCGAGATGGTGATGATCGGCGCGTACGTCACCTTCGCCGTGCAGGAGCTGTTTCGCGCCCATGCGCCGCACCTGTTGGATTGGTCGTTGCCGCTGGCCATTCCGCTGGCCTTCCTCACGGCGGGGCTGGTGGGCATTGCCATCGAGCGCGGCGTCATCCGCTTTCTCTACGGCCGCCCTCTGGAGACCTTGCTCGCCACCTTCGGCATCAGCCTCATGCTGCAACAGGCGATCCGCACCTGGTTCGGGCCGACCAACCGCGAGGTCAGCGCGCCCTCCTACATGGCGGGCTCGTTTGAATTCCTGGGCCTGCAGATCACGTATGGGCGGTTGTGGATCGTGGTGTTCACGCTGGCCGTCTTCGCCATTCTGCTGCTGGTGCTCAAAACCACGCCGCTCGGCCTGCAGATGCGCGCCGTGACCCAGAACCGCCGCATGGCCAGCGCCATGGGCATCCGCACGCGGTTCGTGGACGCCATGACCTTCGGGCTGGGTTCGGGCATCGCCGGCATCGCCGGGGTCGCGCTCAGCCAGATCGACAACGTCAGCCCGAATCTGGGCCAGAGCTACATCATCGACAGCTTCATGGTGGTGGTCTTTGGCGGTGTCGGCAATTTGTGGGGCACGCTGGTGGCGGCCTTCACGCTGGGCATCGCCAACAAGCTGCTGGAGCCGTTCGCCGGGGCGGTGCTGGGCAAGATCATCATCCTCGTGCTGCTGATTCTCTTCATCCAGAAGCGCCCGCGCGGGCTGTTCGCCCTCAAGGGCCGGGCGGTCGAGGCATGATCACGCGCGCGCTCATCGACCGGATCGGACGCGGCGGCTGGGTGTTCCTGGCGGTGCTG
>JANMMT010000199.1:0-1805 GCA_031373545.1 Hyphomicrobiales bacterium
TTTGGATGGCTGGGTCGGCGCTTCGTCGTCGATCTTCTTGGTCGTCTCCGACGCCGGCAGCAGCGTCGCGCCGCCGTAAGCGGTGGCCGCGGGCTTTTCCTTGGCCGCGCGCTGGACTTCGAAGTCGAGGTCGATCTGCGAACACAGGCCGAGCGTCACCGGATCCATCGGCGTCAGCTGCGCGGTGTTCCAGTGGGTCCGTTCGCGGATCGAGGCAATCGTCGTCTTGGTGGTGCCGACGAGGCGCATGATCTGCGCATCCTTCAATTCGGCATGGTTGCGCACCAGCCACAGGATCGCGCTCGGGCGCTCGTGGCGGCGCGACACCGGCGTATAGCGCGGGCCCTTCTTGCGCTTCGGCTCGGGCAGGCGGACCTTTGCGTCGCTGAGCTTCAAACGATATTCCTTGTCGGCCTCGCCGCGGCCGATTTCCTCGCGGGTCAATTGCCCGTTGCTGATCGGGTCGGAGCCCTTGATGCCCTGGGCCGCGTCGCCGTCAGCGATCGCGCGCACCTCGAGCGGGTGCATTTTGCAGAAATCGGCCACCTGATCGAACGACAGGGCGGTGTTGTCGACCAGCCAGACGGCGGTCGCCTTGGGCATGAGGGGGGCGTTGCTCACGGGCAAATCTCCTTTGCGCTTCGCCCGCCTTTTTTGGAGGCGAAGCCGGGTCATCTGCGATGACGGGAATTGCGCCCTATATAGGCGTTTTCGAGGTGTTCACGCAATGGTTTACGGCCCTTTCGGGGGCCCTTGAACCGCTGCGCTTGACTTCCAGACCTATGCGGGCCAATTCCTTGTCCACGTGCCGCTGACCGCCGATCAGCTCGAAAAGACCCGGCGGAATGGGCCAAAACCGTCCGTTTTCGGACCGCCGAGTGCTCAGAGATCAGCCATGACGGCTACCAGCAAGCCAGAGCTTCACATTGTCCTCTGTTCCCCGCGCGGGTTTTGCGCGGGCGTGGTCCGCGCCATCGATACGGTGGAACGCGCGCTGAAGCTTTACGGCCCGCCGGTCTATGTCCGGCACGAGATCGTCCATAACCGCCATGTGGTGGAGAGCCTGCGCACCAAGGGCGCGATCTTCGTCGAGGAACTGGACGAAATTCCCCAAACCGATGCGCCGGTGGTGTTCTCCGCCCATGGCGTGCCGAAGTCGATCCCGGCCGAAGCCGAGCGCCGCAATTTCTTCGCACTGGACGCAACCTGCCCGCTGGTGACGAAAGTCCACCGCGAGGCGGAAATTCATTTCAAGCGTGGCCGCGAAATCGCGATGATCGGCCATGCCGGACATCCGGAAGTCGTCGGCACCCTTGGGCAGTTGCCGCAGGGCGCGGTGATGCTGATCGAGACCGTCGAGCAGGCGAAGAAGTTTCAGCCGAAGGACGCCTCCAAGCTCGCTTTCGTGACGCAGACCACGCTGTCGATCGACGACACGGCGGCAATCGTAGCGACGCTGAAGTCGCGCTTCCCCGACATCATCGGCCCGCACAAGGAAGACATCTGCTACGCGACCACCAACCGTCAGCTCGCGGTGAAGAAGGTTGCGCCCGTGGTCGATGCAATGATCGTGGTCGGCTCGCCGAATTCGTCCAACTCGCAACGCCTGCGCGAAGTTGCCGAGCATGAAGGCTGCCCCCGCGCTGTTCTCGTCAATGGCGCGGCGGATCTCGACTGGTCGATGTTCGAGGGCATCACCCGGCTCGGTATCACCGCCGGCGCGTCGGCACCGGAAGTGCTGGTCGAGGAAATCCTCGACGCGTTCGCGGAGAAATATACCCTGCGGGTGGATTCGGTGTCGGCTG
>JANMMT010000007.1:0-16742 GCA_031373545.1 Hyphomicrobiales bacterium
CAACATCGCCGCCATGCGTGGCCAGCTCAAATCCATGGGCTTGTCACTGGATTGGCAACGGGAAATCGCGACCTGTGACCCGTCCTATTACCGCCATCAGCAGGCGCTGTTTCTGGATTTCCTGAAAGGTGGGCTGATCGAGCGCAAGATTTCCAAGGTCAACTGGGACCCCGAGGATCAGACCGTGCTCGCCAACGAACAGGTCATCGATGGCCGCGGCTGGCGCTCGGGTGCGCTGGTCGAGCAGAAGGAACTGACCCAGTGGTTCCTGAAGATCACGGATTTCGCCGAGGAACTCAACAGTGCGCTCGATACGCTCACACGTTGGCCTGAAAAAGTGCGCTTGATGCAGAAGAACTGGATCGGCCGATCCGAAGGATTGATGGTCCGCTGGGCGCTGGAGACAGCCACCGCGCCCGCCGCGTTCACGGAGCTTGAAATCTACACCACGCGGCCCGACACGCTGTTTGGCGCGTCTTTCATGGCGATTGCGCCCGATCATCCCTTGGCGAAAGCCGCCTCCACCTCCAACCCCGCACTCGCCGCATTCTGCGACGAATGCCGACGGATGGGCACCTCGGCCGCCACGCTCGAAACCACTGAAAAGCGCGGCTTCGACACGGGCGTGCGCGCCGTCCATCCTCTGGATTCGTCTTGGACAGTACCGGTTTATGTCGCCAATTTCGTGCTGATGGATTACGGCACCGGCGCGATTTTCGGCTGTCCCTCCGGCGATCAACGCGACATTGAGTTTGCACGCCAGTACGGCCTGCCCATCATTCCCGTAGTGGCCCCCGCTGATGAAGCCGCACGGGCCGCCGCATTGGCCCAGATTGCGTCGGGGAAGGCCTATGACGGCGAGGGCGTGATGCTCAACTCCCACTTCCTCGACGGCATGACCACACAAGCCGCCTTTGCTCTCGTATCAGATCGTCTCGCATCCGAATCGATGGCTGGAAAGCCCGTGGCCAAGCGCAAGGTGAACTTCCGCCTGCGCGACTGGGGCATCTCACGTCAGCGCTATTGGGGCTGCCCCATCCCGATCATCCACTGTGAGTCCTGCGGCGTCGTGCCCGTGCCCAAGGACCAGCTTCCGGTCAAGCTGCCTGAAGACGTCACTTTCGATCGTCCCGGCAATCCGCTCGATCACCACAAGACCTGGAAGCATTGCGCCTGCCCGAGTTGCGGCAAGCCCGCGCGGCGTGAAACCGACACGATGGACACCTTTGCGGATTCCTCATGGTATTTCGCGCGTTTCACCGACCCCTGGACCGAAACTGCGCCCACAACGGCCGATGCGGTCAACTCATGGCTGCCCGTCAACCAGTATATCGGCGGCATCGAGCATGCGATCCTGCACCTGCTGTATGCGCGCTTCTGGACCCGCGCCATGAAGGCCACGGGCCACATTGCCATCGACGAGCCCTTCGAAGGCCTGTTCACGCAAGGCATGGTCGTTCACGAGACCTACAAGGCACCTGATGGCAGTTGGGTCTCACCGGCGGAGATTGCCATTGAAACAGATGCGCATGGGCGGCGTGCGGTCCGCTTGAGCGACAAGGCCGAAGTCACCATCGGCGACGTCGAGAAGATGTCGAAATCCAAACGCAACACCGTGGACCCCGATGACATCATCGGCACGTATGGTGCGGATACGGCCCGCTGGTTCATGCTGTCCGACTCACCGCCCGAACGCGATGTGGCCTGGACAGAGGACGGCGTGCAGGGCGCGGGCCGCTTTGTCCAGCGCGTCTGGCGCATCTCGGGCGAGATTGCCGATCTGCCTGCAGCAGCCCATGATGGTCATTTCGGAGCCGATTCAACCGCACTGCGCCGCGCCGCGCATAAGGCACTCGCTGCCGTCAGCGAGGATGTGGAGCGTCTGCGCTTCAACCGCTGCGTCGCGCATATCTACGACCTCTCCAATGCCATCATGGCGGCGCTCGCCAAAGTGGCGCCTCGTCCAGCCACGGCCGCGCCTGATATGACAGCAGCCTTGCACGAAGCCGCTCGCATCTTCATTCAATTGCTCGCCCCCATGATGCCGCACCTGGCGGAGGAGTGTTGGCATGCCCTTGGCCAGCCGGGGCTGGTCGCCCAAACGCAATGGCCCGTGCTCGATCCTGCTTTGCTGGTGGAGGACACCTTCACCTATCCTGTGCAGATCAACGGCAAGAAACGTGCGGATGTCACGATGGCGCGCGATGCGGATGGCGCAGCGGTCGAGGCTGCTGTATTGGCGGATGAGGTTGTGCAGCGCGCCCTTGACGGGCGCCCGCCGCGCAAGATCATTGTTGTGCCCGGCCGCATCGTCAATGTGGTTGTGTAGGAGGTTTCATGGCTCACACATCCATCAGCCGCAGGCTAGCCATCGGATTGATGATGTCACTGGTCGCAATCTCACTCGGTGGTTGTCTGCGACCGTTGTATGGAACGGCGGAATTTGGCGGCCTGTCTGTTCAAGAGGGCCTCGCCGGGGTTGAAGTCAGCATCCAGGGCGAGCGCCTGGCGCATTACATTCGCAATGAACTCGAGTTTCAGCTCAGGGGCGGTGACCCTAAGCAAACACCTGTCCGCTACAGGCTGGTCATTAATGCCAAGACCACCACGAACACGGCCATTATCGACCGTGTGGCCGGCGTAGCGGAGACCGCGACCTTGGCTCTCGATGCGAGCTACACCTTGACTCCGATCACCGGCACCAAGGTTGCGACCGAAGGCACGGCCCGCGTTCTGGTGAGCTATGATCGCAGCCAGCAGCGTTTCGCAACGATTCGCGCGGCGCGCGATGCGGAAATTCAGGGTGCACGCCAGCTCGCTGACCAGATCCGCACACGCCTCGCGGCCTATCTCAGTGCCAACCGTTAAGCCGCGTGGTTGCAATTGCCGCAAAGGATGCTGAGGCCTTCGTCCGGACCGGGTTTGCGCGTCACGCCGTCATCCTCATCTACGGACCGGATGAAGGGCTGGTGTCCGAGCGTGCCGAGGCAATCGCCAAGGCAACCGTCGGCGGGGATACAGCCAACATCCTACGCCTGGATGGGGATGCGGTTGCCGCCGATCCACTCCTGCTGGCCGATGAGGCCAACGCCATTTCCATGTTTGGCGGACCACGGGCGATCCGCGTGCGCGTGGGGAGCAAATCACTCGGGGCCGCGCTAGAGCCATTGCTGTCCGCTCCCCCGCAAGACGCACGGATCATTCTGGAGGCCGGTGACCTGAAGGGCACCAATGCCCTGCGCCAACTTGTTGATAAGTCAGATCGATTGGCCGCTCTTCCCTGTTATGCCGAGGATGGTCGCGACCTCGAGCGTTGGCTGTCTGGCATGCTTGAAGAGGCACAAGTACAAATCACGCCCGATGCCCGTGCCGTGTTGCTGGGCTCGTTGGGCGCTGACCGGCGCCTGTCGCGCGCGGAGGTGGACAAACTGCTCCTCTACGTAAACGGTACGGGCACTGTGACCTTGACGGACGTTGAGGCGATCATCACGGATGCGGCAGCACTCTCGACCGATGCCATCATCGACGCGGCCTTTATGGGGCAGCTCGACCATCTTGAAGATGAAGCGCGCCGTCTGTTTGCCGATGGCGTCAATCCCGGGGTATTGCTCGGCTTTGCCTTGCGGCATGCCCTGCTGCTGCAGGCCTGCCGAACCGAAATGAGCGGAGATCGAAACGCTTCCGAATCAGTCAAGAACAAAGGCATCCACTTCAAACGTTTGCCCAAAGTAACCGAGCAGGTCACGCGCTGGACTTCCGTGCGCCTCGAGCGCGCAATTCAGATTCTTGGCGATGCGACATTGGCCAGCCGCAAGACATCCTCGTTGGGTGAGGCCATCGCCGTGCGGGCCCTGTGGAGTTTGGCACTCGCCGTTGGCCGGAAATAATCCTCAAGCCTTCAAACGTTGACAGACGGCCTCCAGCTGCTCGACGGTGGAGTACTTGATCGACAGAACACCACCCCCGCCTGACTTGTGGTCGATGTTCACGCTCAAGCCCAGAAGCTGCCCCAGAATGCGCTCGAGATCCTTCGTATCCGCATCCTTCACAACCGCAGCCTTGCGAGCGCCTGTCTCACTGGGCTGCTGATCCTCGTTCTGCACGAGGCGTTCCGCATCACGCACTGTAAGTCCCTGCTCGACAATTCGTTTCGCAAGCGAATCGGGCGATTTGGATGTCAACAATGCACGGGCATGGCCCGCCGAAAGATCACCGCGCAGCACGAGTGCCTTCACACCCTCCGGCAACTTGGACAGGCGCATGGTGTTGGCCACATGGCTGCGGCTTTTGCCGACCACTTTTGCCAAATCCTGCTGCGTATAATTGAATTGCTCCATGAGTTGATCGTAACCGGCCGCTTCTTCCAGCGGGTTGAGATCTGCACGTTGCACATTTTCAATGATGGCAAGCTCGAGTGCTTCCTTGGCATCGACATTGAGGATGACGACAGGAACTTCATGCAGCCCCACGCGCTGCGCCGCTCGCCAACGCCGTTCGCCGGCCACAATTTCGTAGGTCCCAGGCGTCGCCTCGATCGGGCGCACAACCAAGGGTTGGATAATGCCTTTTTCGCGAATAGAATCTGTGAGTTCGCCAAGGTCACTCTCGGCAAACGTCTTGCGTGGGTTGTTCGGGTTGGCACGCACGAATTCGATCGGCACGTTGCGTGTGCCCTTTGGCTCCGGTGCGGAGGCCATTCCATCCGGAGCGGCTTCGCCAATCAAAGCGGCCAAACCCCGCCCAAGCCGTGCAGGTCTGCTAGCGGGAATTTTCTCAGCCTCATCATCCATTGTCGAAATTCCTCTATCTTCCTTCAGGCTGCGGCACGCAACTGACGCTCGCGTGTCAATATTTCGGAGGCAAGCTTGAGATAGGCTTGGGAGCCACTGCATTTCAAATCATAAAGCAGCACGGGTTTCCCATAGGACGGTGCCTCCGAAACGCGGACATTTCTTGGAATCACAGTGTCATAGACTTTTTCGCCCATGAATTGGCGCACATCCGTGACAACTTGAGAGGCAAGATTGTTGCGCGGATCAAACATGGTCAGCACGACGCCTTGAATCGTCAGTGCGGGATTGAGGGAGTTTCGGACATGTTCGACGGTGCGGAGCAACTGGCTGAGGCCTTCGAGAGCAAAAAACTCGCATTGCAATGGCACGAGCACCGCATCCGCGGCTGCAAGCGCGTTGATCGTCAGCAGATTGAGCGAAGGCGGGCAATCGATCAGGATATAGTCATAACCAGCAGCCTCTGCTTCGAGCGCGCGTATGGCCATTCGCAAGCGGTAATTCCGGTCGACAAAGGATGCGAGCTCCAGTTCCGCACCGAGCAAATCCATGGTTGATGGTGCCAGATGGAGGCGAGGCACGGCTGTCGGCAGGATAACCTGGGCAAGGGAGGCTTCTGCGAGCAGAACATCGTAAGTCGACAGTTTGCGATCCTTGCCAAGGCAACCCAGCCCTGTCGAGGCGTTTCCCTGGGGGTCAAGATCGACCACAAGGACGTTCTGGTTGATGGCCGCCAGTGCCGTACCGAGGTTGATGGCGGTCGTGGTTTTGCCCACGCCGCCCTTTTGGTTGGCTATCACGAGAATGCGTGGTCTAGGGCGGTGTACCATGACGCTTCTCCTTGATGTGAGCGGCTATCTTTCCCGACGATCGACTGCAGTTACTCTCACAACCCGCGCATCGGCCTCTGTCACGCTTTGAATCAGATCATGGGAGAAATTCCAAGAGCCTTGTGTGCGTTTGATTTCCTCATCAACATCTCTTCCCTTTGGAAAAAGCCCGACTGCGCCTGCAGTGATGAAGGGTGAGGTCATCAGCAGCAGCTGATCAAGCGGCGCCAAAGCGCGCGCCGACACGATGTGCCACGGCGACTTGATGAGTTCTGGCGTCGCTTCATCGATTCGCTGTGCCAGAACTGTGACCGGCAGCATCGCAAGACGTGCTGTTTCGCGCAGGAATGCACATTTTTTGTGATTGCTTTCGACGAGTGTCACATGGCCACCGTCCACGTCAGCCAGAAACGCCGCAACCACCAGACCTGGAAAACCGCCACCACTGCCCAAGTCAAGCCAGCGCTTTGCTTCGGGAGCCATGCTGCAGAGTTGAACCGAATCCGCAACATGCCTTGGCCAGATTTGGCCAAGTGTCGAAGGCGCAATCAGATTGATGTGGGGCTGCCACTTCTGCACCTGCGCCACCACGCGTTCAAGGCGCTGTCGTGTTTCACGTGAAACATCCTGGAGGACGGCGTTCATCAATCTAGGCCTCAAGCCCCGTTCGTATGGCTTTGCGGACATGGGCGGCAAGCAATCCGAGTGCAGCCGGCGTCATTCCCTCGATCAAACGCGCCTGACCGATGGAACGGGGCCGGATCGTATTCAATTTCACTCTGATCTCATTGGAAAGACCACCCAGGCTGTCATAACCGCTGATATCGAAAATCGATAGGTCTATGCTTTCATCTCGTTTCAACCGTTCGACATCTTCACTTTGGCGATCCAGATAGACTGCATATTTCGCGTTGATCTCTACAGCCTCCATGATCCGGTCAGGGATTTTGTGCAGCTCTGGCCAAAGCTGGTGCACGTGTTCGCGTGTAACTGTTGAATACCCGAGTATCTGCAATGCTGACCGGTGCTGTCCATCAAGATTCAACTGAATGCCATGTTGCTGCGCGCGAGATGGCGTTACGAAAAGACCTGTCATAAGATCCTGTGCCTCGCGTATGCCATCCAACTTGGCGGTAAAAACATTCATTCGCTTCTCACCGACAAGCCCAAGCTTGATGCCACGAGCGGTCAGCCGTTGGTCAGCATTGTCAGCCCGCAAGGCGAGCCGGAATTCCGAGCGCGATGTGAACATGCGATAGGGCTCGGTCACGCCTCTCGTCACGAGATCATCGGCCAGAACACCGATATAAGACTCGGTACGACTGAAAATAACTGGTTCGAGGCAGCCGGCATGACGTGCCGCGTTCAAACCAGCAACAAGACCTTGCGCAGCAGCTTCTTCATACCCGGTTGTTCCATTAATCTGCCCTGCAAGGAAAAGGCCACTGAAGCGCTTTGTCTCGTAGGTGGGGTACAGTTCTCGCGGATCGATGAAATCATATTCTATGGCGTAGCCAAATTGCAGGATCCGCGCACGCTCAAGACCGGGAATCGATTGAACCACTGCAGTTTGTACATCGCGCGGGAGAGAGGTCGAAATTCCATTGGGGTAAATCGTGTTGTCGTTCAGACTTTCAGGTTCCAGAAAAATCTGGTGGCCCTCACGGTCACCAAACCGAACAACTTTGTCCTCGATGGACGGGCAGTAGCGCGGCCCGCGGCCATCAATCTGACCTGAGAAAACAGGCGCTCTCGCCATATTGTTTCGAATAATGTCGTGCGTTTGCGCTGTCGTCCGCGTGATGAAGCAGGAAACCTGAGGCGTTTCGATGGATGTCGTGAGCATGGAAAAGGCCTCAGGTGGCTGATCTCCATCCTGTTGCTCAAGACTGGCCCAATCAAGTGTCGCTCCGTCAAGACGAGGCGGCGTCCCGGTTTTCAGCCTGCTCATGGCAAACCCGGCCGTTTTCAATCGATGTGCCAGTTTGATCGACGGCGCTTCACCCATGCGACCCGCAACGGCGGTGTCCTCTCCGATGTGGATCAGCCCGCGCAAAAAAGTGCCTGTTGTGATCACGACAGCGCCTGCCTTCAAAACGCGGCCGTCGGCGAGCTCAATGCCGGTGATCGCTTTCCCGTTGGTCACAAGGTCAGCCACTTCTCCCTCTACAATCGATAGACCGGGTGACGCATCGCACAATTCCCGGCCCATGGCCTGTTTGTAAAGTGATCTGTCGATCTGAGCACGAGGGCCACGCACCGCCGGCCCCTTTCGCCGATTGAGAACCCGAAACTGAATGCCGGCTGCATCCGCCAAGCGGCCCATGATGCCATCAAGGGCGTCGATTTCGCGCACAAGATGACCTTTGCCAAGCCCCCCGATCGCGGGATTGCAGGACATGACACCCAAGTTCTCACGGGACATGGTGACCAATGCGGTTTGTGCCCCCAGCCGTGCCGAAGCAGCAGCCGCTTCGCAACCCGCATGACCGCCACCCACGACGATGACGTCAAATCGCATCTCGCTCATGCTAAGCCTCCGGGGGGTCAAAGGGACAGGTCATGTCATATCGCCGAGACCAATGCGGTCATAATAATGTTTCACGTGAAACATCCTCTCACTTTCCAATGCAAAAGCGCGAGAAAATATCCCCTAGCACATCTTCAACATCAATTTCGCCTACGATTCGTGACAGCGCCCGCATCGAACTGCCAACACATTGATCGGCCACTTCAATCCCCGCATCAAGCGACGCACGCGCCTGCCGCACCTGCTCAATCGCGGAGAGGATAGCTTCCATCTGCCGCGGCCTGACAACCAGAGGCGCCTCCTTGTCAACTTGGTGAAGCTGGGCCTCCGCGAGCAGCTTCGCGCGCAGCCCAACCAATCCCGCGCCGGTGACTGAAGAAATGCAAAGGACATCATGGTTAAGGGAAGCGCTTGGTCCCGCGCCTTGATCAACTTTGGACCGGATGCGAATCAAGCGATCGGCCATGAGGCCGTCGAGATCCCATCTGTCAGATTCGCAGAGGTGCAAGGTGCAATCGGCCCGCCGCATGGTGGCATGCGCGCGTTCAATGCCCAATTGCTCTACCGGATCGGTCGTGACACGAAATCCAGCGGTGTCAAACAGCACGACCGCGTATCCTTCGAGATCGAGTCTCACCTCGATGACGTCACGCGTCGTCCCCGGAACTTCAGAGACAATCGCCACATCACTGCCAGCCAAAGCATTGAGAAGACTGGATTTTCCAGAATTTGGCGCTCCCACAATCGCGACACGCAGGCCATCGGCGATCACGCGGCGTGCCTGGAACGCGCGCGCGGCGGCTTCGAGTTCGCTGAGTAATTGTTGCAGAAGCGAATCGATCTCATCGGCATCGGTGTCCGATACATCGCCCTCATCGGAGAAATCGATCTGTGCCGCTATAAGCGCGCGAATGGTCAAGAGTTGCTCTCTCCATTGCGCGACATTCTGGCCCAGGCTGCCCTCCAGCCCCTTGAGGGCCTGCAGGCGCTGCTGTTCCGTATCCGAATCGATCAGGTCTGCCAGCGATTCGACCTGCGCCAGGTCCAATTTGCCGTTTTCGAAGGCCCGCTCCGTGAACTCGCCAGGCCTCGCATGACGCAGACCTCCGATGCTGCCCAGCGCGCCAAGCACCGCCGTCACAACCGCCCGGCCGCCGTGGAGCTGCAATTCGATGACATCCTCACCCGTGAAGCTCGCTGGCGCGACAAACTGCAAGACAAGCGCCTGATCCAACCATGCGCCGGTGACTGGATGAGTGAGCCGCGCCAAACGGGCCACGCGCGGTTTCAAAGGCCCGATCCCGAGTTGACGTGCCGCCTCGGCGGCGCGGCTTCCGCTGATGCGCACGAGGGCGACACCGGCGCGACCATGGCCCGAAGACAGTGCATAGATCGTGCTGTTCTCACTCAAAATCGCTCGCATCCATCAAGGTCACTGGCGCGTAGCAGATGCGTGGTGTGACATTCAACAGCCATGACGCGGAGAACCATCTGGACATCGGGCGGTGATGATGCGAAATCGCGCGATAAATTTTGACCGGCGACGCGGAGTCGCATTGTAAACAGATGCAAATTGTCGTCTTGCAGCAAGGCAAAGGGAGGCGGCATTCGCACCGTGTTCCCGAATTTGAAGAGGGTCGCCCGCGAGGGCGGTGAATGACACGATGTCTTCAACGGCACAAACCGGCGAAACCCGCCGTGATTTCCTCTACATCGCCACCGGAACTGTCGGCGCGGTTGGCGTCGCCTCGGTCGTGTGGCCGTTCGTGCAGCAGCTTGCGCCTGATGCAGGAACAAGGGCAGCGGGTGCACCGATCGAAATTGATCTCTCGCAAATTCAGGAAGGGCAATCGATCACGCTGAAGTGGCGCGGCGCGCCGATTTTCGTGCGCCACCGCACCGCCAAAGAGATCGAAGAGGCCCGGGCCGATGATGGCAAGTCCATGCCCGATCCCAAAAAGGATGCCGAGCGTGTCGGTGTGTTCGGTGGCAAGGCGCAGGAGCAATGGATCGTTGTGCAGGGGTCCTGCACACATCTGGGCTGCGTGCCGGTGAAGAATTCGGGCGACTACAACGGCTGGTACTGCCCGTGCCACGGTTCTCACTACGACAGCGCAGGGCGTATCCGCAAAGGACCTGCGCCCAAGAACCTCGTTTTGCCAGAGTTCACGTTTTTGACCGCGACGAGCGTGCGGATCACCGCCATGCGCTCGGCCGCTTGAGAAGGACACGAAGAACATGCAAGGCCATTCAACCTACGTTCCGCAATCCTCGTTCGCCAAATGGCTTGAGGCACGCCTGCCGGTCATCAGCTTCATGCACGCGTCCTTCGTGTCTTATCCGACGCCGAAGAACCTGAACTACTTTTGGACGTTCGGCGGCATTCTCTCGGTCATGCTGATCTCCCAGATCATCACAGGCATCGTTCTGGCGATGCATTATACGCCGCACGTCGATCACGCATTCGCGTCGGTCGAGCACATCATGCGCGATGTGAACTTCGGTTGGCTGATCCGCTACCTGCACATGAACGGCGCGCACATGTTCTTCCTCGCGGTCTACATCCACATTTTCCGCGGCATGTACTACGGTTCCTACAAGGCACCCCGCGAGGTGCTGTGGATCCTGGGTGTGATGATTTTCCTGCTCATGATGGCGACAGCGTTCATGGGTTACGTGCTTCCCTGGGGCCAGATGTCGCTGTGGGGCGCCGTGGTGATCACCAACCTGTTTTCCGCCATCCCCTATGTTGGCGAAACCATCGTGACCTTCCTGTGGGGTGGTTATGCGGTGGAAAATCCAACTCTGAACCGCTTCTTCTCCTTGCACTACCTCATGCCCTTCATGATCTTCGGCGTGGTCATTCTCCACGTCTGGGCACTCCATGTGGTGGGACAGAACAATCCAACCGGCGTGGACGTGAAGAATCTGAAAAAGGACACCGTTCCCTTTACGCCCTACGCGACGGTGAAGGATGCTTTCGCCATGGTGTGCTTCGTGGCCTTCATGTCGTACTTCGTGTTCTTCCAGCCCAACCAGTTGGGTCATGCCGACAACTACATCATGGCGGATGCCTTGAAGACGCCAGCTCACATCGTGCCTGAATGGTACTTCCTGCCCTTCTACGCCATCCTGCGTTCGATCCCGGACAAGCTGGGCGGCGTGATGGCCATGGGTGCCGCCGTGATCATTCTGGCCTTCCTGCCCTGGCTCGACACGTCGAAGGTGCGTTCCGCGAATTATCGCCCCGCCTTCCGCATCTTCTTCTGGGTCTTCGTGGCCGTGACGATTGTGCTGGGATGGGTCGGTTCCCAGGACACGGCCGCACCTGTCATCAAGCTGGGTGACAATGTGGTCATGACCATGGTCGGCTTTGGCCAGATCCTGACAATCTACTACTTCGCGCATTTCCTCATCATTCTGCCCCTGCTCGGCTTGTTCGAACGGACGGAGGCCACACCCGGCTCAATTGCTGAGTCTGTGCTGGGTGGGGGGCATGCCATGCCGTCCATGGCCGCTGCGTCGCCAGAAACCAAGGGCTAGAGCATGTCGCGGAACAATGAGACCCGATTTTCGGACTACGACATGCCACAGACGATCGTTACAGAGCGCGCAACTGCGGTTTTGATTGTTCAATCAAAACAAGACGCGCTCTGAGCCAAGGATTGATGACCATGAAGATAATGCTCAAACTCGCGGCGGCGGCTGCACTGTCCCTCTCGGCGCTCGTCTCTGCGGGCCATGCTGCCGGCGAGTCCGCCACGCCCGAGCGTCAGAGCTGGACGTTCTCCGGCTTCTTTGGCCGCTACGACAACAACCAGTTGCAGCGCGGCTTCAAGGTCTACCAGAACGTCTGCGTGGCCTGCCACACCATGCAGAAATTGTCGTTCCGCAATCTGACTGAAAAGGGCGGACCGGAGTTCAATGCGGACCAGGTGCGCGAACTCGCCAAGAACTGGCCCATCCCCGTAAAGGATGGCCCCAATGACAAGGGAGAGATGTTCGAGCGGCCCGCACGGCTGGCGGACCGTTTCCCGTCGCCCCACGCCAACGATGAAGCGGCCAAGCAGGCCAACGGCGGCGCCTTGCCGCCGGACTTCTCCGTGATCGCGAAGGCACGCACCTACCGCGTTGGCTTCCCCGGCTTCGTCATCGATGCGTTGCCAGGGTTCATCTACCAAGAGGGTGGTCCCGATTACATCTATTCGCTCCTCGCCAAGGGATACGTCGACCCGCCCGCAGGCAAGGTGATCGAGCCTGGTCTGAATTACAACAAGTACATGCCGGGCGAGAAGATTGCGATGGCGGCGCCTCTGAGCGACGGTGTTGTGCCTTACACCGATGGCTCGCCAGAGACGGTTTCGCAGTATTCCAAGGATGTGACGGCCTTCCTGATGTGGGCGGCCGAGCCCAAGCTGGAGGAGCGCAAGCAGATCGGCTTCCGCGTCATGGTCTTCCTGCTCGTGTTCGGCACATTGCTTTATTACACCAAGAAAAAAGTCTGGGCGGACGTGAAAGCCCCTGACGGCAAAACCGGCGGCCCTGCACACGCCCACTGAGGGCCAGCGCAATCATCTCAACTTGACGACGGCCCCTTGCGGGGCCTTCGTTGTTTCAGCAGCCCACTTCACCCCTCGGCAGTCATGACAAAAGCTTTGCTCGGCATCATTGGCGGTTCCGGTCTCTACGAGTTGCCCGGCGTCAAGAATGTGCGCGAGGAAGTCGTTGAAACGCCGTGGGGAGCCCCCTCGGACGCCCTGCGTTTTGGGATGCTCAACGACACGGACATTGTCTTCCTCCCCCGTCATGGGCGCGGACATCGGCTCACGCCGTCATCCATCAACTACCGCGCCAACATCGACGCGCTCAAACGCGTGGGTGTGACGGATCTGGTGTGCTTTTCGGCTGTCGGCTCCTACCGGGAAGATCTCCCGCCCGGCCATGTCGTGCTTGCCGACCAGTTCGTTGATCGCACGTTCCGGCGCGATTCGTCGTTCTTCGGCGATGGGTGTGTCGCTCATGTGCCCTTCGCGCATCCCGTGGGTCCGGCGCTCGCCAGACGCGTCGCAGCGGCCTGCACCGCAATAGGAACTGCCCACACGCTAGGCGGCACGGCTGTTTGCATGGAAGGTCCGCAGTTCTCCACCATCGCGGAAAGCAAGGCCTACAAGGTGCAAGGGTTCGATGTGATCGGCATGACTGCCATGCCCGAGGCCAAGCTCGCGCGCGAAGCGGAGTTGACCTACGCACTCGTCGCGATGGTGACGGATTTCGACGCCTGGCACCCCGCGCATGATGCGGTGGATGTGGCCATGGTGGTGAAGCAGATGCAAGCGAACACCTGTGCAGCGCGCCGGATCATCGCGCATCTCGCAGCACACTTTCCCCAAGAACGAGAGGCTTGCCCCGTGGGCAGCCACCGCGCGCTCGACGGCGCGATCATGACGGCACCATCCCAGCGTGATCCCGCCCTCATGGCCAAGCTGGATGCGGTCGCAGGACGCGTCCTGCAATAATCAGCCTTGTCCCATCATTACGTGTTCATGGATTCGAAGAACTCGGCATTGCCGTTCTTGGTGCCCTTGAGCTTGTCGATGAGGAATTCGGCGGCATCCACCGTGCCCATGGGGTTGAGGATGCGCCGCAGCACATACATCTTCTTGAGCGTGTCGGCAGGCACAAGCAACTCTTCCTTACGGGTGCCCGAGCGGGTGATGTCGATGGCGGGGAACACGCGCTTGTCCGCAACCTTGCGGTCCAAGATGATTTCCGAGTTGCCGGTGCCCTTGAACTCTTCGAAGATCACCTCGTCCATGCGGCTGCCGGTGTCGATCAGAGCCGTTGCGATGATGGTGAGCGAACCACCCTCCTCGATGTTGCGCGCCGCACCGAAAAAACGCTTGGGGCGCTGCAAGGCGTTGGCATCCACACCGCCGGTCAGCACCTTGCCGGAGGAGGGCACAACCGTGTTGTAGGCGCGGCCCAGACGCGTGATCGAATCCAGCAGGATCACCACATCGCGGCCATGCTCGACGAGGCGCTTGGCCTTCTCGATCACCATTTCAGCCACGGCGACGTGGCGCGTAGCTGGTTCGTCGAAGGTGGAGGAGACGACCTCACCCTTCACGGAACGCTGCATGTCCGTGACCTCCTCGGGCCGCTCGTCAATCAGCAGCACGATCAGATAGCATTCAGGATGATTGGCCGTGATCGACTGCGCGATGTTCTGCAACAACACGGTCTTGCCCGTGCGCGGCGGGGCCACGATCAGGGCGCGCTGGCCTTTGCCGATGGGTGTCACCACATCCATGATGCGCGAGGACAGATCCTTGCGCAGGGGGTCCTCGATTTCCATCTTGAGGCGCTGGTTGGGATAAAGCGGCGTCAGGTTGTCGAAGTTGACTTTGTGACGCGCCTTCTCAGGCTCTTCGAAATTGATGCGGTTCACCTTGGTCAGCGCGAAATAGCGCTCGCCATCCTTGGGACTGCGGATCAGGCCTTCCACCGTATCGCCGGTGCGCAGGGCGAAACGGCGGATTTGGGCCGGTGACACGTAGATATCATCGGGCCCGGGCAGATAGTTGGCATCCGGCGCGCGCATGAACCCGAAGCCATCCTGCAAGACTTCGACAACGCCCTCCCCGATGATCTCGGTTTCGCGTGCCGCCAATTGCTTCAAAATGGCGTAGAGCATCTCCTGCTTACGCAGCGTGCTGGCGCCTTCCACCTCCACTTCATCAGCAAAGCTGAGCAGCTCGGTCGGCGATTTGGCCTTGAGGTCCTGGAGTTTGATCTGCCGCATCGCATGGCCTTGGTCTTGAAAGTTTGAACAGGGGAAAGGTGGTCTTGGAGGGGGATTGGGCGTTCAATTGTTTGGCATGGCAATGACGGGGTCTTGTCGAGCGACGTCAGCAAACCGGCCCATAGAGGAGAGGCCCCTTCTGTAGTGCGAAACGCGGCGTTCCGCAATGGCGTTCAAAATGGCTTCACAACAGCCAGAACAACGATGCCGATCATCAGGAGCGTCGGCACCTCATTGGCCACGCGGTAGAACGTGTGACTGCGCTGGTTACGGTCCTCCGCGAAGTCCCGCACCCACCGTGCCTGAAAACCATGGGCCGCCGACATGGCCAGCACAAGCAACAGCTTCGCATGCAGCCAGCCATTGCCGGCCAGGCCCACATAGCCAAACACCAGGATCAGCCCCAGCACCCAGGACACCAGCATGGCGGGTGTCATGATGGCTTTTAGAAGCCGCCGCTCCATGACTTTGAAAGTCTCGGATTGATTGGAACCCACTTCAGCCGCGCAGTGGTAAATCATGAGGCGCGGCAGATAGAGCAGCCCCGCCATCCAGGACATGACGGCGATGATATGGAGAGCTTTGAGCCAAAGATACATTTCGGACCCGAATCAGCCGCGCACGAGGCGCAGCATCTGCTCCACATGATCAACCGGAGTTTCAGGCAGAATGCCATGACCAAGGTTGAAGATGAAGGGCCTGTCCGCCGCCGCATCCCGAATCCGTTTCACAGCCGAATCGAGCGCCTGCCCGCCGGCTACGAGCGCCAGAGGATCAAGGTTGCCCTGCAACACGGGCAGATCAGGCCGAGCGCACAGCGCCATAACATCCGCCGTCGTATCGAGTGACAGGGCATCGCAGCCCGTTTCGGCAGCGAATCGAACCAGATCTTCGGTCGTGGCCCCGCGCGGAAAGCCCAGAATCTTCGCATCGGGCCGTACGGCACGCACCTTCGAGACGAGTGACTTGATCGGGGCCGTCGTCCAGCGCGTGAATTCGCCCGTCGGCAGCACGCCGGCCCAGCTGTCGAAAATCTGCACCGCATCTGCTCCCGCATCGAGCTGCGCCACGAGGTGATCCGCACTGACATCAACGATCAGATCGATCAGTTGCTGGAAGGCTTGCGGGTGGCGATAGGCAAAGAGCCGCGTGTCGGCCTGATCCTTGGAGCCACGCCCATGGATCATGTAGGTTGCCACGGTCCAGGGCGCGCCGCAGAAGCCCAGCAACGTGGTTTCTTGAGGCAGCGCCGCCCGCACGCCGCGCACCGCCGCATAGACGGCCTGAAGCCGTTCGGGGTTGTATCGTTCCGCCAGCGATTCGATCGTGACGGGATCATGGATCGGGTCCATGCGCGGACCTTCGCCTTCCACGAAATGCACATTGCGCCCCAAGGCGTCGGGGATGGTGAGAATATCCGAGAAGATGATGGAGGCATCAAAGCCAAACCGGCGGATCGGTTGAAGCGTTACCTCGATGGCCAATTCCGGCGTGTAGCAGAAATCCAGAAACGACGGCGCTTTCTTCCGCTCTGCCTTGTACTCGGCCAGATACCTGCCGGCCTGGCGCATGAGCCAGACAGGAAGGGTCTTGGAACTGTGCCCCGAAAGAACTTTTTCCACCAATCGGGTCGCAGCGGTTGGGTTGTGATCAACTAGCAAGAAAGAAAGATTCCTTTTATTCTGTGATTGAGTCTGGAGGAGCCAAAAGCGGGATTCTGAACTCTTCCGCACTTATCCCCGGTTTCGCGCACCATCCACGGTCCATGCCGCAGCCGCAAGCCCGCAGAA
>JANMMT010000004.1:0-3057 GCA_031373545.1 Hyphomicrobiales bacterium
GAGGCTGGCAGCGGGCGGATCAAGGGAAGTTCCCTTCCGTCTGGCACGCCATCAGGATGGGCACTTGATCCTGACCGATCTCCAGACCGGCAACCGCCGCGTGCTGGATGCCTTCGGGGCCGTGAATGCCGCGTCGTTTCAGGAACTGATGGTCAAGGGCAAGTAACAAAGGCAAGCAACAGGGACGGGAAGACATTGAAGCCGTTTCAATCGCAGGGGGACACGCGATGAACAGACCACTTTTTGGTCAAAGACCGCTCTTTGGCACCGGCAGAAGCATTGAGGTGCCCTGCACGGTGGAAATCGAGCAGACATCGGAATTTCTGGGCGCGCATGTCAGCCTGGAGGGAATCGAGGTGGAGGTGGGTGATACGGTGCAGGTGCATGATGCGCCCGGGCTCGTGCCCTTCGGCGAACGCCAGATCTTTCACCGCACCGCCACGGTGACGAGGGCTTCCTGGCTCGATCAGTGGCTGACAAAACTTTCTGCCTACAAGGAGCTGACCGAGTTGTACGAGGTGGGCTTTGACGCCGACATGTTCGTCGGCTCTCCCAATGCCAGGAGCGCATCATGATCCCGCAAGAAGGGGGCGCACAGCCCGTCTACAACACCACCGACATGGCCACGAACGAGACCGTTCTCAGCCCGCGCTTTTACAGCACCGATTATGATGCGATGGACAAGATCGACGTGTCGGGCGTGCGCCGCGAGTGGGATGCGCTGATGGCCGAGATGCGGGCGGACCCGAACCGCAACCACTTCCGCCGCACGCCGGAGTTCGATACCTTCGAGCTCGACAGCCTGCCGGAGGATCTGCGCCAGGAATTCGTGGATTTTCTCGTCAGTTCGCTGACGGCGGAGTTCTCAGGCTGCGTGCTCTACTCTGAAATCAAGAAGCGCATGCAGAACCCCGACATGCGCGAGCTCTTCAGCTTCATGGCTCGGGACGAGTCCCGCCACGCCGGCTTCATCAACGAAGCGCTCAAGGGCTTCGATGTGGGCGTGGACCTCAGCTTCCTGACCAAGATCAAGAAGTACACGTATTTCCGGCCGAAGTTCATCTTCTACGCGACCTATCTGTCCGAGAAGATCGGCTACGCCCGGTACATCACGATCTTCCGTGAGTTCGAACGGCACCCCGAGCGGCGGATTCACCCCATTTTCAAATGGTTCGACAATTGGTGCAACGACGAGTTCCGCCATGGCGAGGCCTTTGCGTTGCTGATGCGCTCCGACCCCAAGCTGACCTCGGGCCTCAATGTCTATTGGATCCGGTTCTTCCTGCTGGCGGTCTATGCGACGATGTACTGCCGCGATCACATGCGCCCGGCTTTTCACAAGGCACTGGGTCTGGAGCCTGCGGATTACGATTTCCGTGTCTTCCGCATCACTTCGGCGATCGCGCGCCAGACGTTTCCCGTTGAGCTGGATATCGACAATCCTGCCTTCAAGATAGGTCTTGATAAGCTGCTTGGCGTGATGCGTGCGTCCGACGAGGCGAAAGCCCTGCCAGGTCTGGGCGGCCGCCTCAAGCGCTTCGGCATCGGCATGCGCGGCGCCTGGACTTTCCTGCGGCTTTACATGCTGCCGGTCAAATCCAACGCCCTGCCCAAGAACGTTCGCATGGAACCGGCCTGGTGAGGCCTTAGGAAACCGCGGCGCGGCGGGATCTCCCGGCGCTGTCGCCCAAGGATGATGGTGTGATCGACTTCGTGGTCCCGGTGCTGTTCACGACCCTGCTTTGGTGGGGCAGTACCGGAATCGTGCTGGTTCTGGTGCGGGCGCGGGCTGAGACTTTTCAGCGCAGTTTTGGTGTGGCGACGGTGGTCGCGCTGCTGGCCCTTGTGGGCCTGTGGTGGCTGAGCCGCGTCGCTTCGCCGCTGGCATCCTACGGGGCCTTCACACTGGGCGTGGTGCTGTGGGGCTGGAACGAGATGGCCTTTCTCATGGGACGCATCACGGGCACGCGGCGCGTGGCCTGCCCCCCCGGAGCGGTGGGCGCGGAGCGCTTTCAGCTGGCGACACGGACCGTCATCCTGCATGAACTGGCATTGGCCGCCACGCTTGGCGTGTTGATCACGGCGAACTGGGGCGGCGTGAACCAGGCCGGCGTGCTGGCCTTCGCGATCCTGTGGATTTTGAGATTATCGGCCAAAATCAATCTCTTCCTGGGCGTGGTGAACACCGGCGCCGAGTTGCTGCCCCCGCATCTGGCCTATCTGGGCACGTATTTTCGCCGCCGGGGCATGAACGCGCTGTACCCTTTCTCTATGCTGGGCGCAGCAGCGCTCACGCTCTTGCTGGCTCTGGGCGCCCGCGATGCGGGGGGCGATGATGCAGCGGCCACACGTTACACGCTGCTGGCCGCGCTGGCGGCGCTGGGGCTGATCGAGCACATTCTGATGATGCTGCCGCTCGATACCAACGCGCTGTGGCGCGTGTTCGTGAGGCGGCAAAACGAATTGACAGCCAAACATAACGAGACACCAGCCGAGCCCAACCGGGCTGGCGGGACAGTGTAAGGGGAGTGCCGGACATGACGATTCATCTCGACACCGGAACGGACAGCGCGGTAACACCCGCAGGCATGGCACCAGAGAGCTTGCCTTTGGCTAATGACGTCATACATCAGCCGCGGGTGGCGGAAAGTCTCATGGGAAAGATCGATCGCGTGGTCAGTCAGGTCCAGAAAAAGGGCGAGCGTGTTTTGCGCGGTGTACCAACTCTGGTGCCAACTCTCGTGCCTCCTGCCTTGCCTGATCCTTTGCCTGCCGTTTCGCCCGCCCACATGGATTACGAAGGCTTCTTTCGCGGACGCATCGACACGCTGCGCGCCGAAGGCCGCTACCGGGTGTTTGCCAATCTGGAGCGTGACCGCGGCAACTTCCCCCACGCGAACTGGCGCAGCGAGGGCACCCAGCGCAAGGTGACCGTGTGGTGTTCCAACGATTATCTCGGCATGGGCCAGAACCCCGCCGTGCTGGCGGCCATGCATGAGGCGCTGGATCGCTGCGGGGCCGGGGCCGGCGGCACGCGGAACATCGCGGGCACCAACC
>JANMMT010000006.1:0-3950 GCA_031373545.1 Hyphomicrobiales bacterium
GCTCCCGCCCTGGCCTGTTTCCAGCACACTGGCTTGCAACGCGCGGCGAAACGCCGTGAAGCCATACCACAGCAAAAACGCCGCACCGCCCCAAGTGACGGCCTGGAGCAGCGCAGGCGCAGCCTTGATGGCCTCGCCAAAGCCCGCCACGCCGAGCAGAATCAGCGTGGCATCGGAGACCGCGCAAAACAGAGCAAGTGCAAACACATGTTGCTTGAGCAGCCCCTGCCGCAGCACAAAGGCGTTCTGCGCACCAATGGCGATGATCAGCGATCCGCCGAGAAAAAAGCCTGCGAGCAGCGCGCCGAGCAAATCTTAGATATCCATCCGCTTGTCGAGATAGAGATTGATCGTCTCCATCAACTCGTCGTTGCGCCCTTCAAAGAAGTGGTTGGCCCCCGGCACGATCTGGTGGTCGATCTTGACGCCCTTCTGCAGCTTCACCTTGTCGATGGCGCTCATGGATTCCTTGGCCGGCGACACGCGGTCAAGTTCCCCGTGCACGAACATGCCGGAGGACGGGCATGGCGCCAGGAAGGTGTAGTCATAGCGGTTGGCCATGGCGGCGATGGAGAGGAAGCCGTCAATCTCAGGGCGGCGCATCATCAATTGCATGCCGATCCACGCACCGAAAGAGACGCCGGCGACCCAGCAGGTCTTGGCTTCGGGCGCCATCGCCTGCATCCAGTCGAGCGCGGATGCCGCATCAGACAACTCCCCCGTCCCGTGGTCGAACACGCCCTGGCTGCGGCCGACGCCGCGAAAATTGAATCGCATCACCGTGAAACCGCGCTCCAGAAAGGCATAATAGAGGTTATAGATGATCTGGTTGTTCATGGTGCCGCCGAACTGCGGATGCGGATGCAGCAGCAGCGCAATGGGCGCGCCGCGCTTTTTCGACATCTGGTAGCGGCCTTCGAGCCGTCCTTCGGGACCGTTGAAGATAACTTCTGGCATCAGGCGCTCGCTCATGTGGCTTCGCAGGCGGCCTGCCCCGCCTGTCATGTCTTGACGCGGCGGAAGCAAGCGCTCTAATGAAGCGTGTTAGAATTATTCTAGGTGCGGAACGAGACAAGAACAAATCTTGACGCGCATCTGCGGCGTGTGCAGCGGCTATAGCACAACCGGGGATGCGGATTTCAAGCGTTTCGTGCACGCAATGCGCGATTGAGCCGAAAGACGATGAATCCCATGGCCGCAAAGCGCGCCTATCTCGATCACAATGCCACCACACCGCTGCGTCCTGCGGCGCGCGATGCGATTGTGCGCGCGTTGCACGAGGCGGATGGCAATCCCTCCTCCGTGCATTTTGAGGGCCGCGCAGCACGCAAAGCCGTGGAAATCGCGCGCAAACAGGTGGCTGCGGCTTTGGGCGGCGATGCCAAGGATGTCATCTTCACCAGTGGGGCCACAGAAGGGCTGAACCTGCTGCTGCGCCCCTCCCCGGCTGTTGCGTGTCGTTCAGGCGCCCTGCAGACCACGCGGCTGCTTGTGCTGGCCACCGAGCACAGTGCCGCGCTCTCGGGCGGCGGCTTTGCGGCCGAGCAGATTGAGTACATTCCAGTCAACGGCGATGGCCTGGCGGACCTCGACTGGCTGGAGGCGCGCCTTGGGGCATTGTCCGAGGTCCATGGCTTTGCGCCCGTCACCGTGGCATTGCAACTCGCCAACAGCGAAACGGGCGTGATCCAGCCCATTGCGGAGGCTTCACATCTTACAGGGCGCTTTGGCTCATTGCTGGTGGTGGATGCTGTCGCAGCCTGCGGCAAGATCCCGCTCGAACTGAAAGCGCTTCGTGCTGATGCGCTCGTCGTGGCGGCGCATAAATTCGGTGGCCCCAAGGGCGCGGGTGCTGTCATCATCAACGGCGCAAACCTTCAACTCGACATCCCGCTGTTCAAGGGTGGCGGACAAGAGATGCGCCGTCGCTCGGGCACCGAAAATGTGCCCGCCATTGCCGGGATGGGCGCAGCTCTTGTTGAAGCCACGGCCGCGCTGGATGAGGATGCGCCGCGCATCACCGCACTGCGCGCCGAGTTGGAAGCGCAGCTGCTGGCCATCCGCCCGGATGCGATCGTGGCGGGTGCCGGGGCCCCTCGCCTGCCCAACACAGTTTGCCTGGTCGTGCCAGGCTTGAAAGCCGAAACAGCGCTCATTGCATTTGATCTGGCGGGCGTTGCCGTGTCCTCGGGCTCGGCCTGCTCATCAGGCAAGGTGAAGACCTCTCATGTGCTGGAAGCCATGGGGTTTTCGCCTGCAGGTTCGGCCTCGGCCCTGCGCTTTTCTCTCGGCTGGAACAGCACATCGGATGACATTGAACAGGCGGTTGCGGCCTTCGCTATCGTCGCAGGGGCTGGCATTCAACGAGATGCCGCCTAAATCGGAATGGAACGCTGCTGCGTATATGACGTGTGCGGCGAAGGAGTGATGGAATGGCAGCGGTTCAAGAAACCGTCGATCAGGTGAAGTCGATTGACGTCGACCTCTACAAGTACGGCTTTGTCACGGACATCGAGTCCGATCTCGCGCCCATGGGCCTCAACGAGGATATCGTGCGCTTCATCTCGGCCAAAAAGGACGAGCCGGAGTGGATGACGCAGTGGCGTCTCGAGGCCTATCGTAGGTGGCTCACCATGCGTGACCCGATGTGGTCGCGGGTCAAGTATCCACCCATCGACTATCAGGCCCTGCATTATTACGCGGCGCCCAAGGGTGCGAATGACGGGCCGAAGTCACTCGCCGAGGTCGATCCGGAGCTTCTGAAAACCTACAACAAGTTGGGCATTTCACAGTCCGAGCAGGAAATTCTGGCGGGCGTTGCGCCAGCCAACCGCGTGGCTGTGGATTTTGTGTTCGACAGCGTGTCGGTGATCACGACGTTCAAGGAGGAGCTTGCCAAATCCGGCGTGATCTTCTGCCCGATTTCGGAGGCCGTGAAAACGCATCCCGAACTCGTGCGGAAGTATCTGGGCACGGTTGTTCCGACGACCGACAACTACTTTGCCACGCTCAACTCGGCCGTCTTCTCTGATGGCTCATTCGTCTATATTCCGCCCGGCGTGCGCTGCCCTATGGAACTCTCAACTTATTTCCGCATCAACGAGCAGAACACCGGCCAGTTCGAGCGCACGCTGATCATCGCCGACAAGGGCAGCTATGTCAGCTATCTGGAAGGCTGCACCGCGCCCAAGCGCGATGAAAACCAGCTTCATGCGGCGGTGGTGGAACTGATCGCGCTGGATGACGCGGAGATCAAATATTCCACCGTGCAGAACTGGTATCCTGGCGACGCCGAGGGCCGCGGCGGCATCTACAACTTCGTCACCAAGCGCGGCGATTGCCGGGGCGACCGGGCGAAAATCTCCTGGACGCAGGTGGAAACTGGCTCCGCCATCACCTGGAAATACCCCTCCTGCATTTTGCGCGGCGACGAGAGTTCGGGCGAATTCTACTCCATCGCCGTCTCAAGCGGCATGCAGCAGGTGGATTCGGGCACCAAGATGATTCACCTGGGCAAGAACACCAAATCCAAGATCATCGCCAAGGGCATCGCGGCAGGGCGTTCGGACTCGACCTATCGCGGACAGGTCTCCATGCACCGCAAGGCCAAGGGTGCGCGCAATTTCACGAACTGCGACAGCCTGCTGATCGGCGATCAATGCGGTGCGCATACCATTCCCTACATCGAGTGCAACAATGCTTCCTCCATCGTTGAGCACGAGGCAACAACGTCCAAAATCGCCGAGGACCAGCTGTTTTACTGTCAGCAACGCGGCCTATCGGCAGAGGAAGCGGTGGCGTTGATCGTCAACGGGTTCGTGAAAGAGGTGCTCCAACAACTGCCGATGGAATTCGCGGTGGAAGCTCAGAAGCTGATCAGCATCAGCCTTGAGGGGAGCGTGGGGTGATGTGTGCGTTGATTGTTTGGGAATGAAACGATGATTATCTCA
>JANMMT010000058.1:0-9261 GCA_031373545.1 Hyphomicrobiales bacterium
GACGCCGATGCCGTTAATATCAAATCTGTCAGCACCCGCGCCGCCCTCGGCGCTGTCCATACTGAGTATATAGATATAATCATCGCCGTTTCCGCCGAGCAGGGTGTCGGCCACCGTATCGCTCCCGCCACTAATGGAATCATTGCCCTCACCACCGGACACACGGTCAGTGCCGCCATACCCGGTTATGTCATCGTTGCCGTCCGCGCCATTCAGAGTATCGGCACCGTTATCACCGTAAATGATGTTGTTGAGCGCATTGCCTGTGATGTTTGATCCCGTACTGAAGGCGTAACCAACTTCGACGTTGTCCGCGAGAGTGTAGGCAAAGCTGTCTCTCAGGAGCACTACATCGCGCCCCTGCCCCGCCACTTCGACCACCACATCCGTCGCATCTGCCACAAAATACACGTCGTCGCCCGCGCCACCGACCATGGTGTCTGCGCCAGCGCCGCCGGTAAACCTGTCACCTCCGCTGCCGCCAACAAGCGAATCGTTGCCATTCCCACCGTCAAACTGGTCATTGCCGCCCATGCCGATGATGGTGTCGTTGCCATCGTTGCCATTGAACCGATTGCTCAGCGCATTGCCTGTGAGGACTTGGTCCGCCGCCCCGCCATTGAGGTTTTCCACATTGGCCGCCAGCGTGTAGGTGGCCAGATCGGTCACGAGGAGATCCTCGCCTTCGTTTGCCAGCTCGACCACTGTGTCAGAAGCCGAGTCGACGACATAGGTATCGTCATCCGCGCCACCCGCCATGGAGTCGTCGCCGGTGCCGCCATCCAGGTAGTCATAGTTCGCGCCGCCGATCAGCGTGTCATTGCCCGTGCCGCCATCAAGGTTGTCATTGCCGTTGCCACCGTCGAGGGAGTCGTTGCCACCTTCGCCGGAAAGAATGTCGACGCCATCCAGCCCGATTATCGTGTCGTTGCCATCACCACCTGAGATAAAATTAACGGCATCAGTGTTGCCGGTGAGTGTCTGTGCCGTGGCATCGCCATCCAGCCGTTCGATGTTGTCAGCCAGCGTGTAGGACGCGCTGCTCACCATGACTCTGTCAATGGTTCCGCCGCCCGCCAGCTCGACGATGATATCGCCCATGTCATCCACAAGGTAGATGTCATTGTCAGCACCGCCGACCATGGAATCGGCCCCGCTTCCGCCATCGAGCGTGTCGGAGCCAGCACCGCCGACCAGCGTGTCGCTGCCCGCGCCGCCACTGAGGCTGTCAAAACCGTTGCCGCCATCGATCGAATCGTTGCCGATGCCACCGTTGAGCGTATCGTCATTATCGAGGCCAAGGATCGTGTCGTTGCCATCACCGCCGTTGATCGTGTTGCGGTTGGCATTGCCCGTGAGGGCCTGATCCGCCGCGCCGCCATCGAGCATTTCCACATTGGTTCCAAGCGTGTAGGTCGCCAGATTGGTGATGACGCGGTCATTGCCCTGCCCGGAGAGTTCCGTCACCACATCCCCCACCGAATCGACCACAAACGTGTCGTCGCCGAAGGCACCCACCATGGTGTCGTCACCCGCGCCGCCATCCATGTAGCTGTTGCTTGCGTTGCCGGCTCCTTCGCCGACCAGCGAGTCATTGCCATTGCCGCCGAGCAGGCTGTCCACGCCCAGCCCGCCCAGGAGTGTGTCATTGCCATCAAGGCCGTACAGCGTATCGTCGCCAGACCCGCCGTCGATTACGTTACCAACAGCATCGCCCGTGAGGGTCTGACTCGCGGTGCCGCCCGTCAGGTTCTCGACGTTAGCGCCGAGCGTGTAGGTGCTGAGATTGGTCTGGACGGTGTCCATGCCTTCATTGGCAAATTCAAGGACAACATCCAAAGCGGAGTCAACGACATAGATGTCATTGTCCGAACCACCCACCATGGTGTCATCGCCCGTGCCGCCATCGAGGCTATCGTTGCCGTTGCCTGTCCCGCCAATCAGCCTATCATTGCCACCCAGACCAAACAGCGAGTCGGAGCCACCCGCGCCATCAATCGTCTCGGCAGTGGCACTGCCCGTGAGACTTTGGTTTATATTGGCTATACCCGTCAGAAACTCGACGTTAAGGCTTGAGGTATAGGACAAAAGGCCTGTGAGGATCTCGTCGGTGCCTTCGCCTGCATTTTCTGTCACTGTCACATTGATGGAATCGATAATGAAGACATCATTGCCTGCTCCGCCCTGCAGAACATCGGCCTGGCTGCCAAACAATGTGTCGTTGCCGCCCAGACCGCTGATGGTGTTATTGCCACCATTGCCGGTCAGTGACTGATCGGTGGCATCACCCACCAGACGCTCGATATTGTCACCGAGTGTGTATGTGGACAGCCGTGCTTCCACAGTATCAAGCGTACCCTGCCCGCCCTGTTCGACAACGACAGTCAAAGCTGAATCGACTACGTACGTATCGTCGTTGAAGCCGCCGGCGAGTGTATCCGTGCCGGCGCCGCCAAAAAGCGTGTCGTTGCCACCACCACCAATGAGCGAGTCATTGCCCGCGCCTCCAATGAGGAAATCGTTCCCGTTGCCGCCATCAATCGTGTCGTTTCCATCGCCGCCATCGATCTGATCCTGCGAGGTAGACCCGATGATCGAGTTGGCAGCCGTCGTGCCGTTGATGACAATCAGGTTGGAGGGAAACCACGTCGCTCCGCCGAGGCTGAAGCCTGCTGCGGTAAAGTTGACCGTGTTCATGTTCACGACAACCGTGTTGCCCTGCGCGACTGTGCCCCGGATCAGGACCGTGGGGCTGATGCCGCCCACAAAGAACTGCGACGAGGTGAATGTTACCGTGATGGGCGTCGCGCTCAGCAGCGAGATCTCGGTCAGATTGTTGAAACTCTGGCCTGTGTAGTTCGTGGTGGCCGTGACATTCATGGACATTGTGGAGATCCTGGTCGTGATTTGGGGATGTCTGATGGCCTAGGTCGGTAGGGAACGGTCATCGCAGTCGCGATCACGCTCGACCCGCACGGGAGCCGTGATGCACAGTGACGAAAGTTCAGCCGAACCGCTCACCGACCGCTTTGGCACCCTGCGAGCCCCTCTCACAAACCATCAAATTTTATCAGGCGCAAGGGTTCGTTGTGAACCAAATTTCCCATGCAAACAGAGGTAAGATTGCAGGTTAAACGTATGCGTTATCAGTATGAAAGCATGATTGTATGGTTTTAACTCGCTTCAGCCCCCCGCATTATGAAATGACCATGGTCCCGAGCGCACCCCATGCGCCGGACCATGGTCTTGCATCGCCATAAGGATCAGAACAGGAAATCTGCGGCCGTCACGTTCGCCAGCAGCACGCTGCGGAACTCGATGGTCGTGCCCGCCAGGCTGCCGGTGTTGAAGGTGACAACCGTTTCCCCCGTGCCGTTGGCAATGGTGATCGCAGTCCCGATGTTGCCGGCTGCGTATCCACGCCCTGTCAGATCGACAAGGTCTGAGCCATCCTGGAAGTTGAAGATGATGTCCGCACCCAAGTCGCCCGCCGTGGTGTAGGCGAAGCGGTCAGCGCCCAGCAGCCCGTCGAAACGGTCATTGCCCAAGCCGCCGATGAGCGTGTCGTTGAAGTTCGAGCCGAAAATCAGGTCATTGCCATCAAAGCCGTTGAGCGAGAGCGCCACCGTGTTGTTGTTGCCGTAAAGCGTGTTGTCGAGGTCGTTGCCGTTCGCGATCGTCGCGCCGCTGTTGGCCACAAGCTGCTCCATATTGGCAGCCAGCAAGGCGACGTTGTAACTGGCATAGAGCGTGTCGCGCCCCTCGCTCGCATTTTCCACCACCACGTCGGTGGCTGAGGTGGAGAAATACACATCGTCGCCCGCACCGCCTTCCATGCGGTTGGTGCCCAGGAGCCCTTGAAGGATGTCGTCGCCATTGCCGCCGATCAATGTGTCAGCCTGGTTGGAGCCGATGATCCAGTCATTGCCGTCGCCGCCATCCAGCGTGAGTGAATTCGCCGATTGGTCACCAAAGATGTTGTTGTTGCCTGCGATGCCGGTCACGCTGGTGGCGGCACCATACACGACAACCTGTTCCACATTGGCGGCCATGGTGGTGTTGGCTTGCGTGTAGATCGTGTCGAACCCGCTGGTGCCCCCGCTGGCTTCGACAATCGTATCACCCGTCTCGAAGAGATAATATACATCGTCGCCGTTGCCACCCACCAGCGTGTCGGCACCATCCACCGAAAGAGAGGCCTGGATGATGTCATTGCCGTCACCTCCCTCTAGGCTGTCGGCATAATTCGAGCCATAGATGACATCCGCCCCGCCGTTACCCAAAACAGTGACGCCGCCGATGCGCAGGGTCGCGTCGATGGTATTGGCATTGTTGTCGCCATCGCCGCGCGTGGCCGCACCGATGAGCACGAGATTTTCGATGTTGGCGCCAAGCGTGAAGTTGACCGAGGCATACACCGTATCAACGCCGCCAGCGGCACCGGGCGAGCCGTTTTCCTGCGCAACATCGCCTGTACTGTCCAAATGGTAGACATCGTTGCCGTTGCCGCCATCCATGCTGTCATTGCCGATGCCGCCGTCCAGCACATCCGCGCCGTCACCGCCCAGCAGGGTGTCATTGCCGCCGCCGCCGACGAGGATGTCGTTGCCGCCCAGACCACTGAAGATGTTGTCGTCTGCATTCCCGTTCAACGTGTCTGCGCCTGTGGCACTGCCTTCGATGCCCTCCATCTGGGAGTAGGTGTCGGTGCCGAAACCCGCCACCGTGATCGTGCCGCTGCTGGCCAGAAACGAGATATTGACCCCACCGCTGTTGCGGAACGAAATCATGTCGTTGCCTGCGCCGCCATCGAGCGTGTCGTTGCCCATGCTCCCAGTGACCACGTTGTCCAGCGCGTTGCCCGTCAGGGTCTGCGCCGTGGTTCTTGTGCCGGTCAGGTTCTCGACATTGGCCCCCAGCGAATAACTGACCAAACCTGTGCGGACCGTATCCGTGCCTTCATCGGCCGCTTCGGTGACCACATCCTGCGCCGAGCCGACAAAATAGGTGTCATTGCCTAGGCCGCCGAGCATGGTGTTATTGCCCAGGCCGCCATTGAGCGTGTCATCGCCCGCGCCGCCATCCAACGTGTCATTGCCGATACTGCCGGAGATGAGGTTGTCCAGCGCGTTGCCCGTCAGGGTCTGGCCCGTCGCCACGGTGCCGACAAGATTTTCGACATTTGCCGCTAGCGTGTAGCTGGCCAGCGTCGTGCGCACCGTATCCGTGCCATCGTTGAGCGCTTCGGTGACGACATCCAGCGCCGAGTCGACAAAATAGGAGTCGTTGCCCGCGCCGCCGATCATCGTGTCATTGCCGGTGCTGCCATTGAGCGTGTCGTTGCCATCGCCGCCCACCATCGAGTCATCGCCGGTGCTGCCGGTGATGAGATTGTCGAGCGCATTTCCGGTCAGGGTCTGGCCCGTCGCCACAGTGCCGGTGAGATTCTCGACATTGGCGCCTAGTGTATAGCTGGCCAGCGTCGTGCGGACCGTATCCGTGCCTTCATTGGCCGCTTCAGTGACCACATCCAGTGCCGAATCGACGACATAGGTGTCGTTGCCCAAGCCGCCGATCATCGTGTCATTGCCGCTGCCACCATCGAGCGTGTCATTGCCGATGTTGCCGGTCAGCGTGTCATTGCCACCAAGCCCATTGATCACGTCATTGCCATCACCGCCAAACAGGTTGTCGCCGCTGGCTGTACCGCTGAAATTCAGGTCCGGAATGCTGGCCGAGGTGATGGTGAAGGTGGTGCTACCCACCTGTTCGCCAAGCACGACTGACAATCCGGATGGGCTGGTGCCGGTGCCCAGAACCGTCCGCCCGACCAGATTTGGCAAGGCGAAGTTGGTCGTGCCATTGCCGCCGTAAGTCGTGCCGAGAATCGAATATAGCGCCTGGTTCTGTTGAATACTCAAAAGCCGGCCGTCGGCTGGCAGAAAGCCATCTGGGACAAAGCCCCAGATCGACGTGATGATCTCGCCGATGTAGGCAACATCATCGTCGTTGCCTCTGTTGCCCTGACTCGGAAACAGACCCTGCGTGGCGATCAGGTAGTTCAGCGCAATCGAGGGCTGATAATTGCTGACAACCTGGCCGCTGCCGCCCATGTTGGTCGGCATGTTCGCCAGGGTAATCGTATTTCTCTCCGAGCCGAACGTCTGACCGAGTGCGAAGCCTGAGCCAGCACCGATGACCGCGCGCCCACGCAGGTCCGGCAGCGCGAACGTCGTCTGTCCATCACCGCCATAGGTCGTGCCGATCAGGGCGAACAACGTGCTGTAAGTCGCGATATCCAGCAGCCGACCATCAGCATCAAGATAACCTGCAGGAGCAAAAGTCCCGGCAAACTGAATGACAGTACCAATGGAATTGGGGCCACCACTCCCGTTGGCAGAGGGGAAGGCACCACTGACCGCAATCGCGAAATTGAGCGCCGTGCTGGGCTGTAGGTTGTTGCCGGTGGCTGAACTGCCGCCGGAACTGGCGGGCAGGTTGGCTTGCGTCAGCGTGATCGTGTTGCTCCCGCCGGTCTGGCCAGTGCTCCAGGAGGTGAGGCCCGGCGCTCCCCCGGTATCAACAGCCACCTGCCCTATCAGGTTCGGAAGGGCGAAATTCGTTGTGCCATTGCCGCCGTAAAACGTGCCGATCAGGGAAAACAGCGCCGTGTTCTGGCTGATCGAAAGCAGCCCTCCTGTTGCGCCCAATCCAATATTGAAGTTTCCGGCGAAGGTGTGGACGGTGCCCAGAAATCCGCCATTGGCAAAGCCATCCAGCCCCGTACCATCGCCCCGTGGCGGATAGATGCCTGTCGTCGGGATGTATTGCGTCAGGCCAAGGCCAGGCTGGACGTTGTTGAGCGTGGTGGGCATGGGTGAAACTCCAAAAAATGACCGAACAAATCAAGTGATGCGCTGAAGCAAGCAACGTGCTGCGCATCTTGCAGCAGGCAGGACATGTCGTATCGTTAACCGACCACTAGGCCGTCAATTCACGATAGGAGGTTGTTTTGATGGGTTCACGGCCTGATATCACGCTTTTTTCAAGGAACATCAGGTTCTATCAAATGCAAGCATCTGCCTTGTCCATATTTGGCCCTATATTTCCGACAGGCACAACGGGCTGAACCATGGGATTTTCAAAGTGAAAGCACATTATCCCGAGATATCGCCAGACCTTTCAAAGCCTCATGACACTTGCCATGCCGGAACCAAAACTGCGCTGCGCTGTTTTAAGTGCAGGCAATCTTGCCTCAACTCCTCAAGGGATGTGCACATGATCAAATCCATTCTCGCCGCCACCATCGTGACCGCTGGTCTCGCTGGCGCGGCTTTCGCGCAGACGCCTGCCCAGAAGCTCGTTTGCGATGAGTCCCAGATTGTTGCGCTTGAAAAAGGGGCCGTTGCCATCACCGACGTTGCAAAGCGTGAAGCTGCGATGAAATCGGCCGCTTCGATGCGCCAGATGATGTCGGCCAAGGATATGGCCGCCTGCGAACTGCGCATGGGTACGCACGTCAAAGAATACGGCGACAGCGGCAAGTAATCTCACCGCCGCCTGAACTTGCAAAGACAACGCCTCGACGGTCCATACAGGATCGTCGGGGCGTTGGCGCGTTCATCAGAGCGCGTTTTATGCGCCCTGTTCATGATGGGATGCGATCCCAGGCTTTACCGTGTGAACTTGCGATATTTCACACGCTTGGGTTCGACGGAATCCGCACCCAGCCGGCGCTTCTTGTCTTCCAGATAATCCGAGAATGAGCCCTCGAACCACTCCACGTGGCTGTCACCCTCGAAGGCAAGGATGTGTGTCGCAATGCGGTCCAGAAACCAGCGGTCATGGCTGATGATCACGGCACAGCCCGCGTAATCTTCCAGCGCTGTTTCCAGCAACCGCAGGGTGTCGACGTCAAGGTCATTGGTGGGCTCGTCCAGCAGCAGCACGTTTGCGCCCTTTTGCAGCATTTTGGCGAGGTGCACGCGGTTGCGCTCACCGCCCGAGAGCATGCCAACCTTCTTCTGCTGGTCGCCGCCCCGGAAGTTGAAAGTGGAGGTGTAGGCGCGCGAGTTCATCTCCTTCTTACCGAGATAGATGATGTCGTTGCCGCCGGAAATTTCCTCCCAGACATTCTTCTTGTCGTCCAGGCTGTCGCGGCTCTGATCGACGTACCCCAGGGATACACTTTCGCCGATCTTGATGTCGCCCTTGTCCGGCTGTTCGGTGCCCGTGATCATGCGGAACAGCGTGGTCTTACCCGCGCCATTGGCTCCGATGATGCCAACAATGCCGCCGGGCGGCAGCTTGAACGAGAGATCATCAATCAGCAGTTTGTCGCCGTAAGCCTTGGACAACCCATTGAAATCAATGACATTCGCCCCCAATCGCTCGGCAATGGGAATGGTGATTTGCGTGGGATCAGCCGTCTTGTTGTTGGCCGCCGCCACGAGTTCTTCATAGCGCTGGATGCGCGCCTTGTTTTTGGCCTGGCGGGCCTTGGGCGAGGAGGAGGCCCACTCGCTTTCGCGCTCGATGGTCTTCTGGTGCGCGGCATCCTCGCGTCCCTCCTGCTCCAGCCGCTTCTGCTTCTGCTTCAGCCAGGTCGAGTAATTGCCCTCGTAGGGAATGCCCTTGCCCCGGTCGAGTTCGAGAATCCAGCTCGTCACGTTGTCGAGGAAGTAGCGGTCGTGGGTCACGATGAGGATCGCGCCGGGATATTCGCGCAGGTGATTTTCCAGCCAGTTCACCGTCTCGGCGTCGAGGTGGTTGGTCGGCTCGTCGAGCAGCAGCAGTTCGGGCTGTTCGAGCAGCAGTTTGCAAAGAGCCACGCGGCGCTTTTCACCGCCCGACAACTTGTCCACCTGCCAGTCGTCCGGCGGGCAGCGCAGCGCATCCATCGCCTGATCCACCTTGCTGTCCAGATCCCACAGGTTCTGGGCATCGATCATGTCCTGAAGCTTGGCACCCTCTTCCGCCGTCTCGTCGGTGTAGTTGGACATCAGCTCGTTGTAGCGGTCGAGGATCGCCTGCTTGGCGGCAACACCCAGCATGACGTTCTCGCGCACGGTCCGCGTTGTATCGAGTTGCGGCTCCTGCGGCAGGTATCCGACGCGCGCGCCATCCGCCACCCAGCCATCCCCGGTGAATTCCGTGTCCATGCCGGCCATGATCTTGAGCAGCGTGGATTTGCCCGACCCGTTGACACCCAGCACGCCGATTTTCGCATCGGGATAAAAGCTAAGGTGAATGTTGTTCAGC
>JANMMT010000068.1:0-7223 GCA_031373545.1 Hyphomicrobiales bacterium
GTAGGACGCCGTCAGTTCGGCGACACATTCTTCCGCCGCGTATGCTTCTGAACCAAAGCGCCCTGACAGATTGCGGTCCAGCCGGTGCTTCGCTGCGGTGGCGTGGGCACATTCGTGATAGGTCTTGTCCATTGGGTGTCCTTTCTGTCCTTTCTGAGCTAACCAGAAAGACACTCTGCGCAAACCGCTCTCTCCCTCTGTGCCGCATGGGATGGGTCCGCGGACCCATCCCATGCGGCAGCGACCGGAGATGGCAATGGCCGAGCTCCTGTTCACGACCGATGCGTTCCGCCCGTTCGGCGTGCCTGCACCTGCCGTCCCGATGATCCTCGATTGCAACATGCGGCTCGTCGAACCCGCCTGCGCCTGGCTGATGCATGTGGCACTGGTGCGTGGGCGGACACGCAGTCCGCAGACATGGCGTACCTACGGCGAGGCACTTTACGACTGGTGGCAGACCCTTGAAGCGAGCCGTTGGCGTTGGGACGGGATCGGGCTGGGCGAGATCGCCGCCTATCGCAACGCGATGCTCGCCAAGGCCAGCCCGGCGACCGGTCGCCCGCTGTCACGCGCGACCATCAATGGACGGCTGCGCATCGTCGGGTTGTTCTACCGCTGGGCTGCAGCACATGGGGCCATTAGTCGGAGCCCGTTCGTCACCGTTGATGTCACGCTCGGCCAGCATCGCCCGAGCGGATGGCTCGCCCACGTCGATGCCCATGGCGGGGTGCAGATGGCCGATCTGCTGACCCTCCGGCACAAGCCAGAGCTGCCTCGCGCGCTGACCCCACAGACAGTCCGAGCTGTGATGCGACAGATGTCCGCCCGGGACAGATTGATCGTCGAGTGGGCTGCGCTCACCGGCATGCGCCGTCTTGAGATCGCCGGCCTCCGGCTCGATCAACTGTCGGCCAGTCAGGACCAGACGTTCGAGCAGCTTCCTGTCGTCCCGGTGCGCATTGATGTGACCAAGGGCGGCAAGGTCCGGCATGTCTATCCGCCGCTACCGCTGATTGATCGCACTTGGGCGTATATCCGTGAGGAGCGTGACGTCGCCGCCCGCCGGGCACGTTCGAGGACCGGCAGCCAGGCCGATCCGCGCACTGTCTTCATTACCTGCGCCGGGCGTCAGATGACGAGCCGCCGCATCGGCGCGATGTTTGCGGAGGCCGCGCACGCAGCTGGAGTCAAAGCCACCTTCCACGGACTCCGGCACACCTTCGCCGGGGTCATGCTGCGTTTCTTGCAGCGGCAGTCGAACACCGGAAGCGAACTCAATCCGCTGCTGACCGTGCAAACCCTCCTCGGTCATGCCGATCTTACCACGACAGGGCTTTATCTGAAGATGCTCGCAACCGATCTCGCCGGCATCGAGCAGACGGTCGATGATCTCTATGCGGCGATGGGGTGAGTCATGGCGCGCATCCGCAAATCCTACCGCGTCATCGCAAACCCAATGGAGCTCCCAGTGCTCCCAGAACCGCTCGGTTTGACCGTCACGTTCGACGATCTGCCGGGAGGAAGGTCCCAAGCCTTCAGCTTTGAAGGCTTCAGCCGGTTTCCGCAGATGGCTGCGGAGATTGCGCTGGGTTTCAGGATCCATGGCATCGGACTGAGCCCGCCGACGCGGGCTGGCATCCATCACAGCATGCTCAAGGGATGGCTCGCTTTCCTTGTCGATCCCGCAGCTGGCGTTCATGGCATTACATCCATGGGCGAGCTGGATGATGCCCACTTGCGCAGGTTCATTCAATGGCTCGACCAAAGGCCGCTGGCGCTCAGTTCGCGGTTTGGGCGCTGGTCTGCGACCAAGCAGATCCTACGATGCCTGCAACGGCACCGGCCCGATATCGTCGGTCCGTCTCTCGCGTTGCCATTCAACCCGTTCCCACGCCGCAACGCGAACGCCCGACACCGCGAAGGATTGACGCAAGACGAACTGGACGCTGTTCTCACCGCCTGCCGCGCCGACATCGACGCCAGCTGGCGGCTGTTCCAACATGGGCTCAATGCCTGCGCTACTGTTGATCGTGCCGCAATTGTCGCCGCACCCGATCTGCGCAGCCTGAAGCTGCGCGAACTCGGCGTGCTGCTGACAGTCTTGCGCGAGCGCTTCGGCAGCATCATTCCTCTGCAAAGGAGCATGGTCGTGCATGGCAGCGATACGATCCGACTTCAGCTGGCGATCGCTCATCATGGTGGCGTCGATATTGTCGCCCGCTACCTGCATGCAACAATGCACACGCTCATTCCGTACATGATCGCAATCGGTGCCCAAAGCTTCGCCAATCCGGAGGCACTCCGCCTGCTCCGGCGCGATTGCCTGACCGATCATCCTCTGCTGGATGGACGCGTCGTCATGACCTGGTACAAAGGCCGGGCCACGCGCCATCAGCGGCGAAGCTTCCTCAAAAGCTCAAGCTTCGGCGTCCCCGCCCTGATTGATCGCATGTTGCTGCTGACAGCGCCTCTCATTCCCCATGTGCCGGCGCATGAGCGTGACCATCTGTTTCTGGTTGGCCAGGTCATGGCGTCGCGATCCGTCACACAGGTGCCATACTATCTGATCCCCAAGTACCTTGTTGCCTTTGTGCAACGGCACAATCTTGTCCGGGGCGATGGCAGCCCATTGCCCCTCACCTTGTCCGCGTTGCGCGTTACGGGGCTGCAGCTTTCCCACAAGGCGCTTGGGTTCAACATTGCCAGCACACAGGCGCTGGCGAACCATGTCTCGCCCGAGACGACGCTGCTCTATGTCGATGCCCCGGTACAGCGATCAGCCCGACAGGACGTCATCGCAAAGCTTCAGGCGAGATTCGTTGAAGCTGTCCGGCGCGGCGAGCTCGATGATCGTCCAACGCTGGCAACCAATCTTGCCGATCCTTCACTTTCCATGCCCGACGCCACGGCCTCCGGCTTCATCTGCGCTGATCCGCTCAGTGGCGTGGCGCCCGGTCAGCGCAAGGGTCGTCTCTGCACTGCCTGGCTGGGCTGCTTCACCTGCCCGAACGCCGTCATTCCGCTCGATGCATCATCGTTCGCAAGGCTTATGGTCATGCGCAACGCCTTGCAGGACGCGCGTCCCCGGATGTCGATCGAACGCTGGGGCGTTCTGTATGCGCCAAAGCTCGCAATCCTCGAGAACGACATCCTGCCGCGCTTTCCCGGTGATATCGTGGCGGCGGGCACCCGGCTGATGGAGACGGCGCAACCTGCGCTGCAGCTGGAATGAACGCGCCGCTCGACGTATCCGACGGCGTGATTGATCCGACCTGGCGGATTTCGCGACGAAGCCTTGTCACCGATGATGTCTGGCATCTCGACATTCTCACAGCCGGTCAGCGCCCCGATCAGTCTGTGTTTCGATGGAGCATTGTCCTCGGTGATGGCTCCCGGTTAACCGACGAACCCTACCGGACCTGGCTCAACCAAGCGAAGTTGTTCCTGTACCTGCTTCTCACGCATCCACTGCCAGGCCGCAAGCGCATCAGCCAGGCGACGATCGGAGCGCGCGCCGAGCATCTTGGGCTGATCATGCGCTGGATGCACGCGAACGGTTGCCGGAGTTTCCGCGCGCTGACGCCGTCCTTGCTCGACGCCCTGCAAATCTGGCTGCGGACCAGACCCGGACGGCGCGGCACCATTCACAGCACAACGCTGGCAAACTATCTCCTCGTGCTGCATGATCTCTACCGCATGCGGGCGCGCTTGCCGGACGGCATCGCCTTTGATCCATTCCCCATGGAGAGTGCTCCATTGGCGGCGGGCGTCAGCCGGCAAACGCGCGGTAGCGTGCCGTACATTCCTGATCCCATCGCCGTGCATCTTCTGTCGGCGGCGCTGGAGTGGATCGAATGCCATGCTTCGCCCATCCTCGCGCTGCAGCACCTTCTGGACGAGGCTGATCAGCAGGTCCGCGACGGCGTTCGGACCCAGCATCAATCGCGCAAGGTGCTGCGCGACTGGCTTGAGATCGGCGACCATATCGGTCCGGGCAATGAGCAGGTCCGCACCACCTACCAGGTGCGACGCCTGACACGGCGTCTGGCGGAAGCCTGCTTCGTCGTTATCGCTGGGTTTGTTGGCATGCGGCTTAGCGAGATCCTGTCAATGAAGGTTGGCGCAATCATCCATCTCCCACTTGGCGCCACTGGCGTGACCCATGCGTTCATCGTCGGACGCATGTTCAAGACCGTGGACAGCATCGACGGACGGGAGGAACGCTGGCTGGCCCCGCAGCCGGTCGTCGCTGCGGTCGACCTTCTCGAACGCCTGAGCGAACCCTTGCGGCGGCGTTCCGGCCAATCCGATCTCTTCCTGATCAGGAACACCCAGCGGCTCGAGATCCGCTGCAGCTCGGCGATGCATGTCGCGTTCCGGATTCGCGAGTTCGCCGCCGAAGTCGGCACACCCGACCATAATGGCGCGCCATGGCCGCTGAACGCCCATCAGTTCCGCAAGACCTTTGCCCGTTTCGTCGCGCGGCGTGATCGCAGCCAGCTCCTCGGCTTGGCCGAGCATTTCAAGCATGCCTCGGTCGCAATGACTGCACGCGGCTATGTCGCCAACGACCATGATCTTGCCTCCCTCATCGACCACGAAGCACTACGAGAGACGGCGGTCGCCCTTGAACGCTTTCTTGCGAGCGACCGGTTGGCCGGGCGGATGGGAGCCCGCATTACGGCCATTAACGCCGCTTTTCGCGGGCGAGCGGGCGAACAGGTCCGCAAGGACTACGTGAAGTTCATCCTCGCCGAGACCGACCTGCGCATCCATGCCTGCGACTACGGTTGGTGCGTGTTCCAAAAGGAGGTCGCCCGGTGCGGCGGGGAGGCCGCGCCCAGCGAGGCGGGGCGCTCGCCCACGGCATGCCTCGGCTGCGTAAACTTTGTGGTCGACGACCGCCATCGTGGGTATTGGCAGGATCGTCTCGACCGCAACCTTGCGCTCGCGGAATCAGCCATAGGCCTACGGCAGGCCGTCTTTGACGAAGCGATCACAGAATGCCGCGCGGTGCTGAACAAACTCCAGGGAACGCCCGATGTCCGATGATCAGGACGACAACCACAAGGTCCGTGTCAGCGTTCGTGATCGGATGGCGGATCGCTACCGCGCGGCGTTGCAGCGCTTGCGTGCGGGCACGGCGCGGCACCCCAGGCATGCGGGCAAGTCCGTGAAGATTTCAGCAGCGGCAGTGGCACGCGAGGCGGAGTTGAGCCGCAATCCGCTCTACACCACGCACAGGGAGATCCTCAATGAGATCACGGCTTCGCTGGATCGGCCCACTCCTTCGCATGACCTCAGCAGCAGATTCACGTCGCTGACGGCGGAACTACGGACGCTCAAACAGGCCGCACGCGACAACGCCCGCGAGAAGCAAGCGCTCGCGACCGAGAACCTGTCGCTGCTCCACCGCGCCCGCGCGGCGGAGGATCGGATCGCCGGTCTCGAACGTGAGATCGGCACCCTTCGTCGGAAGGACGCCAAGCGTGGCAGGGAGTGATGATGGAGTCATGCGGCTTGTTCGGGCTGCTGACTGTGCAGCCAGTCTGCGGCGGCCTGCGCCTTGCTGGCGGCCGTGAAGATCGCCCGCGGATCATCATCAAGAACCTTCAGCCAGGACCCGATGTAGGCCGCGTGATCGGCGCGGGGATGGTGGGCGATGCCAAGGTCTGCGAGCACGAAGGCAGCGGTCAGCTCGGCGACCAGCTCCTCGGCCGCCGCCTTCGCCGAGCCGAAGCGCCCCGTCAGATCACGGTCGAGCCGGCTCTTATGCCCTGAGGCATGTCCCAGCTCATGAATCGCCACCCCGATGTGGCTTGCGGCATCCTTGAATGCAGCGAACGGCGGCATGAAGATGCGGTCAAGGTCGATGCGGTAGTAGGCTTCGGAGCCACCTTCGGTGATCGGCACGCCCACAGCCCTGATGAAGGCCTCGCCATGGAGGATGCGCGCCTCCTCGGGAAGCCCTGCGACGACGGGAGGATCAAAGCCGTCAACCTGCGCCTGATTGAAGGCGCTGTACGCCCGCGCGAACAGGCGGACGTGATGCGCACCATCTTCGTCTGCGGTGCTTCCGGACGCGACAGGCTCGGCAATGCCGTTTTCCCGTTGGATTTGCCGCCAGAATACGACCATCGTCGCGCGTTCGCCTTTGCGCACCTGTGCGCCAACTTCGGACCATTGGCGATACGTGCCCCACAAGCCCGTCGGATAGCCATGCTTGGCGGCGGACGCCCAGAGCGCGAGCGTATTGACGCCACGATACGGGTTGCGCGAGGCGACATTGACAGGCCGCGTGATGGCATCGCCATCATGGTGCCATGGCATGCGGAATGTTCCGGCGCCGCGTGCGATCGCGTCGGCAATGGACTGCGTGATGTCGGCGTAAACCGTCGTGCGGTCGCTGGTAGTGGACATGGTGAAACCCTCCGTGCTCGCGCCGGGGGCCATCCCCGGCGGCGGAGGACTTCACGGCGACGGACTGACGCGCTCCGCACCCGAAGGGCCGAAGCAAAGCGGAGGACGGCAGGGCCGTTGCGGAGCGCGGACGCCCGGCGCGAACTCCGCCGCAATGCCGGGGATGGCCCGCGCAGTAGCGGAAGAAGGGTGGCTCGCTACCGCAGCACCGAACTGTTGAAGAAGGACAGTTGCGGCAGAACATAACTCGTGTCCGAGCGTCGCATAAAATTGCGCGGCGCTGCGGAAGCGCGTGAAGGGCGGCATGCGCACCACGTCGAGACTGGGCACATAGCAGGCCTGATCACCCTCGACCCGGATGGGAATGCCTGTGTTTGCGAAGAAGCGCTCGGCGGCTTCGATCCGCTCGCTTTCCGACAGAACAGGCTGCGGTGGCAGATCGAGGCCATCAACCTGTGCTGCGTTGAAAACAGCGTATCCTTTCGCCATGAAACGCGGACGGTCATACCCATCGTCGCGGCCATCACCACGATTGCCGCCAGAGTCGCCGCCATCAGCTGCATCGGCGCTGCCGCTTTGGAACTGCTTCCAGAACACCACCGTGGTCGAGCGCTCGCCCTTGCGGACCTGCGCGCCCGCAGCAGCAAACTGGCGGTAGGTGCCCCAGAGGCCCGAGCCGTGACCGGACTTCATCGCGGCGACCCAGAGCGCCAGGATATTGATGCCGCGATAGCGCTTCTGCGATGCGAGGTTCATTGGTCGCGCAATGGCGCTGCCGTCATGATGCCAGGGCAGTTTCCAGC
>JANMMT010000078.1:0-7838 GCA_031373545.1 Hyphomicrobiales bacterium
GTGGTACCTCGAATTGACCCATTGCCGGGCCGGACAACCCGCAGCCTTCCAAGTGCAGGCCTGTGATGGTCGTGGCTGCCTTGGGTCCTTTGGTCCGATGGAAGCTTGCACGTCCACCGAAGAAATGACCCAGCCAATTGAGACAGAGGCTTGCGTGCCCGCAGATTGTGCCCCTGCATCCCAGGGCAAGATCGGCCTGCCCATCCAAAAGGAGATTGCGCGGCGGTTCAGTGCCGCCTGATTTGCATCATCCTGCTCGGCTGGAAAACCCGAGGTCTCCACCGCGTTGCCTTGCCTGCCAAGGACATGGGCAGCGCAGCGAGCCACGTGCTGTTTGGCCCTTCACACCAGCGGGGAGGTTGAAACAATTGCCTTTGCCAAGGCTGACACACCCACAACGGACTTGGCATTTGCCTCCTGCCGGAAGCGTCACAGAATGTCGGAAACGACCTTCCCAATGATGGAACTCGGTGGTATGAACATAACAAGAACATGAAGGACTTCGCCATGACCCAGATCGATCTCAGGCGCAAGCTTTCCATTCTGGCCGATGCAGCGAAATACGATGCCTCATGCGCATCGAGCGCTGCGCCAAAGCGCAATTCGCTCGGTGGCAAGGGCATCGGCTCGACGGAGGGGTCAGGCATCTGCCATGCCTATGCACCCGATGGCCGATGCATTTCCCTGCTCAAGGTGCTGCTGACCAACTACTGCATGTTCGACTGCGCGTATTGCGTGAACCGAATTTCTTCCAACGTCGAAAGGACGCGTTTTCGCATCAGCGAGGTGGTAAATCTGACGCTCGATTTCTACCGCCGCAATTACATCGAAGGGTTGTTTCTCTCCTCGGGCATCATTCGCTCGCCGGATTACACGATGGAGCAGGTCACCGAAGTGGCGCGCGTGCTGCGCGAGGAACACGATTTTCGCGGCTACATTCATCTCAAGACAATTCCAGAGGCTGATCCGGCCTTGATCGAGAGGGCGGGTCGTTATGCAGACCGCTTGTCGATCAATGTGGAGTTGCCGACGGAGCAAAGCCTGAGCCGCCTTGCGCCTGAGAAAAACCTCCCGGCCATTCGGCGCAGCATGGGCAGGTTGCGCCTTCGTCTCGATGAGGCAACGGCTGCCAAGAAGGAGAGCCGCAAGGCGCCCCGCTTTGCCACGGGCCAGTCGACGCAGGTGATCGTTGGAGCGGATGCTTCGAGTGACATCGACATCATGCGCATGAGCGGCGGGCTTTACGCCAGCTTCGCCTTGAAGAGAGTGTATTATTCGGCATTCTCTCCAATACCGGATTCCTCCACGGCTCTGCCCATCGCCGCCCCGCCGTTGACACGCGAGCACCGCCTGTATCAGGCCGACTGGTTGTATCGGTTTTATGGTTTCACTGTGGATGAAATCGCTTCCGCTGCACCAGGCGGCATGTTCGACCCGGCCATCGATCCCAAACTTGCCTGGGCACTTGCCAACCGGGCTCTCTTTCCCGTCGATGTCAATGTCGCACCGCGCGAAATGCTTCTGCGCATTCCCGGCGTGGGCGCGACGGGCGTCAAGCGCATCCTTGCCACGCGCCGGCACCAGGCTCTCAGGCTTGAGGACCTCAAGCGACTGGCTGTCACGCTCAAGAGCGCCATGCCTTTCATTATCGCGCAGGATTGGCAGCCGGGCGCTTTGCTGGATGAAGAGCGCCTCAAGCAGAAGTTGATGCCAGCGCCGCGGCAGCTTTCCCTTCTTTTGCCGGAGGCGGCATGAGCCATCAGGTTCGCGTGGTGCTGGACGGGGAAACAGATGTGAGCGGCTGGCTTCGGGCTGCCCATCAGCTTGCTGGGATGCAGCACCGCCCGGAAAACGTTGTCTGGAGTGCGGCAGAGGATGCCACCGACCTTTTCGCGGCAGGCGGCACCGTCATGCGGGCTGCTCTTCTGAAGACAGATAGCGCCGCCTCGGGTCCCAGTCCCGGCGGGTTGAGCGACACTCTGGGCGCTCTTCTCTTGCATGCAGATCCGCATCGTTTTTCGCTCGCCTACCGGCTGCTCTGGCGCATGCAAGACCAGCCCCATCTCATGGACATCGCATCCGATCCCGATGTGGTGCGCGCACATCTTCTCGCCAAAGCCGTGAGGCGGGACATGCACAAGATGAAGGCGTTTGTCCGCTTTCGCGCGGTCGCTCTGGCAGAAGGGGGCGAAGCCATGGTGGCTTGGCATGAGCCCGATCACCACATCACGGCGGCGGTGGCACCGTTCTTCATGCGCCGGTTTGCGACCATGCGCTGGTCGATCTTGACGCCTCATGCCTCCGCGCACTGGGATCTGCAAGCCCTGGTGATCGGGCCCGGCGCACGCCGCGCCGATGCGCCGGCGCAGGATGCGCGGGAGGATGACTGGCGCACCTATTACGCTTCCATTTTCAATCCTGCGCGCGTCAAGGTGAAGGCGATGAAAAAGGAAATGCCGGTCAAATTCTGGCGCAATCTGCCCGAGGCTGAATTGATCGTTCCCTTGATCCGCAGCGCGCGCGCCCGTGTGCGCGAGATGGAGGCCCGCTGTCCCTCGCAACCACGGCGAATGGCTCAGGACCCTTCAGCACACGGCACGGCCATGGCTTCGGACTCGCAACATTCCGGCTTGCCGGAGCATGAAGTGCAAAGCCCGCTGATTGTTGGTCTGCATGATTTGAAGCCCGCCATTGAGGGCTGTCGGCGATGTCCTCTTCACGGGCAAGCGACCCAGGGCGTCCCCGGAGAAGGGCCGCTGCTGGCCGATATCATGTTCGTTGGCGAGCAGCCGGGTGATCAGGAGGATCTGTCCGGCCAACCCTTTGTCGGTCCGGCCGGCAAGCTTTTTGACACGGCCATCGCGCGCGCGGGCATCGATCGGGGCAGCACTTATGTGACCAATGCGGTCAAGCATTTCAAGTTCGAGCCGCGCGGCAAGAGGCGCATCCACCAGAAGCCGAATGCAGCCGAGGTGCAGGCCTGCAGCGTATGGATCGCGCAGGAAGTGCGGCTCGTGCGCCCCCGGTTGATCGTGGCACTTGGGGCAACCGCGGCCTTTGGCCTGACCGGAGTGGCGATGCCCGTACAAAAAAGCCGCGGCGTGATCATCGCTGGCGAGGATTGGCCAAATGGCCCCGGACATGCAGGTGCAATCCCGCCCGGCCAGATTCGGCCAGACCTGCTTGTTACGGTGCACCCCTCTTTCTTGCTCCGCCTGGTGGCACAGGACGATAAGATACGGGAATGGCACGCATTTCTGGCTGATTTGCGCCTGGCCCGCTCCTATCTGGAACATCTGCCCCAGCGGCTCGCGAGTTGATATCACGATCTGGTTGTCTTTGTCGGCAAGCCGCGAACCTGGTGGCGATGCGCATTTAAATGGCGGAGACGGAGGGATTCGAACCCCAAGTCTTCTGCTGATCCCGCTCCGGGCAAAGCCCGACCGCGTGATCAGGAATGAACCGTGGGTTCGAAGGATGGCGCGTGCGTAAAATGGCGGAGACGGAGGGATTCGAACCCTCGGTACCCATTTCTGGGTACGCTCATTTAGCAAACGAGTGCCTTCAGCCGCTCGGCCACGTCTCCAGCGCCTAAGCGCTGGCGGGTGTATGCAGAAGGATTGATGCAATGGCAAGCGTCCCGTGTGGTCTGGCTCCGGTCGCAACGGCGGCATGACAGATTTAACTTGGCAAACGCGCGGCCCACGCCGTAGCCTGTTGAGAAGACAGGGCCTTGAGACCCTGTCGCGTCAGGAGGACTTCCCATGTCACATTTTCGTTTCGCCACTTTGCTCGCCGGAGCCGTTCTCGCGACCACCCCCGCCTTGGCAGACCCCAGCGGCACCTGGCTGCGGGACAATGGCAATTCGCGCGTGCGTGTGGCGCCATGCGGCGACTCGCTTTGCGGCACGATCGTCTGGCTGAAGGATGCCGAAGGCCCCTCCAAGGTGGGCCAGCGCGTGTTCTTCGACATGAAGCCGGATGGGGCGAACAAATGGTCCGGCAAGGCCTTCAATCCGGAAGACGGAAAAACATACTCCGGCACGATGTCGCTGTCAGGCAGCAGCCTGACCACAGCCGGCTGCGTGCTGGGTGGCATGATCTGCCGCTCCGTGAACTGGCGCAAAGTCAACTAGCGCAAGGTGAACTGGACTTTTAGCCGATCTTGCGCTTGCCGCGCGTGTCATAGGGGTTCTCGCTGGTACGCAGCGAGAGGCGGATCGGCACGCCCGGCAGATCAAAATCCGTACGCATGCTGTTGATCATGTAGCGCAAATAGCTCTGGGGCAAGCTTTCCAGCTGGTTGCCGAAGATGGCGAAATGCGGCGGGCGGCTTTTCACCTGCGTCATATAGCGGATCTTGATGCGGCGGCCCGAGACGGCGGGCGGTGGGTTCTGCGCCAGCGCGTGCTCCAGCCAGCGGTTGATGGCGGATGTGGGAATGCGGCGGCTCCAGATGTCGGCGGTGTCGAAGCAGGCCTCCATCAGGTCGTCGAGCCCCTCGCCAGCCTCAGCCGAAACAGGCACGACCATCAGGCCCTTGATCTGGGTCAGCGCAAAGCCGGCCTGCTCCTGCAGCTTGAGCAGCAGGCCCGGCTGGTCTTTGACCAGATCCCACTTGTTGAGGCCGATGACCATGGCACGACCTTCGCGCTCCACGAGGTCGGCGAGGGTCAGATCCTGCTTTTCAAACGGAATGGTCGCATCCAGCAGCAGCACGACCACCTCGGCAAACCGCACGGCGCGCAGCGCATCAGCCACGGCCATCTTTTCCAGTTTGTCTTCAATGCGCGCGCGGCGGCGCACGCCTGCGGTGTCGAAAATCTTCACGGGCTGGCCGCGCCAGGCCCATTCCACGCCGATGGAGTCGCGCGTGATGCCCGCCTCTGGCCCTGTCAACAGGCGGTCTTCGCCCAGCATGCGGTTGATGAGGGTGGATTTGCCCGCATTGGGGCGGCCCAGCACGGCAATGCGCAGGGGCATGCCAGATCGGTCACCGTCTTCGCGCGGTTCGCTGTCTTCAGCATCGTCCGCACGTTCCAGCAGGGCCGGCACAGCCTCCACCAGTGCGTCGCGCAGCTCGGGCAGGCCCAAGCCATGCTCGGCGGAAAAGGCGATGGGCTCGCCCAGCCCAAGGCTGTAGGCTTCATCCGCGCCCGCGATGCTCTCCTTGCTTTCGGCCTTGTTGGCGAGGAGCACGACCTTCTTGCCCGAGCGGCGCACGAGCTGTGCAAAATGCTGATCGGAGGGTGTGAGGCCCGAGCGCGCATCCACCACGAACAGGATCACATCCGCGTCACCCACCGCAGCTTCCGTCTGCTGGCGCATACGCTCAGAGAGAACGCCTTCGTCCTTTTCTTCAAGGCCTGCCGTATCCACGATCGTGAAGCGCAGATCGGCCAGGCGCCCGTCCCCTTCGCGGCGGTCACGCGTCACGCCCGGCCTGTCATCGACCAGCGCCAGTCGCTTGCCCACAAGCCGATTGAACAGGGTGGACTTGCCCACATTGGGCCGCCCGACAATAGCAACAACAGCGGGCATGTTTGATCTCAGCGGGTCAGGCCGATCAGCAACTCGGCGCGCGCCTTCACGCCCGGAGGCGCTGCACGGTCGATGATGATCTGGTCGAGAAATTGGCGGGCTTTGTCTTTGGCATCCACCTTCATGGCAGCAGCGGCCTGAAGCTCCAGCGCCTGGAAACGCCAGGGGTTCGTGGCACTGGTGAGCGGCATGAGTCGGCGCTCCACGTCAGCAAGCGCTTCGCGGTCAACGGCGATGGTGGCGGCGCGCAGCCGCGCCAGATCACGTAAATCAGCGCTCAAGGTGGTGTCGCCGGCAAGCTTGTCGAGCGATTGCAAGGCCGCCGCCGGATCGCGTTTGGCAAGCTCACCCGCCAGGCGCAGCTCGGCCAGGCGGCGGTAGATACCATCCGTTTCGCCCGCTATTCTGGCCATGGCGGCCTCGCCCTCGGCCGCATTGGGGCTGGCAAGCTGCTGCAAGGCCGCATCGAAACGCCCGCCTGCGGCGGCGGCCGCCTGCTGCTTCTGCCAGTCGAAATAGCGCCAGCCGGCAACACCCGCCACAAGCAACACGCAGAACGCGATAATCAACCCGCCGTACGTCTTCCACACCTGCTCGGCTTGCGAGCGGCGGTATTCTTCATCAACTTCACGCAGAAAATCGGTCATGGGCCGAAACGGAACCTCATCAATAGGGGTGCGCTATCACAGCCCCCGGTGAAAAGCGAGGGCGAGAACGCGCGCCGGGCAACATCGGCAAGGTCATCGTCCATCTCTCCATGGTTCGGTCATCTTCTGCGTGTTATGCGGAACGCGCATGAATCAGCCGCCCCAACAACCCTTGCCAACAGCGGACCCCTTGGCCGAGTTGCTGCAACGCGAGTTCGGCCAGCCCGGCACGCCGCTGGAACGCGGCGCGCGCCCGCATCCGCTGGAGCCAATTACCCTGCCGCCTCCGCCCGGTGATGAAGGCGCGTCGCCAGACGATGACATCGATCTCGATCCGTTGGGGGATGCCGAGCGGCGGCGTCAGCTGATCATTGCAGGCAGCGGCATCGGGCTTGCGCTCGTCGCTGCGCTGGCGGGCTGGTTGGCTATGGCTGCGTTCAAGACCAGCCCTCTTGTCAACGCACCCCTGATCCGCGCCGAGCCGGACGTGATGATCAAGGCGCCCGCACCGCCGCCTCCCGAAACCGATCCACGCAGCGCGGGCGGCGCGAGCGAGTTGACGGCGCCCAACACCGAGGGGTTTTCGCCGGCCAGGCGCATCGCGACCCAGCGGATCGTGGTTGAAAACGACCGCGAAGTGGCGCGTTAAGCTCGCACACGCGCATCGCGGTTGGCCTTCAACTTGGCAAAATCATCGCCCGCGTGGTGCGACGAGCGCGTCAGCGGCGTGGCGGAAACCATGAGAAAGCCCTTGGCATACGCAATCGTTTCATAGCTCTTGAAAGCATCCGGCGTGATGAATTCGAGCACCGGGTGATGCTTTTTTGTGGGCGCGAGATATTGCCCGATGGTCATGAAATCCACATCCGCCGCGCGCAGATCATCCATCAGCTGCAGCACCTCGTTGCGCTGCTCGCCCAGGCCCACCATGATGCCCGATTTGGTGAAGATGGTGGGGTCCACTTCTTTCACGAGCTGCAACAGGCGGATCGAGCTGAAATAGCGCGCGCCGGGGCGCACCTTCAGATATTTCGATGGCACGGTTTCGAGGTTATGGTTGAACACATCGGGCCTGGCGCGGGCGACCGTTTCAATCGATCCGGGCTTGCGCAGGAAGTCGGGCGTCAGGATTTCAATGGTGGTGCCGGGCGAGCGTGCGCGGATGGCATTGATGGTTTCCACGAAATGCTGCGCGCCGCCGTCACCCAGATCATCCCGGTCCACGGAGGTGATGACCACATGCTTCAGGCCGAGCTTTTCCACCGCGACGGCGATGTTTTCTGGCTCATGCCCGTCCAGCGGGCCGGGCATGCCGGTTTTCACATTGCAGAAGGCGCAGGCGCGCGTGCAGGTGTCGCCCATGATCATGAAGGTCGCGTGCTTTTGCTCCCAGCACTCGCCGATGTTGGGGCAGCCCGCCTCCTGACACACCGTCACGAGGCCGTTTTCCTTCACGATGCGGTTGGTCTCGGCCCATTTGGGCGAGCCCGGTGCTTTCACGCGAATCCAATCCGGCTTGCGCAGCACAGCCGCATCAGGCCGATGCGCCTTTTCGGGATGGCGCGGGCGCGTGGCTTCGCCTTGGGCGGACTTGCGCCTGATATCGTTGTGCAGCGTGTCGATAACGGTGGCCATGACGGGCTCCAGGAC
>JANMMT010000081.1:0-78157 GCA_031373545.1 Hyphomicrobiales bacterium
CTGCAGGTCGGCGTCGAGGGTGAGGATGATCTCGCCGCGGCTGGCCTCGAAGCCGGCCATGATCGCCATGTGCTGGCCGAAGTTGCCGTTGAAAAGAATCACCCGCGTGACCTCCGGGCGGCGTGTGAACTGCGCGCGCAGGATCGCCGCCGAACGATCGCGCGAGCCGTCGTTGATGAAAATGATCTCGTAGGGTTCGGCCAGCAGATCGAGCGCGGGATAAAGCCGGGCGAACAGGGCATCCAGGCCCTGTTCCTCGTTGTAAACCGGGACGATGACGGAAATGGCGGGTTTCATGCGGGTTTCTGCGGGATCCATGAGGCCATCCGCCGGGGCTTTGATCTGGGTGCGCTCGATGCGGATGAGCCAATCGCTGCGCTGGGCGAGCGCCAGCGCCTTGTCCGCCTCGGACAGGCGCAACTGCTCGCGCGCGGACACCAGCCGCGCCTGCGTTTGCAGGGCCGAGGCCTGACGCTGATCGAAGACTTCAGCCGAGGTGATGCCCTCGCGGCGCAGGGTCTGGGTGCGCTGGAAGGAGTTCTGTGCCTGCGCCACCAGTGCCTGCGCCTCGACGATGTTGCTCTGCGCCGCCGCGATCGCCGCATCCGCCCGTGCGATCTGCGCCGTGTTCTGGGCCAGCGAGGCTTCCAGCGTCTGCGGATTCAGCTTGGCGAGCACCTGCCCCGCTTTCACACGGTCGCCCTCCTCCACGAGGATATCGGTGATGGCATAGCCGTCGATCTGCGCCGAGATCAGAATGTCTTCGCGCGCCACCAGTGTGCCGGTCACGATCACGCTGTCGGTGATCATCTCGCGCTTGATGACCTGCACCGTGACGGCAGGTCCTGCGGAAACGGATGGGCTGGCGGCCTCCGCGGCCAGGGCACCAGGGGCAGCCGCGAGAAGTGCAACCAGAGAGACGGCGGCAACACGAATCATGTCGGGACCTCTTCGCCGGGCGCGGGCGCCGCCCCCAGCATGTGAAAGATGACAGGCAATGCCAGTTCGAAATTGCTGGCTGGATCGAAGGTTATGTCCGTCGCACGGCGGCGGCACAGGCCGTCTGAAAGCGCCATGATCAGGCGCGCGACATCATCGGGTGCCCCATGGCCGGTCGCGCCCGTCTGCGCCCGCCAATGCGTGATGAAAACCGCCATCGTCGCGCAGATCGCGTGATCCATGGCGGCAGACAGCGCCGCGATGCGCGGGTTGCGCGAGGCCTCCGCCCAAATCTCCTGCATCATGATCGACTTGGCGCGGGGCTCGTCGACAAGATGTCTGCGCCCCAGCGCGACGAAGGTTTTCAAGGGGTCGGCGGCATCCACCAGATGGGCGAAATCACCCTGCATCTCGTCGCGGTCACGGCCCGCAAGACCGACCACAAGGTCATCCTTGGATGAAAAGTAGCGATAGAGATTGCCCGGACTCATGGAGCATTCGCGCGCCACATCCTGCATGGTGGCGCGATGGAATCCCGTACGCACGAAGCAACGCTCCGCAGCATCAAGAATGCGGCTCTTGCGATCGGGAGCAGGTCCCATCGGGCCGGTTGCCGGGCCAACGAGCGCATCGGCGTTGGGTTCAGTCAAGGACATGCAAAACCAAACAAGGATGGGAATGAACAATCATTCTCTATGAGAATAACCGTTCATTCTCACTTTGTACAGACCGAGACGACCTTCAATCAGCGCGCCAGGCGGATTTCCTTCACCAGGCTCGCCACCACACCGTCGAGGAAGCCTGCCGTACGCTCGTCCTTCAGGCTGCCATCGTCATTCCAGGCCTCATCGCCGCCGCCGACGGCGATCATCTGAGGCAGAACCAGCGCACCCATGCCCAGATCCAGCACGCTGCGCAATTGTGTCATGCCGCGGTAGCCACCCATGGGACCAGGCGAAGCTCCGCCCACGGCCACGACCTTGCCGGCGAGTCCCGTGGCGGGCGCGCCAGGCTTGGCAACCGTGGCCCAATCCAGCGCATTCTTGAGCGCAGGCGCATAGCCCGCATTGTATTCGGGCGAGGTGATGAACAGACCAGCATGAGCATCGATCAAATCCCGCAGCTTCATCGCTTCAGCGGGGTGATTGCCAAAACCCGTGGCATCCACGAGCGGCAGTGGAAAATCCGCGAGCGAAACCTGTGTCACGTCCACACCAGCGGCTTTCAGCTTGGCGGCAGCGGCGGTGGCGAGTTTGGTGTTGAGGGAGCCTGCGCGCGACGAGCCGGACAGGACGAGAACAGACGGATTGGCCATGGTTGAACCTTAAGCTGCACTGTGCAGTGGCTCGTACATATGCCTTGCAATGCAACAATCCAGTGCCGTGATATCCAAAACCAAATTGCAAAAATGCAATTTGAATGAATGTCTAGGCCACGAGCCGCTCCGCCGCCGACAAATCGACCGACACGAGCTGGCTGATGCCGCGCTCGGCCATGGTGACGCCGTAGAGCCGATCCATCCGCGCCATGGTGATCGGGTTATGCGTGATGATGATGAAGCGCGTGGTCGTGGTCCGCGCCATTTCATCCAGCAGGTCGCAGAGGCGCTCCACATTGTGGTCATCGAGGGGCGCATCGATTTCATCAAGCACGCAGATCGGCGACGGGTTGGTCAGAAACACGGCGAAGATCAGCGCGGTCGCCGTCAGCGCCTGCTCGCCGCCCGACAGCAGCGTCAGCACCTGCGGTTTCTTGCCCGGCGGCTTGGCGAGAATTTCCAGACCGGCTTCCAGCGGATCATCGCTTTCAATCAGTTGCAACTCGGCCTCGCCGCCGCCGAAGAGGGTGGCAAACAGACGCTTGAAATGGCCGTTGACCACCTCGAAGGAGGCCAGCAACCGCTCGCGCCCCTCCGCATTGAGGCTGGCGATGGCGCGCCGGAACTTGCGGATCGCACCCTCCAAATCCTCGCGCTCGGCGATGAGATCGGTGCGGCGCTGCTCGGCCTCCTGCAGCTCTTCATCGGCGCGCAGGTTGACCGCGCCCAGCCGCTCACGCTCGCGCTTGAGGGCCGCGAGCTTCTCCTCGCTGCCGCGCAGCGGCGGCAAATCCTGCCCCGGCACCAGCCCGGCCAGGCCCGCCAGCGCCGTGGGCGCCACCTCCAGCGTTTCCGCAATCAGCTTTTCCACATCGCCCACCTTGAGGGTGGCGCTTTCCACCATCGCCTCGGAGCGGGCACGGGCCTCGCGCGCCGTGGAGAGATCGGTGAGCAAGGTGCGCGCAATCTTGCCCGCTTCCGCCAGCGTGATTTCCAGCGCCGCCCGGCTGTCGGCGGCCTGCTTGCGGGCACCTTCCGCCTGCTCGATCTCGTAAGCCAGCGCGCGGCGGCGGATGACGTGATCATCGGGCGAGGCCGCGAGCTGCGCCTGCTCGTTCTCCACCCCCTGCACACGGGCGATGATGTCCTGCGCTTGCTGTTCGGCGCGGCTGCGGCGCTCGGTCCAGGCCGTGATTTCATTGGCGATTGTGGCGCGGCGCTGCGCACGCAGGGACATTTCGCGCTCGATGGCCATCAGCGCGGCGCGGGCCTCCGCCGCGTCAGCGCGGCGCTGCACAACCAGCGTCCGCCGCTCGGCCACGATCGCGCCCAGTTCCGCCTCGGGCTGAAAGCTTGCAAGTGCGGCATCGCTGGCGGCGCGCGCGCGGGCCTGTTCATCGCGGTTTGTGACCAAACGCAGGCGGTTGTCCTGCAAGGCTTGCAGGCGGGCCGCCCGCTCGGCATCTCGCCGCTCGGCAGCGGCCAGCACATCGCGGGCCTGCTCCATGGCACCGCGCAAGGCGCGCACGGCGGCGCGCTTTGTCTGCTCGTCGGAGGCCGCCAGCTGGACACCCTGCTGCGCTTGCTCCGCCTCCAGTTTGAGGGCCGTGAGCTTTGCGCGCGCCTCGGCTGCGGCCTTTTCCAGATCTCCCAGACGGTTCTTCTCAGCGAGCCGGCGCGCGGCGTGCGAGGGCGCTTCGGCTGCCGTGGTATAGCCATCCCAGCGCCACAGATCCCCCTCACGCGAGACGAGCCGCTGGCCGGGCTTGAGCAGGCGGCGGAGCGCCGCACCTTCTGCGCGGGCCACCACGCCGATCTGGCGCAGCCGCCGCGCCAGCGCGGGCGGGGCGCGCACATGATCCGCCAGCGGGGCCACCTGCCGGGGCAAAGCCGGATCATCCGCATCCTCAACGCCGGGCGCCCAATGGGCCGGGGCCGACACATTGGCGGAGGCATCCAGATCATCGCCCAGCGCCGCGCCCAAGGCGACTTCATAGCCCTTGGAGACGGAAATCTCTTCCAGCACGGCTGGCCACAGATCACTGGCACCCGTGTCGAACAGCTTTTTCAGCGTGCGGATTTCGGTCTCCAACCGCTGACTAGCGCGCTCGGCCTCGCTGAGTTTCGGGCGGTGTTGCGCCTCGCTCTCGCGCGCCTTGGCGAGCTCCGCCTCGGCCCGTTGCGCCAGAGATTCGGCCGCAGCGAAGGCGCTGCTCGCCTCCGCATATCGTCCGCGCAGGGCCACCAGATCCTGCACGCCACCCGGAAGACCTCCGCCCGCCTCGCCGATGGCGGCGATTTCACGATCCGCTTCCGCCAGCTGGTTGTCGGCACGGGCCAGCCGCTCGCTGGCCTCGCGCACGGCCCGCTCAGTGGCAGCACGCCGCGCCGAGAGATCCGCCAGCGCGCCTTGCGAATCCGACAGCGCCTGCTCGACCTTGGCCAGATCCGCCTCGACATGGGCCAGATGCGCCTGCGCCGCCGGGCGGCTGGCGGCGTCGCCCGCTCCATCTGCTTCAAGACGGGTGGCCTCTGAGGCCAGTTCCGCCAGCGAACGGGCAGCATCTTCCACGCCCTGGCGCACGCGGTCGCGGTCGCGGGCGAGTTCCTCCAGGCGGCGTTTCAGTTCTTCAAAGCGGGCCTTGGCGCGGGCCTCCTCGGCATCGATCTGCTCACGGGCAATCTGCAAGCGCTGCAAGGCCGCCGCACGGCGCACCTCTTCATCACGCAGCGGCTGGATGTCATGCTCGGCCACGGCCAGCGCGCGGGCGGCCTCCCCCTGCAGGCGCGTGCGCTCGGCGACAGCGCGCGTATCGGCATCGAGCTGGCGTTCGGCGGCCTGCAACTGGCCCTTCGCCTCGTGAAAAGCGATGTGCAGCACCATCGCCTCGGCCTGGCGGATCTGCGCGGCGATGTCGCGGTAGCGCACCGCCTGCTTGGCCTGGCGCGAGAGGCTGTCCACCTGGCTGTCGATGTGGCGCAACACGTCTTCCACGCGGGTGATGTTGTCCTCCGCCGCCTTGAGACGCAGCTCCGCCTCGTGGCGCCGCGCGTGCAGCCCGGCAATGCCGGCGGCATCTTCCAGAATGCGGCGACGGGCCTGCGGCTTTGCGGCGATGATTTCGCCGATCTGCCCCTGGCGCACCAGCGCGGGAGAGCGCGCGCCGGTCGCGGCATCGGCAAAGAGAATCTGCACATCGCGCGCGCGCGCCTCACGGCCATTGATGCGGTAATGGGAACCTTCCTCGCGCGTGATCTGGCGGCTGATCTCCAGCTTGTCGGCATCGTTGAAACTTGCGGGCGCGGTGCGGGCGGTGTTGTCGATGGCCAGCAAAACCTCGGCGGTGTTGCGCTGCGGGCGGCCACCCGATCCGTTGAAGATCACATCGTCCATGGCCGAAGCGCGCATCGATTTGAACGAGGTCTCGCCCATGACCCAGCGCAAAGCTTCTACCAGATTGGATTTGCCGCAGCCATTCGGGCCGACCACGCCCGTGAGTCCGCGCTCGATCACGAACTCGGTCGGATCAACGAAACTCTTGAAGCCGATGATGCGCAGTCTGTCGAACTGCATTGCGGCCTGCTTCCCCCTGCGTGTGCAGCGGAGGGACGACTCCGCTGTCAGGATTTCAATAAGGGCTCGATGATCTTCTCGAGCTCGGTTGGTGCCAGCGCACCCGTGACCTTGCGGCCGTTGATGAAGAAGGTCGGCGTGGAATCGACCGCAAACTTTTCGACCCCGCGCTGGCGCGCTGCCTGCACTCCGTCATAAAGTGTCTGGTTTCTCAAGCAGGTCTCGAAGGTTTCCTGTGTGAAACCCGCCTGCTTGACGATGGCAAGCAGGGCGTCGACAGGGCGCTCGCTGCGGATCCATGTCGCTTGCTGCGAGAAAATCAGGTCGACGACGGGGAAAAACCGCCCTTCCCCACCACAATGGGCCAGCATGAAGCCGGCTGCGGCCAGCGGATCGCTGGGAAATTCCCGCAGGATGTACCGCACCTTGCCGGTGTCGATGTAACGCTCTTTCAGGAACTTGAAGCCGTTCTGGTGAAAGTTGGCGCAGTGACTGCACGTCATCGACGCGTATTCGATCATGGTGACGGGAGCGAGCGCATTGCCCAGCACCTTGTCCCCCAGGGGACCGGCGACTGCGAGATCCTCGGCGCTGAAGCTGGCTGCAGATGCCTGCGCGTGGGCAGGCGAGAGCAAAGCGGGTGATACGAGCGACGGGAAGGCATAGGCCAGGCCCATCGTGGAGACGGCGCTCAGGAGCGCGCGGCGGGTCAATCGGATCATGTGTTTTGCCTCATAGATGGGCCGGGGTGCCGTGCCCGCAATCGGAATCCGCGCCTGTGAACGCAGGCTCGGGGTGCTGCTTAGACTATCTTGTGGATTTTTTGAGGCAAGCACCAGGTTGAGGCAAGGCCCGAGTGGAAGCAAGGCCCGGGTGGAAGCAAAACTTTGCGTGAAGCAAGCTCGGATGAAGGCAAGTCCCGAGTGGAAGCAAGCCCCGGGTTGAGCAAACTCCGGGTTCAGACACGTTGGCGCACGATGCTGATGCCACCAGGAGACAGCGGCTGCGTCCGCAACGTGTGTCAGACAATCTTGACGAGGGTGACGGCAGGCTCGGCCTCATCCTCGTCTTCGCTGTCGGCGGCGTCGCTGGAATCGTCGTCGGCGCCCAGGTTTTTGGCGACCTTCTTCAGTAATTTGCGCAGTCGCCGCGCATCCTTGTCATCGAGGCCCGCCAGTGCATCCTTTTCGATCCGCCGGGCGATCCGGTCCAGATCCGCCGCGCGCGTTGCGCCTTCCTCGGTGATGAAAACCGCGACGAGGCGCGCATCATCGCCCTTGCCGCGCCGCTCCACGAGGCCCTCCGCACCCATGCGCGCCACCATCTTGGAAGCCGTTGGCGGGCGGATGTTCAGAAGGGTCGCGATTTCGCCCATCGTCAGACCGTTGGTGTGGGAGAGCGCCCGCAAGACCTGATCCTGACCGGGAAACAGGCCGATGCTGGAGAGATGCGCACCGATGCGGCTGCGGTGGCGACGGGCGGCAAGCGTCAGCATCTGCCCGACCGGATCAGGCAATTTGGCTTTTGTCTTGATCATGCGTGCAGCCCTTGTTGCATCACCCTCATGGCGTGCAACCATGACAGTCTCACGACATAGGTCATACGTTAACGATCTGGTGCCGCACCCGCGCCAGAAAGGCTGCACGTGTGGCCGGTGTCGAGCGGTTCATATCATAATGCGCCAGATAAATGACCGGTTTGTGGAGGCCGATCACGCCCCTGAGCATGCGTGTCACCACCTTGCGCGGCGGATCGCCCATCAGCCAGGCACGCCAGCGGCTGGCACCGTAAGTTGTCACCACCACGAGCCGGTTGATGTGGGTTAATGCACCTGACACGCGCCCATCCGCGATCTCAAAGGACACGCCGGGCAGGAACACCCGGTCAAGATAGCCCTTCAGGATCGCGGGCCAGCCGAAATTCCAGACGGGCGTGACGATCACCAGCATGTCCGCGCGGCGCAGGCGTTCCACGTGATGGGCCACCGGCGCGATGTTGCCGGGCACGGCGTGGTAGCCCTCGCGCTCGGCGCGGCTAAGCACGGGATCGAAGCCCTCGGCATACAGATCGCAATCATCGACGGCATGGCCCGCTTCGATGAGGGCACCAATGACACTCCGGTGCAGGGCCGCGCCAAAGCTCTCGGGGTGGGGATGGGCGTAAAGCACAAGCGCATGCATGGGCGCATGTTACGCCGCATGACGGCCCTGGACGCAAGGCAGCCGACTCCCCTGTGCACAGGGTGATCTCGATCGGGCACCGGTTTTGCGCCCACAGCGGAACTTTGCGGGAGCAAACCGGTTGAGGTGACATCTGCACGAAGAAATCACCCCAACCAACCGGAGACAACCCATGGCAACCGATTCCAAGACACTCGAAGACCTGTTCCACGACATGCTGAAGGACGTCTACTACGCCGAAAAGCAGGTCGTGAAGGCGCTGCCCAAGATGGCAAAAGCGGCGAAGTCACCTGAATTGAAGGCGGCGTTCCTGGCGCACAAGACCGAAACGGAAGGCCACATCGAGCGCCTGTCAGAGGTCTTCGAATTGGCAGGCAAGAGCCCCCGTGCGAAGACCTGCGATGCCATCCTGGGCATTCTGGAAGAGGGCAAGGCCGTGATGGAAGACTATGCCAACAGCCCGGCGCTCGATGCCGGTCTGGTTGCTTCCGCCCAGGCTGTCGAGCATTACGAAATGGCCCGCTACGGCACGCTGCAGGCTTGGGCAAAGCAACTCGGCATGAAGGAAGCGGCCACCCTGCTGGGCGCCACCCTTGCCGAGGAGACCAAGACGGACCAGGCGCTTTCCAAGCTGGCTGGCTCCGTCAACACGGTCGCCGTCGCCAAGGCCGCGTGATGTCGGGCCCAAGCCTGCCGCGCGCGACGCAGACCGCACAAACGGGCGAGGCGTCGTGATGCACGGCTTGGTCAGCGAGGCAGCGTTCGATCCGCACACGACCGTGCACAGCGAACTGCGCGGCGGCTCCCCGCCGTGGCACGCCGGCTACGTCAGGCCCCGACGTCCGCTGCTTGAGCAGAGCATGCAGTGCGATGTGCTGATCGTGGGGGCCGGCATCACCGGCTCCCTCATGGCGCAGCATCTCACGAAGCTCGGTCACCAGGTTTGCGTGATCGACCGTGAGCGCCCCGGCTTTGGGAGCACGGCCGCCAGCACGGCCATGCTGCAGTGGGAAATTGACTGCCCCCTGATGGAACTCACGCAGTTCTACGGCTTCGATCGTGCCGCCAACATCTACCAACGCAGTCTGCAAGCGGTCACGGGCCTCAAGACGCTCGTCTGGTCGCTGGGCTTGGCCTGCGGATTCCGCGACCGCAGCTCCCTGTATCTGGCCGGTGGCGACACGGATGCGCGCGAGTTGCGCGAGGAATACACGCTGCGCGCGAAGGCGGGCCTGCCGGGTGTCTACTTCAACCATTCCACCCTTTTGCGCACCTTCGGTTTTGATCGGGAGGCGGCCATTCTGTCGTCCGGATCAGCGGATGCCGACCCACTCCAGCTGTCGCATGCATTGATTGCGTCGGCGGTTGCCGGCGGTGCCCGTGTCTTTGATGCCGATGCCGTAACCTACGACGCCACGGCCAAAGGCGTGACGGTGGCGCTCGACAACGGCTGCGAGATCGAGGCCGGACGCGTCATCCTTGCCACGGGGTACGTCATGCCCGAATTCGTGAAATCGGAACTGCACAAGACAGCCTCCAGCTGGGCCATTGCGACACCGCCGCAGGAGCCCGATGCGCTCTGGCGAGACGGCGTGCTGGTTTGGGAAGCGTCCGAATCCTATCTCTATGCCCGCACGACGGTGGATAACCGCATCGTCATCGGAGGAGAAGACGACGACAGCGTCACCGATCCGCAAGAGCGGGATGCGCTGATGCCGCAGAAGGCGGAAATCATACTGCGCAAATTGAAGGCGTTGTGCCCGAACGCCGACGCGCGGGCGGACTTCATCTGGTCTGGCGCCTTTGGCGAAACATCGGATGGCCTCCCTCTCATTGGCGAGGTGCCGGGCTATCCGCGCATGCATGCGGCCTATGGTTACGGCGGCAACGGGATCACCTTCAGCTTCATGGCCTCACGCCTGATCGGCAAGATGATCGCTGGAGAAAAAGAACCATGGTACGAGGATTTCGCCCTCGACAGGCCCAAGCCGCCGGGCTCCTGAACACGTGGATGATGGCGAAGTTTAAAATGGTGTCATGCACTGCGTGACACAGGGCGGCGGCGTAAACCAGTCCCGCGGCCTGCTGTCACGTGATCCCATATGTTGACACGGCTCGGCGTGGCGCAAGACACCCGTCAGCAGTGCGTGGCGCAGGTGGCTTGCGCAGCCTCTATGCTGCGGCCTGCTTGCCTGCCTTCCGATCAAAGAAGAGCGCCTGACTGATCGAGGCTTTCACGGCGTCGGGCTGGAAAGGCTTGGTAATCAGGAAGGCGGGCTCGGGCTTCTCGCCCGTCAGCAGCCGTTCGGGATAAGCCGTGATGAAGACGACCGGCACATTCACCGTGCGCAGGATTTCGTTGACCGCATCCAGTCCCGAGCTGCCATCGGCCAGCTGGATATCGGCCAGGACCAGTCCGGGAGGCTTCTGCCGGATCAGCGCGATGGCCTCCTTGTGCGTGCGGGCGATGCCCATGACCTCATGGCCGAGTTCAAGCACCATGGCTTCGATGTCCAGCGCGATGATGGGCTCGTCCTCGATGATGAGCACGCTGGTCGCAACCTGTTCGGCGATTTCGCGTGCGGCCTGATCGAGCAGGGTCTGGCACTCGCTTTCGCTGACCTCCAGAATATGCGCGACCGCTTGGCTGGAGAATCCTTCAACCGTTTTCAGAATGAAGGCCTGGCGCGCACGCGGCGTCAGCATCTCGATGTTGCGCTCGACGGCGCTGATGCCCTGGGGCGGCAGCGACGACTTTTGGGCCTGCACCGAAGTGGACCACAGCTTGAGGAAAACCCTGTACAGCGCGTGCTGGGCAGGCATGTCGCGCGGGAAGGCCGTTGGGTCGGCGATGAGCGCTTCCAGAGTCTGCATCACATAGGCATCCCCCAGAGATTGCGTTCCGCTCAAGGCGCGGGCAAAGCGCCGGAGATAGGCAAGATGTGGAGCAATTTCTTTGGCGATTGACATCGTAATCCTCGTGAATTTAGCTATGAAAAGATTGGTGCAGCCGCTCCTTTTGGCAAGAAATTTATTTTTCTAAATTCTCGGAACTTCGCTGATGGGATGACGTTAGCTACCTTATCAGGGCAATTGTGCGCGTGTGGTTTCACATGTTTGACGGACAGGATTTCAAAAATATGAGTGATGACCGGAAGACCCAAGAGCCCGATGGCGCGCGCGCCCAGGGCGGCAAGGTTGTCAACACGAGCAAGGTCAAATTCGGCAATCTGATGCAGGATGCGATCGGCCGCTCCCTCCAGGCCCATTTCGATGACATCGCCAGCGCCCCGGTGCCGGACAAGTTCCTCGTGCTCCTGGCTGAACTCGAAGCGAAGGAGATCGGTCGTGACCGCTGAACGCACGTTCGCGGATCCGACCAAGACGTTTCGCGATACGATGCTGCGGGAGGTGCCGGGTCTGCGTGCTTTCTGCGTCTCGCTTTGCGGCTCCTACGTGCTGGCGGACGACCTCGTGCAGGATGTGCTCCTGAAGGCGTGGGGGCATTCGGAAAGCTTCCGCGAAGGCACCAACATGCGGGCCTGGCTCTTCACCATCGCGCGCAACACCTTCTACTCGCTTTACCGCAAGCGCGGCCGCGAGGTGGAGGACGTGGACGGCATACACACCGCCAATTTGGCCGTGGCTCCGGCACAGGAAGGCGTGATGGATCTGGCCGACTTCCGCATCGCGCTGGCCAAGCTGCCCGACGAACACCGCGAGGTGCTCATTCTGGTGGGTGCGTCGGGCCTCTCCTACGAGCAGGCTGCCGAGGTTTGCGGCGTGGCCGTCGGCACCATCAAGAGCCGCGTCAGCCGCGCGCGGGCGCGCCTGGGCGATCTCCTCGGGATCGAGCGCGTTGAAGACATAGGCCCCGACGCGCGTTCGATTTCCGCAGTGGGTGCCGGTGCGCAGGTGCCCAGGGCATGATGAGATTGAAAGCGCTGGGCAGCGTCAAGGCTCGGCTGCTCATCCTGCTGGTGTTCATCGCAATTCCCGTTCTAGCACTCACGATGGTGCTGGCGACCCTGACCTATCGTTCCGAATTGCGGACCCTCGAGCAATCGCAGATGCGCTTTGCCGATGAGTTTGCGATTCGGTCCCGCATCTGGATGCGCGGCACACTGCGCATCGTCGAGACAACCCTCAGCACAGCACCTCTGGGCGCGGGCAACATGGCTGCGTGCCAGGAGCAGGTGGCCGGCGTGCTGCGCGCCTCCCCCACGTTCAAGGCCCTGTACGTGGCCGGCGAGAACCGAAGTGGTTGCCTCGCCGCAACCGAAGGCTTCATGGACGATGCGGCCTTACGCGCACTGGTCATCACGGTCCGCGATCGCCCAGCCACAGATGCGTGGATACCCAGCAGCACGAACCGTTTTCGTTATGACACGGTCACATTCGCAGGCGCATCCTACTTCGTGTTCTACGTTCAGACAGTACCGCCCGACCGATCGGAATTCCTGGAGGGCATGCTTGTCGTGGACCCCTTTCTGCTCGATCAGGTGTTCGATCTTGGCATCGTTGACCGGATGACGACCGTTGGAATCGTCGCGAACAGGCAGGACATCCTGGCCGCGCGCGGAACGGCCGAACAGGACAACACCTGGCTTCCCCGCGTCTGGCCGCCCGGTCCACTGCCGGGTCGGTGGTCCGCCGATGCCGCGAATGGTGTGGCAGGCCAGTATGCAGCGCGCCTCGTCGCCGAACCCGGCCTCTATGTGCTCGCCAGTTTCAACGGCTCGGCGGAAAACGCAGCGCTGCGGCGCTATCTCATCATGTGCGCCGCACCACTCCTGATGCTGGCCGTGATGTATGCGGCGTCGTGGAGTTTCATCCAGACCAACATCGTGCGGGGAATCGCGGGAATCGAGCAGGCCGCGAAGGCCGAGATCGACGGGCATGACGGCGTGCTGGCACCGATCGACCCGGGCATGCCGGAAGATATCCGCAAGGTCGCCAGCGCCTTCAACCGCATGGTGACCGAGGCCGCTTCACGCGAAATGACGCTGCGCGCGTCGCTGGAGGCGAACCAGCATCTAATGCGCGAATTGCACCACCGGGTGAAGAACAGCCTGCAGGTGATCCAGAGCTACCTTGCCCTCACACGCCGCGAGCAACCTGACCAGGGTGGCGAAATCCTGCGCGATGCAGAAGCCAAGGTGCAGGTTCTGGCCGTCGCCTACAGGTTCGCCCTCACCGCCCACGGCATGCAGGATGTACCGGTGCAACCCTTCGTTCAAGAACTGCTGTCCAACCTTTCGGACGCCGCCCGCCGCTCCGATCGCCGGATCGACGCCGAGATCAGCACCAAGGCCGGCTTTCCCGTGGACAGGGCCATTCCGCTGGGCCTTGCCATCGTCGAAGTCGCCTTCAGTTGCATCAAGCATTCAGGTTGCGGCGGCGTGAAGGTCGTGCTCGTGGATGAGGACACAGGCGGGCTGAGCCTGACCATATCTGCCCATGGAATGACCGAAGGGGGGCTTGCGCCCACCAAGACCCTGATCGGCTTGCGGTTGCAACTCGATGCGCAGAATATCCCCGTCGATCCGCCGATCATGCTGAATTGGCACATCGCAGCAGGCCATACCAGCTGATGTCAAATGACATTGTCCCCACGTTCTCGGACTGTTACGCGCAGTCTCCCGGATTTCTTGCCCCACGATTTTGAACGGAATTTTGATCTCCTATGCATAGACCCATCAATGACCAGTCCCGGGGCAAGCTTGGTTATGGCCCCACCAGGGCTTACACTGCCGCGATCGCCGTTTTTGCTCTGGCGTTGGCTTTGCGCTTTGGTGTTGACGGTTATCTGCCATCCGGCTTTCCTTACCTGACGTTTTTCCCCGCCGTCATCATCACGGCGTTCCTGTTCGGCACAGGGCCTGGCATTCTCTCGGCTGCCCTTGGCGGCTTGGCCGCATGGTACTTTTTTCTGCCGCCTTTCTATTCCTTGCACCTGACACCGACCACGGGCGTGGCGCTCGGGTTTTACGTTTTCATCATCGGCGTCGATCTTCTGATCATCGACCGCCTTCTGAAGGCGCTGGGGCAGCTCGATGCAGAGCGCAAGCACGCGATGAACGTGGCCGAAGAACGCGACACGCTGTTTCGCGAGGTGCAGCACCGCATTGGCAACAACTTGCAGGCCATCTCGTCGCTGCTGCTGATCCAGTCGCGCAACGTCCAAGATCCGGCTGCGCACCGCGCATTGATGGAATCGATCCAGCGGGTGTCGGTGATCGCGGACATCCAGCGCATGTTTCACGACCCGGACCGAACAAAAGGCCAGCTCGATGCAGCCTACGCGCGGGAAATTGCCAATGGCTGCATCATGGCGGCGGGCGCGGAAGCCGAGTTTAAGGTGGAAATCGACGTCGAGCCCATCACGCTGGAACAGGACTCGTTTCTCGCCGTGTCGCTGGTGTTGACAGAATGCATCAACAACGCGCTGGAGCACGGAAAGCGGCCGGATGGCGGCAGTCTGATCACAATTGGCTTGCAAGTCGACCGCGCGGCGGAGTCCGCTATCTTGACCGTGTCGGACAACGGACCGGGCGTGAAAGCGGATTTCAATTCTGCAACGTCCAACAGCATCGGATTAAGGGTCGTCAATTCATTTTGCCGGCAATTGAACGGTACATTCTCCATGGAGAATGCAGCAGGCACACGGTGCACGCTTACCTTCCCCCTGCCCGCGCGCAGCGATTGATCAGGGCATTTGACCCCCGACAGGCGGCAGATTTTGCCTGCCGCCTGCCGGTCCGGGGTAGCGCATTTTGTGTTCGGCTCAGAGGGTGCCGTAATAATCGGCTGCCTTGCGGCGGATGTCGCCATCACCTTTGGTGAGATCGCCGAGGTTGTAGGCTGGCGCGAGCTCGAGCGCCTCCTTCGACATCGGCACAACATAGCCGCCGACCTGCGGGTCGTAATCAAGGGAGGCCCAGGGCATGGGATGATACTTCTCGCCGATGCCCAGAAACCCGCCGAATCCGAGCACGGCATACATCACTTCGCTGGAGGTCTTGTCGAGCATGATGTCCTCGACATGGCCGATCTTGTCGCCCTGCTTGTTGAACACCGATGTTCCCCGCACCTTTGAGGCGAGGATGGCTGTCGTATGACCGCTTGAGGTTGGCATGACTGTCTCCATGTTTCTGATGGTCTTGGTTTGCGATGGTCTGAAGAAGGCCCAGGTGGCTGATGGGACAACGCCGCATCGCAGGGGCGGTTCCCTCGCGGCTGCGCTCCAGCGCCCGATGGTGGCACTGGATGCGAAAAAGGGATGCCTCCGTGGAAGCATCCCCTAATCATGAAATCCAAGGTGCGGTCGGGCGCTAAATGCGCCGGCGCAGCACCGACACGACCGCCGTAATGATGATGAGCGCAATGGCGCCGTACAGAAGCAGTTGTGCGCCGCTCATCGCAGTGCCGGCAACGCCGCCCAGGCCGAAGAACGCCGCGACAATGGCGACCACGACAAGCACGACAGCCCAGTACAGAAGATTACCCATGGTGAACCCCTTTCACTTCGTCAGGGGTCAAGTCGAAGGATCGTCCCGACCTTCGATCTTTCCCCTCGTCGGAGGAGGAACGCGCTCGGGCAATCCCGGTTCCGGGCGATCTCATGCACCTGTGACGCCAGAATGCTCAGCCCGCCTTCGTGGGCGATGACTCGCGGGCATCGGACAAGCCGAGTTGTGCCTTCGCATCGGCAATTTCCGCCATGCGGGATGGCTCGCCGCCGCCCATGCCTTCTTCGGTCGCAATCGATAGCCGGCGGGCATCTTCTTCCCATGCGTCGAGGACCTGCTTTTTCTGCAGGTCGGACAAACCGGGACAGCTAAGGACCTCCGTGGGCGCTGCGAAATGCGCCGAAGGGTTGGCCGTCAATTCCGGCAGTTTCAGTGTCGCGGATGGGGACATGGTGAGTTCCTGTCTGATGGTGGGAGGATCGGCTGTCCGGCCGGACGACGCGCGTTTTGATATGCGCGCGGCCCGCATCAGTGGGATGTCAGCCGAAAACCCAATAAAGTGCGATGATGGGCAAGGGAACGCCCAGGGCCCAGAGTGCGATCGTGCGCATTTTCAATCTCCTGTTTGCAGTTTCAAAAGGGCTCAGCGTTGCTCGATCTGCAGCCCATTCCTGTCGAGGCGGATATCGACGCCCGGGTTCTGGGAACGCTCATAAAAATAAGCGGCCAAGCTGCCCACCGTAACGACAGCGAGGATGCAGATGACGAGCATCATGGTGTTGCGGTTGTACATATCGATACTCCGGGTGACACCGGCATAACGCCCTCCGCCTTTGCTATGTTCCCGCAAAACGCTTCCTTTTATGAGTTCCCGGCTCAAGGCTGTATGGCCTGCGCCATTGCAACCTTGTGCACGCCGGTGATTTGCGTTCACGGCAGAGGACTGACAGAGTACCGTGCGATGATGCAGCTCGATTCCACACGTTACCGATTTGCGCCCGGCGATGGCCGAGCCAGCGCAAGACGCTCCGCGCAGGACAAGTTCTCCCTTCGCCCGGATCATCGTTGACGATGCCATCGCCGCGCATGGACAACGCCTATTCCTCCAAGAACACCATCCGCTGTCGCGATTGCCCGCTGCGGCTGCAGAAATCCTTCAAGACCAAGAGCGAAGAAGAAATCGCCTTCATCGATTCGATGAAAAGGGATCACCGCCTTGTGTCGGCGGGCTCCGAAATCATCTACACCGGTCAGACCGATGCCGAACTCTACACACTGTTCAGCGGATGGGCCTTCCGCCAGAAATCTCTTCCCGATGGGCGTCGGCAGATCCTGAATTTCATATTGCCCGGTGACATCGTCGGTTTGCAGGCCTCGCTTCTGACCGCTGCCGAGCACAGCGTGGAAGCCCTGACGGATGTGGAACTCTGCGTCTTCTCACGCAAGCAGACCTGGACACTCTTCGAGCGAATGCCGCAACTCGCCTACGAACTCTCGTGGCTGGGTGCGCGCGAGGAAAGCATGGTCGATGAAGCCCTGACCTCCGTCGGCCAACGCACGGCGCGCGAACGCCTCGCGGCGCTCATCATGGGCCTCTACCGCCGCGCGGATCACATCGGCCTCGTCAAGGATCAGACCTTCCTGTTTCCCCTGACGCGCCAGCACCTTGCCGATGCGCTTGGCCTGTCACTGGTGCATACGATCAAGACCTGGTCGGCCCTGCGCAAGGCGGGGTATTTCAACTTCGACGGAAAGCATCTGCATCTGGCCAATCCGCGCCTGACCGAGCGCCTCGCCATCTCCTTCGAAGAGGAATGGCGCAAGCGGCCCCTGCTGTAGGCTGTGACGGATTTTCAGCGCGCGGGTGTGCCGGTGGCCCGCCCGAGTCTGCGGGCCGCGAGCAACGTCCCGCTGGACCAGAAGACCCCCAGACACCAGCCCGCAAGCACATCCGTCGGCCAATGGACGCCCAGATAGATGCGGCTGAGCCCGACACAGACCGTCATGGTGACAGCGGCCACGACGATGACCCTGCGACCCGCGGGACGATCCACTGCACGCGACAGCAATCCAGCCATGGTCAGGATGATGGCCGCCGACAGCAGGGCATGGCCGCTGGGAAAACTTGCGGTGTAGGTCACAACCATCGGATCGACGAGCGCCGGGCGCGCCCGGTCCATGCCCAGTTTCATGACTGTGCTGAAGAGGGTGGCAAGCACCGCACTGGACACGAGCAGACCCGCCAGCCGGCGCCGGTCCGTCGCCATCAGAAACCCTGCGACGCAAACCACGGCCGATGCCAGAACCACGGTACTGCCAAGCGCCGTGATGTCGCGTACGGCTTCGCTCAGCCATGCCGGTGTCAGCCGCGCACGCGTCGTGTCGAGACCGTGGGCGAGCGAGAAAACGCGGATGTCGAACGCATCCGAAACCCCTGTGATCACGCAGGCAAGCACGATCATGGCGGCGGCAAGGCTGAGAATCATGCACGCGACGAGCGGCGTAACGGTGCTCCTGCCTCTGTCCGTGGCGGGCACGCGCATATCTCTTGTAGCCATATCTCCTGCAGCCATATCTCTTGCCGTTATCTTTCTTGCAGCGCCGGGCGCAATCTCGATCATCCCAACTCCGTGTTCGCACCCTCTGGGCTGCGTGGGCGGCCTGAACGCAGGCGCAGCGCACCCGGCAACACCGCAAACCTGGCCGGATTCGCGAGCCGGATGACTTCGCCGTCAACCGACACGCGCATGGAACTGCGCCATCTGCGGCGCAAAGTCATCTCTGTCGCACTCGTGATGGTGAGATTGTCGAGATCTCTCCATGTGCCGCGCGCTGTCGCGAGCAAGACCTTGAGCCGCAGCATCAGGGTTGGTGCCTGCAGGATGTGCACCTCAAGCAAGCCGGCATCCAGCTGCGCGCGGCGCCATGGCGTTCCTGTAAAACGGTTGTTGGTGACAAGAATGGCATCTGCCCGGGCAAAGGACGTCACCCCGTCCCGGTCATATGTGATGTCGATCGTGTTGCGTGACCCCATGGTTTTGACGGCAGCCCAGACAAATCCCAGTTTCTTGCTGAAGGGAAACCGCCGGCGCGCCTCCTGGCGTTCCATCGCCATGGTCACGAACAGGCCGAGGCCTGCGTTCGAATGGAAAATTGCTTCGTTGACCTTGATGGCATCACAGTCGATGTCGGTGCCATGGACGATCGCGGCAATATCGCTTTCGAGATTGCCGGTCAGTTCCAGATCCTTGCCGATCAGGTTCAATGTGCCCAGCGGCAGGACGGCAAACAGCCGCTTCAGGCGAATGGCTTCAGGGAGGATCGCGTTCACCGATCCATCACCGCCCGCGACGACGATCAGTTGATCTTCCACTGCCGCGAGGCGCGCGAATTCCCGCGCCAGTTCCGCCCCCGGCACGACGACGACAAGCGCCGCATGCCCATGGACGGCAAAGGCATCGATGATGCGTTTGGTGAAAGCAGGACGATCAGCTTCCAGAACGGTGCCGGCATTGCTATTGATCAGAACCGCCACGGAAAGGGCATGCATTTGCTTGCCCACTTTCGCAGGCAGCTTGGCAGCAGGGTGCCGCGCGGTTTTCTCAGCGCACATGGCAGTGATGTCGGTGAACCTTTGGCATTGATGTCGCTCCAGGCAGTCATTGTCGGTAAACTGTGTTTCATGTTCGAAGGCGTACCAAACCGTCTTTAACACCAACGCGTACGCTTTGGTTCCCAAGCGCACGCTCTGCAACGCCTCCCGCCCAAAAGCGCACGAACATCGCCCTGAGTGCTACACAGCCCTCGAGATGGAACTTTTCCGGAGGTGAAAGGTTCTCGTCTCGTATGAGGCGCGGTGTGTGATCGTCAGGAAATTTCCTGCTTGAATTACTTCACAGATACCCGCCGCCTTGGGAGAAGAACCATGCAAAATGTCGTGTCGAACAAGATCGTTCTGGCCCTTGCCCTGTGCGGATCGCTTGCGGCCTGCAACAGTTACTCACCGACCGACCGCGCCGTTGGGGGTGGTCTGATCGGTGCAGGAACAGGTGCCGTAATCGGCGGTCTGGCCACGGGCCGCCCCGGGGGTGCCTTGGCGGGCGCCGCAATCGGCGGTGTCGGTGGTGCCGTCATCGGGGCCGCAACCACCCCGCAGCCGCCCTACGGCTACCGCAGTTGCAACGGATATGACGATTACGGCAACCCGGTCGTCTACGCCTGCTGAGACACCTGACCCATGGCTCGACTGCGTCTGCTCGCCAAATTGACATCGCTGGCTGTGGCTCTGGGCTACGGCTGGCAGGTGGCGAACAGGGCAACCGCAGAGCGCGAAGAGCAGATCGCCCGCGGGCTGAAGGCGCAGCGCCCCTGGGAAATCCCCTGGGCCGGCTGGAAAGACAGCCTGATCCGCACTTGGGACGGCATATTCGAGGCGCGCCTGCTTTCGAGCGGAGCAGCCGTGGCTTTCTTTGCACTGCTGGCCGTCATCCCCGGCCTGTCGGTCCTGATTTCGTTCTATGGCCTGTTTGCCGATCCGGGGTCGGTTTCCAACCAGCTTCCGGTTCTGGCCGTGCTCCTTCCTGAATCGGTGCAGCAGCTGTTGCAGGAGCATGCCCAGCGCATCGCCACGCAATCCACGGGCAAGATTTCGTTCAACATCACGCTCAGTCTTCTGGTGGCGACCTGGGGCGCGAATGCTGCGGTCAAGGGGCTCTTCGAGGGGTTGAATGTCATCTACGGCGAGGAAGAAAAGCGCTCTTTTCTCGCGTTCAACATCATCACGCTGCTGACCACACTCGCCGGGGTCTGCATCATCGCGGTGGCAGTGGCGGTCATCACCCTGACGCCTGTGGTGCTCGATGCGGCGCAACTGGGGGAGAGCGCGGATTTCATCTTGCGGCTCCTGCGGTGGCCGCTGTTGTTTGTGCTGGGAGCGGCGGGCATCGCCGCGCTGTATCAGCTGGGCCCGAGCCGCTCTTTTCCGCGCCTCGAATGGGTGCTGCCTGGCGCGCTGGGCGCTGCGTTTCTCTGGGCCGTGTCGTCCAGCATCTTCTCGTGGTACGTCGCCGCGCTTTCCAATTACAACGCCATGTATGGCTCGCTGGCCGCAGTCGTCGTCTTCATGACCTGGCTGTGGATGTCGGCCGTGATCGTGCTGCTGGGCGCCGAACTCAATTCCGAGCTGGAGCGCCAGACGGCGCAGGACACCACGTGGGGCGAACCCAAACCGCTTGGCATGCGCGGCGCCGTCGTGGCCGATGCGGTCGGGGCCGCCGTGCCGACAAAATAGGCAGGTATCAAATCGGCAGGTATCAAAATAGGCACGCATGCGGAACCATTGCGATGCGCCTGTGTTCTGCAATCGAGGACCTGATCGGTCCTGCAAACAAGGGGAACATCATGAGCAGCACATCGGACAAGATCAAGGGTATGGCCAACGAAGCGGCCGGCAACATCAAGCAGGGCGTGGGCAAAGCTGTCGGCAACAAGAAAATGCAGGGCGAGGGCGTTGTGCAGGAGCGCAAGGGCGAAGCGCAGCAAGCCGTTGGCAAGGCCAAGGATTCTGTGAAGAACGTCATCGACAAGGCGTGATGCAACGCCTGTCACGCATTGTGCGGGACGGCGGCATAGTTTTTTGCGAACGGGTTGCGCAGGTGCGGCATCATGCAGGCACGGCGCAGCCCTTTTTCATGAGGGCCGGGCCATGATCGATCACGCATCGCAGCTTAAGAAACCTGTAAACCCGCAGGCCCTCACCCCGCCAGGCACGAAGCCGGTCGTGGTGGCCTCCGCCCACAATTCGCCAACCATCGGGACATCCGAGCCGGACATGATCCTGCGGTATGCTGCCGTGGGGATCTTCATCATGATGGTCACGGCGGCCCTCTGGGTCACCAAGGCCATCAGCATGCCCCTGATCGCGGGCACGATGCTGGGCATCGTTCTGGGGCCAGTGGCCGATCGGCTGGTTCGGCTGGGCGTCCCCCACGGTGTGACAGCCGTTGGTCTGGCTGTCGGAGTCATCGCGGCGCTTGTTTTCATCGCGGCACTTGTGACGGCGCCCATCGCCATCTGGGCCGATCAACTCCCCGGCCTGGTGGCGGCGCTGCGCGCCAAGCTCTCCGGGGTGCTGGCGTCGATCCAGCAGATCGAGGGGATTGCGAGGTCTCTCTCAGTTTCAAACGCGCCTTCCGTGACGGTGGCGAGTGGCGGCGCGATGATGGACATCGCCCTCAACTCATCGGCTTTCGCGGGCGGGCTTTTGCTGTTTTTTGCGACGCTTTTCGCTTATCTTGGCACGCGCAGGGATCTTAAGGTGCGTGTGCTGCGCCTGTGTCTCGGGCGCAACGCCCGCCACTCCGCCGGACATTTCTTCGAAGAGATCGAAGCGCGCATGGCGGCGTATTTCGGCATTGTCACCCTGATCAACGTCGTTGTGGGAATTCTGACCTGGTTCATAGCCTGGCAGGCGGGGCTGCCGCTCGCCGCGATTTGGGGCATCGTGGCCTTCATACTCAACTATGTGGCCTTCATCGGCCCCGTCATCGTGGCGGCACTGCTGCTGGCCGCAGGTCTCATCGAGAACCCCTCGCCCTGGGCTGCAGCCTGGCCAGCGGTTCTGTATTACGCAGTGCATCTGATCGAGGGCAATGTCGTCACCCCGATGGCCGTAGGGAGACGCCTCACCCTGTCCCCCTTCCTTGTGCTGGTCTCCTTCATTTTCTGGCTTTGGCTGTGGGGCCCGATCGGCGCCATCCTGTCCACGCCGCTGCTGCTGCTGGCAACCCTCGCGGTTGAGGTGGGCGCAGCTTACCGCGTGGCACAAGCCGCTGATGCAGAGGCGGAGATCGCCGCCGAACTGCTGCCGGTTGTCATTGCCCCCGAAGCTCCAGCACAGACTGAAGCCAAGGCGCGATCCCGCTGATTGATCGGGTGCGCACAGGAACAATTTCGGCCCCGGCAAGTTTCAACAACACACCGGTTGTTTCATCCCGCGCGGGTGGAATGATCAATCCTCGCAACCCATTCAAAACACTTCAAGGAGATCAGATCATGAGCATGACACCCAGAAAATTCAGCGACGTGAAGAACATGCAGGACACCGCCGATACGGTGTCCACACGCGCCGCAGAGATGGCCGGAACCGCAAAGCGCGAAATCAACGACATGGGTCATTCCATTGCCAGCTCGGCTTCAGATGCGGTCACCACGGTCAGCGACAAGTTGAAAGCCGTTGGCGTGGATACGGATGCCATGGCCACGGCCGCCAAGGACCAGGCGACCGAGTTGCAGAAGATGCTGTCGGAAGAGCTTCGCGCCCGTCCGCTTCGTGCTTTGGGCATCGCTGCCGCGCTCGGCGTGGTCGTCGGCCTCATGACGGCACGGTGACAGGATGTGGAGTGGTCTGAGCTATCTTCTCGCTTCGGAAGCAGGTGATGCCGTGCGCCGGCATGTGCGTGCGGCCCTGTTCCTGGCGGTCGGTCTCCTTGCGGGGTTGATCGGCATCGTGTTTGGTCTGCTCGCACTCCATACTTGGCTGCTCAGCCGCATGTCATCGATTGAAGCAAGCCTTCTCATTGCTGCAGGACTTGCGGTTGTGAGCATCGTGTTCATCGTGGTGGCACTGATGGTGCGCAAAGCACGCCGGCAGGCCTCCGGCATGACATCGACCGCCATCGTTGCGGCACCTCTCGCCTTGAAGATGCTGGCGGGTCGCAGCCAGATCAAGACACTCGGCGTCATTGGCGTGGTGGCTTTGGGCGCCATGCTGGGACGTCAGCTGGGTCGTATGCGTTAAGATCAAGGAGGGGACTGTACCAGCCCCTCCTGCGCCTTTTCCGGCCCGGAACCAGAACGTCCCGTTCATTCCCGTTCGCCTGTTCAGATTGCCGTTGCTCCTGACAGCGACCCATGCTCAATTCACGACAATCGTCATCGGCCTGTCAAAGAGGCGTGGTGGGCTTGAAGCTCGCACATGCCCTGACACCTGCAAGGGCCGGACGAATTGGAGGATTGACCCATGCTCAAACAACTTGCCCTTTCGCTGACCCTTTCCATGGGGGCGACCGCCGCGCTTGCGCAGACGGAAATTCAGTGGTGGCACGCCATGACCGGCGCCAACAACGACGTGATCGTGCGCCTGGCTGACGAGTTCAACGCGGCCCAGAAAGATTACAAGGTTGTTCCCGCCTACAAGGGCAGCTACGCGGACACGCTGAACGCCGGCATTGCCGCCTTCCGCGCCGGCAATGCGCCCCATATCATGCAGGTGTTTGAAGTGGGCACGGCCACCATGATGGGGGCCAAGGGCGCGATCAAGCCCGTGCAGGATCTGATGAAGGACGCCGGCGAAACGTTTGATCCCGCTTCTTACCTGCCAGCCATTGCCGGCTATTATTCCACCGTCAAGGGCGAAATGCTGTCGTTCCCTTTCAACTCCTCATCCGCCGTGATGTGGTACAACAAGGATGCGTTCCGCAAGGCTGGTCTCAATCCTGACATGCCGCCCAAGACCTGGCCGGAAGTTTTCGATGCCGGACGCAAACTCAAGGCGGCGGGTTTTGATAAATGCGGCTTCTCGACGGCGTGGATCACCTGGCTCAACATCGAGCAGCTGGGGGCGTGGCACAACACCGCCATCGGCACGAAGGCCAACGGCATGGATGGTTTCGACACCGAGTTTCAGATCAACAGCCCGCTTTATGTGAACCACCTCACCAACCTCGCCAATCTGCAGAAGGAAGGCGTATTCTCCTACTCCGGTCGTACCAACACCGGCGAGGGGCGTTTCACCTCGGGCGAATGCCCGATCTTTCTCACCTCCTCGGCCTTCTTCGGAAACGTGCGGGCCAACGCCAAGTTCGAATGGGCCAACACAGTGATGCCCTATTATCCTGAAGTGGCTGGTGCACCCCAGAACGCCATCATCGGCGGTGCCTCGCTTTGGGTCATGGGCGGCAAGAATGCGGCCGAGTACAAGGGCGTCGCCAAGTTTTTCACCTTCCTGTCCGATGTGGACCGCCAGGTGAAACTGCACACCGAATCGGGCTACCTGCCCATCACCAAGGCGGCTTATGCCAAGGTGAAGGCGACGGATTTCTACAAGACCAACCCGCACCTCGAAACCCCGCTTCTGCAGCTCAACAACAAGGAGCCGACAGCCAACTCGCGGGGTTTGCGATTCGGCAGCCTCGTGCAGATTCGTGACATCTGGGCCGAGGAAATCGAAGCCTCGCTCAACGGCCAGAAAACGCCCAAGGCGGCGCTGGATGCCGCTGTCGAGCGCGGCAATGCCACGCTGCGCCAGTTTGAGCGGACCGTGACGCGGTGATCCTGAGGCGGAAGGCAGTTCGCAATCAGCAGCCGGAGACCATTGAAAATTCCCGATTGATGATCTTTGCGACTGCCCTCTGCGGGCTTCCGATCGCCGGCTGACATCCATGACGAGAAACGCCTATTACAAAGGTCTGCTGGTCCCGGCACTGCTGCTGGGGCCGCAACTCGCCATCACCTTCGTGTTCTTCTACTGGCCTGCGAGCCAGGCGGTGTGGCAGTCATTTCTGGTGCAGGATGCCTTCGGCATTTCCACCACATTCGTCTGGTTCGAGAACTACAAGGAGCTTTTCTCCAAGCCTGACTATTACAAGGCCTTCTGGAACACGATTGTCTTCTCCAGCTTTGTCGCCTTTTTCTCTCTCGCCATTGCCTTGCTCTTCGCCATGATGGCGGATCGACAGATCAAGGGCGCGCAAGTTTACACCACCCTTCTCATCTGGCCCTATGCGGTGGCCCCTGCGATTGCGGGCGTGTTGTGGATGTTCATGTTCAACCCGTCGCTCGGCATGGTCGCCAAATGGCTGCGTGCCCTGGGCTATGACTGGAACCCGCTGCTCAACGGCAACCAGGCGATGACGCTGGTCATCATGGCGGCGGTCTGGAAGCAGATCAGCTACAACTTCCTGTTCTTTCTCGCGAGCCTGCAAGCCATCCCCAAAAGCGTGATCGAAGCGGCCACCATCGACGGCGCGACGCCGTGGCGCCGGTTCTGGACCATCATTTTTCCGCTGCTTGCGCCCACTACGTTTTTCCTGCTCGTGGTCAACCTCGTCTATGTCTTCTTCGACACCTTCGGCATTATCGACACGATGACGGGCGGCGGCCCGTCCAAGGCCACCGAAACGCTGGTCTACAAGGTCTATTCCGATGGCAAGGGCGGGTCAGACCTTGGCGGATCGGCGGCACAATCGGTCATCCTGCTGGTCATGGTGATCGCCATGACGGCCGTGCAGTTCCGCTTCATCGAGCGCAAGGTGACGTATTGATGGTCGAGAACCGCACCTTCGGTGACCGCTTGGCCTACATCATCCTCACCATCGGCGTGCTGGTGTTGGCCTTTCCGGTCTACCTCACCTTCATCGCCTCCACATGGGATGCCTCGACCATCATCAATGGCCAGCTGCCGCTCTATCCTGGCCCGCATTTTTTCGAGAACTACCACCGCACGCTGTTCATCGGCACCTCGGGCACCACGCGCGAGCCGGTGCTGAACATGATGTTCAACAGCCTCATAATGGCGCTGGCGATCTCGATCGGCAAAATATCGATCTCGATCCTCTCGGCCTTCGCCATCGTCTATTATCGCTTCCCGTTCCGCATGGCGGCGTTCTGGATCATTTTCGTCACCCTCATGCTGCCCGTCGAGGTGCGCATCTTCCCGACTTTCAAGGTGGTGTCCGACGTGGGCTTCCTGGACACGTATCAGGGCCTGGCCGTGCCGCTCATCGCATCCGCCACCGGCACGCTCCTGTTTCGTCAGTTCTTCATGACCATTCCCGACGAGCTGATGGAGGCCTCCAAGATCGACGGGGCCGGGCCATTCCGGTTTTTCAAGGATACGGTGCTGCCGCTGTCGATGACGACGATGGCCGCGCTTTTCGTGATCCAGTTCATCTACGGCTGGAACCAGTATCTGTGGCCGCTGCTGATCACCACGAAGGATTCGATGCAGACCATCGTCATCGGCATCAAGAAAATGATCGTCACGGCCGATGCGCTCACTGAATGGCAACTGGCCATGACCACCGCCATGCTGGCCATGGTGCCGCCTGTGCTCGTCGTCGTGCTCATGCAGAAGCTCTTCGTGAAGGGGCTTGTGGACCAGGAGAAGTAGGACACCATGGCCACCGTCAAGATCGATCAGGTCCGCAAGATCTACCCCGGCCAGGTGGAGGCCGTGAAGGGCGTGTCCATCGACATCCCCGATGGCTCGTTCACCGTCCTCGTCGGCCCATCAGGCTGCGGCAAGTCCACGTTGCTGCGCATGGTGGCGGGGCTGGAGACCATCAGCGGCGGCACCTGTTCCATCGGCGGGCGCGTGGTCAACGAGGTGGAACCGGCAGACCGCGATATCGCCATGGTGTTCCAGAATTACGCGCTCTACCCGCACATGAGCGTCTACGACAACATGGCTTATGGCCTGCGCAACCGCGGAACGCCCAAGGGCGAGATTGATGCACGCGTGCGGGAGGCCGCCAGAATTCTCGACATTGAGGGTTTTCTCGAGCGACGCCCGCGCGCGCTTTCGGGCGGCCAGCGCCAGCGTGTCGCCATGGGCCGCGCCATCGTGCGCAAGCCGCAAGTGTTTTTATTCGATGAGCCGCTCTCCAACCTCGATGCCAAGCTGCGCGTGCAGATGCGTGTCGAGATCAAAAAGCTGCAGCGCAACCTCGGCGTGACGTCGCTTTATGTCACCCATGATCAGGTGGAGGCGATGACCCTTTCCGACCAGCTCGTGGTCATGAACGGTGGGCGCGTGGAGCAGATCGGCGCGCCGACTGACATCTACAAGCGCCCTGCCACCACCTTTGTCGCCAGCTTCATCGGCTCTCCGCCCATGAACATGCTGAGCGGCGAGGTGCAGGGCGGCGAGGTGGTCGTTGGCGATTTGCGCGTCACCCCCGGCGCTATGCCAGCCAGCGTCGCGTCTGGCACCAAGGTCATCGTCGGGCTGCGCCCGGAGGACGTTCCGGTCGCCGACGCGCGCGATCGCAGCCTCGCCATGAACGTGGAATTCGTGGAGGAACTGGGCGCCACGCGGTTGCTGCACGGCAGCTTTGCGGGCCAGACGGTCGTGCTGCAGGTGCCCGCCTCGATGGCTTATGGTGGGCCAGGCAAGATCGGGTTTTCCGTCCCGCCCGCCATTGTCCATGTCTTCGATGCAGCGACGGGCCAGCGCCTGAACTGAAGGGCGCTCCAATGGCTCAGTGTGCGGCATCCCAGTTGTGCGCGGCCCGCGCATCCACTTGCAACGGCACACACAGATGCACCGCGGGCAGCGCCGCCTCGATCATCACCCTGCGGATCACCGGAAGCGCGGCCTCCACCTCGCTCTCGGGCGACTCGAAGATCAGCTCGTCATGCACCTGCAACAGCATGTGAGCCGAAAGCCGCGCGGCGCTGAGCGCATCTTCCATGCGCACCATGGCCCGCCGGATGATGTCGGCGGCAGACCCTTGGATCGGCGCATTGATCGCCGCGCGCTCCAGAAAGGCGCGCTCCGACGGGTTCTTGGTGCCGATCTGCGGATAATGGCATTTGCGTCCGAATATCGTGGAGACGTATCCATCGCGGTGCACGGCCTTCTTCGTCGCCTCCATGTAGTCCTTGATGCCCGGAAAGCGCTCGAAATACGTGCGGATGTACGCCCCCGCCTCTTCGCGGCTGATGCTGAGCTGGTTGGCCAGACCAAAGGCCGATATGCCGTAGATGATGCCGAAGTTGATGGCTTTGGCACGCCGGCGCACCTCTGAGGGCATATCCTTGATCGGCACGCCGAACATTTCGGAGGCCGTCATGGCATGGATGTCGAGGCCATCGGCGAAGGCTTTCGTGAGCTGCGGAATATCCGCCATATGCGCCAGCACGCGCAGCTCGATCTGGCTGTAATCCGCCGAGATCAGCTTGTTGCCGGGCGTGGCCACGAAAGCGGTGCGGATCTTGCGGCCCTGCTCGTTGCGCACGGGGATGTTCTGGATGTTGGGGTCGGAGGAGGACAACCGCCCCGTGGTCGTCGCCGCCATGGCAAAGGAGGTGTGCACGCGGTGCGTCTGCGGATGCACGAAGCTGGGCAGCGCATCGGTGTAGGTGGATTTGAGCTTGGAAAGCTGCCGCCAGTCCAGAATGCGCGCAGGCAGTTCATGCCCCTGTTCCGCCAGTTCCTCCAGCGCACCGGCGCCCGTCGCCCATTGGCCCGTCGCGGTTTTCTTGCCGCCGGGCAGGCCCATCTTGCCAAACAGGATATCGCCAAGCTGCTTGGGTGAGCCGAGATTGAAAGGCTCGCCCACCAGCTTCTGGATCTCGTCCTCCAGCCCCGCCATGCGCTGGGCGAACTCACCGGACAGGCGCGAGAGAATCTGCCGGTCGATGGCAATGCCGCGCCGCTCCATCCGGCACAGCACCGGCGCGAGCGGCCGCTCCAGCGTTTCATAAACCGTGGTCATGCCCTCGGCCGCAAGGCGCGGCTTGAGCACGCGCCACAGCCGCAGCGTCACGTCGGCGTCCTCGGCGGCATAGGCCGTGGCCTTGTCCAGCGGCACACGATCGAAGGTGACGCGGTTCTTGCCCGTGCCTGTCACCGCGTCGTAGCTGATGGGCGTGTGGCCCAGCCAGCGTTGGCTCAGCGCATCCATGCCGTGCCCGCCCGTGTTGCCCGAGGTCGCGCCGCCATCCAGCGCGTAGGACATGAGCAGCGTGTCATCGATGTTGCGCACTGTGATGTCCGCCTGCGCGAAGACCTGCATATCGAACTTGATGTTCTGGCCGATCTTGAGCACGCTCTCGTCTTCCAGCACGGGTTTCAACCGCGCCAGTGCGGCGGCATGCGCCATCTGTCCCGCCATCAGATTGCCACCGCCGAAGAGGTCGCCCGCGCCCTCGCCCTTGTGGAGCAACGGCGCGTAACAGGCGCGGCCAGGAGCCAGCGCCAGGCTGAACCCCACGATGTTGGCCTGCATGGCATCCAGGCTGTCGGTCTCGGTGTCGATGGCGAGAAAGCCTTGCGCGCGGGCGGCATCCAGCCATGTGTCCAACTGGTTGAGTGTGGCGAGCGTCTCATAGGTGGAAGTGTCGATCTTCGTGGCCTCAGCTTCGGCCTTGCGGGATGCGCTCAAGTGAGCCGGGCTGGCTCCCCTCCCTCCCCCCGGAGGGGAGGGTGGTTCGGAGCGAAGCGAGGAACTGGGAGGGGGAGATATCGCAGATAGAAGCCCCCCCTCCCGGCTCGGCAGAGCCTCGCCACCCTCCCCTCCGGGGGGAGAGAGGGGAGCCCCCGCTTTCGGGCCATAATTGCCCACGCGCAGCCGCGCATCCGGCTCCACGGCGGCCACGTCCACCTCGGCCTTGTCCGCGATGCGCTTGGTGATGGTGGTGAACTCCATCGCTTTCAGGAACGCGATCAGGGGCACGGCCTCGAAGGGGGGCAGCGCCAGATCCGTCAGCGGTGTCACCACCGCCACGTCGCGCACGAGGTCCACCAGCTTGCGGGAGATGCGCACCTTCTCGATCACGGCGGGATCAGTGAGGGTTTCGCGCTTCTTCGGCTGCTTGATCTCGCCCGCGCGCGCCAGCAGCGTGTCCAGATCGCCGTATTCATTGATCAACTGCGCGGCGGTCTTGATGCCGATGCCGGGCGCACCGGGCACATTGTCCGTGCTGTCGCCCGACAAAGCCTGCACATCCACCACCCGCTCAGGCGGCACGCCGAAATAGTCGATCACCTCATCGCAGCCGATCTTGCGTTCCTCGCGCGCGCCCTTCGCACCCGCGATGCCCGACGCCGGATCATACATCGCCACGCCCGGCTCGATGAGCTGCATCAGGTCCTTGTCCGCCGAGATGATGAGCACCTCTGCCCCCGCATCCACCGCCTGTCGCGTGTAGGTCGCAATCAGGTCATCGGCCTCGTAGACATCCTGCTCTACCGGGATCATGCCGAAGGCTTTCACGGTTTCGCGCATCAATGGAAACTGCGGCACGAGGTCTTCGGGCGGGGCCGAACGGTTGGCCTTGTAGGCGGGGTAAAGCGCCTTGCGGAACGAGTTCTCGGACTTGTCGAAAATGATGGCCAGATGCGTGGGTTTCACGCCCAAGGCACCTTCGGTGACGAATTGCAACATCTTGGTGGCGAACAAACGCACAGCACCCGTCGGCAGGCCATCCGAACGCGCGAGGTAGCGTCGGTCCTGATTCATCGACTGGAAATAGGCCCGGAAGATGAAGTTGGACCCATCGACCAGAAACACCCGGTCGCCCTTGGTGATGGGCCGTGTGCCCTGTGCTGTCTCGCTCATTTGGGCGCAAACCTCTTGGCATTCGTGGCGTCGGCCACCGTGAACAGGCCATCGTCGCCCGCAACAAGCTCAATCTGCCGGTCGTGCATGGCCACCAGCGTCGAGCGATGGCCGATGGAGACGACCGTCGTGTCCGGCAGGCGCTCCCTGATCAGGGCGTAGATGGCCGCCTCGGTGGATTCATCCAGCGCCGCCGTGGCCTCATCGAGAAACAGCCAATCGGGCTTGGACAGCAGCGCCCGCGCAATCGCCACGCGCTGCTGCTCGCCCAGCGACAGAACCTGGCTCCAGAACGCCTGTTCATCGAGGCGGTGGATGAGTTTGGGCAGTTTCACCGCCAGCAAGGCCGCGCGGATGGCCTCGTCAGAATGGGTGTCGTAGAGGTCGGGATACTCGACCGCCTGTTTGAGCGTTCCCATGGGCAGATAAGGCCTTTGCGGCAACAGCAGCATGCGCTTGCCTTCGGGCGTGAAGATATGGCCCTCGCCATAAGGCCAGATGCCGGACACCGCGCGAAACAGCGTCGACTTGCCGGACCCCGATGGCCCCGTGACCAGCGTGCGTTGTCCTCCCCGCAGCGTCAGGTCCGTGATGGAGACAATCGTCTCGCCGCCCGGCACGCCCAGCTTGAGCGCGGGGATGGAGACATCTGCACCCGCCTGGTCGTGGCGCTGAATGCCGCTGTCCGCTTGCAAATCCTCTGCCTCGCCCATGGCCGTCTGGAAGGTCGACAGGCGGTCGACGGTCGCCTTGTAATTGGCCAGCGTCGCGTAGCGGATGATGAACCACTGCATGGCGCCTTCCACGCGGCCAAAGGCACCTGCCGTCTGCTGCAACTGCCCCAGCGTGATCGCGCCGGTGAAGAAAGCGGGCGCCATAATCACGTAGGGAAACACGACGCTTGCCTGAAAATAAACCGAGGTGAAGGTGCTCAGCTTGAGGTTCTGGCGGATGAGATCATAGGTGTTGCCCACGATGGCAGCAAAGCGCTGGCGGATGTGCTGGCGCTCGGCGGGCTCCCCGCGCAGCAGCGCCACCTGTTCGCCGTATTCCCGCAGGCGCGCGAGTTGATAGCGGAAATCGGCTTCGTAGCGCTCCTGGTTGAAATCCATCCGGATGAGCGGACGGCCGATCAGATGGGTCAGCCACGTGCCGACGAAAGAATAGATCAGCGCCACCCAGAACGGCAGGCCCGGCACGACGATGCTGGTGCCGGGAATGGCGAACTCAGCGGGGATCGACCACAGGATGATCGAGAACGACACGAGGTTGGATATGGTCGAGAGCAGGCTGATGGAGAAGGCGTAGGTGTTGAGAATGTACCCCCGCACATCCTCCGCGATGCGCTGGTCCGGGTTGTCCGCGCCCCCCGTGAAGCCCATGCGGTAGTGACTGCCGCCGTTCAGCCAGCGCGCGCTGTAGCGATCCACGAGATACTCGCGCCAGCGCAATTTGAGGATGTTCTCGATGAAATACTCGATGAGGTTGGAAATGACGGCGATGGCGGCCCAGAACATGAAGACCGTGAACAGCAGGCTCCAGAAGGCCGCCTGATCCTTGTTCTGGATCGCGTTGAACCAATCGCGGCTGAAGAAGCTGAGGCGCACACTGATGCCGACCTGCAACTGGTTGAGCACGACCAGAAAGATCGTGAGACCCCAGGCAAGGTGGCGCTCCTGCACGGCACCGAGCAAAGGCAGCGTGGTGACCTTGGTGTTGGCGGCGTCGAAATAGGGGTCGGCCAGGCCTGTGATCTGGCGCACGACGGGAATGAACGACACGGCGTAGACCAGAATGCCGAAGAGCCCGACCGTCAATGGAAGCTCGGAGGGGATGCTCACCGCCTGGAAGGCCGCCGGCCAGTATCCCTGCGTGCCTGCCAGAAAGGCGAGGCTCAGCACCACGTATTCAATGCTGAACACCGTGATGAACAGGCGCAGGAACGCCGAAATGCGCGGAGACTGATAGGCCGCCCAGGCCAGCATGAGGCCGACGATGCCCAGCCCCATCAGCGCCCGCGACCCGCTTGCCCCGCCAAAGGCCAGGCAGAGCACCGCGACAATGCCGCTGGCGATGGCGAGAACGGCAGGAGCAAACAGCGCCATGGCAAGATCATCCTTGAAATCAGTCGGATGGTCATAGCGCAGTCCGTGTCCGCCGGAACCCCCGCAGGACTCAAAACAGGCTGATTTGTTCGGCACTGGCATAATTCGCATCGGCGCGGTACTCAGCGCCTTCCATGGCCAAATCCCTTCCCTCCGACACCAAGCCCCTGCTCCAGCGCCTGTGGCGCGCGTGGGTGAAGCCGCACCGCGCGACCATTGCGGTGGTGCTGGGGTTCATCACGCTGGGCGCCGCCGCCAACGCGCTGTATCCCCTGCTGGTGAAGCAGGCCTTCGACCTGCTGGAGAAGAAGGATTTTGCCACGCTGTTCTGGGCACCGGTCGTCGTGGTTCTGGTGACATCGACCAAGGGCGTGGCGCTCTACGCGCAGAACATCCTCACCAACCGCTTCGTCACCCGCGTGGAGGCCGATATGCAGGCGGCGCTGTATGCCCATCTCGTGGACGCGGACCTCGCCCGCATCGCACGCGAAAGCCCGGCCTCGTTGACCCAGCGCTTCACCACGGATTTCGCCTTCATCAAGGAGGCGCTGACAAGGCTATTCACGGTGTTCTTCCGCGACATCGCCATGCTGATCGCGCTGGTGGCGGTGCTGCTCTACATCGATTGGAAGAGCACGCTGGTGGCCGGCGTGATCGCACCGTTCATCATCCCGCCCATCGCCCGCATCGGCAAGAAGCTGCGCCGTGTCGCCACGGCCACGCAGGAGCAGATCGGCACCATGGCCGCCCATGTGTCGGAAAGTCTGGCGGGCGCGCGGGTCGCCAAGACCTATCAGCTCGAGGGTTACCTGAAAGCGCGCGGCACCAAAACCTTCGATGACATCCGCGACCTGAAGATGAAGGCTGCCAATGCCCGCGCGCGCATGGACCCGATCCTGGAAATCGGCGCGGGCTTTGCCATCGCCTTGGTCATCATCTTCGTGGGCTGGCGCCTGCAGAGCGGCACGACCACGCTGGGCGATTTTGCGGCCTACAGCGGCGCCCTGCTGATGGCGGCGCAGCCCGTGCGCACGCTGGGCAACCTCAATGCCATCGTGCAGGAGGCGCTGGCCGCACTCGCCCGCTATTTCGCCGTGATGGATGAAGCGCCCCGCGTGGCCGAGTGCCCAAGCGCCGCACCGCTTGCGATTGGCAAAGGCGAGGTGCGGTTCGAGAACGTGCGCTTCTCCTACACCGAAGCGGGCGCGGCGCTGGACGGCGTGAGCTTCACGGCCGCGGGCGGACAGACCACGGCACTGGTGGGGCGATCTGGCTCGGGCAAATCCACGCTGCTGAGCCTCGTGCCGCGCCTGATGGATGTGGATGCGGGCGCCGTGCTGATCGACGGCGTAGATGTGCGCAAGTGCACGCTCAAATCCTTGCGCGATCATGTCTCGGTGGTCAGCCAGGACATCGTGCTCTTCGATGACACGATCCGCGCCAACATCGCCTTCGGCAAACCGGGGGCGAGCGACGCGGAGATCATCGCCGCCGCCGAGGCTGCTGCCGCGCATGGCTTCATTGCAGCCCTGCCGGAGGGGTACGACGCCAGCGTGGGGGATCGCGGCGGGCGTTTGTCGGGCGGCGAACGCCAGCGCATCGCATTGGCCCGCGCCTTCCTGAAGAATGCACCCATTCTTCTGCTCGATGAGGCGACATCGGCGCTGGATGCAGAATCGGAAGACCTCGTGCAGGCGGCCCTCGCCAAGCTGATGGTGGGGCGCACCACGCTCGTGATTGCCCATCGTCTCGCCACGGTGCGCGATGCCGACAGCATCGTGGTGCTGGATCAGGGCCGTGTCATCGAGCAGGGGCGCCACGGCGCGCTGATCAAGGCAAAAGGCATCTATGCGGGACTGCACAAGCGCCAGTTCAAGGACGATTAAGGCGTGCTGGTCGCGACCTGACTGCCGCCAACGCGCAACCATGAGCTTGCGGCTTCACCCGCCTGCATCACGAGCCCCATCCCAAGGCTCATCAATCCCTGCGGCGACAGAGGGCTCGACAGGCGAATCTTGGCCTGAATCGCGAAGGGGGGCGGGGTATCGAAGACCACGCGGAAGATCTGCTGGCGATCGGTCGCGCGAAAGCTCACCTGGAATTCGGGCGGCAGGGAATCTGTGACGGTCTCGATCCGCTCGACCCGTCCGGGGTGGGTATGCTGGCCATCGGCCACGCGCACCCGGTCTTGCGGGGACAGGCTGTAGAACCGCCCGATTGGCATGTAGGCCAGCACGAACATCTCGCCGCGATAGACCTCCACCAGCGGATCGCCGGATTTCACGATCTGCCCCAGATGCGGCACTTTGGCCCCCACGATGCCTTCGGCCTGCGCGATGACCTTGCCGCCGTTGTAGCTGGCTTGAACCTGGGCAATCGCTGTATCCATGTCTCTGCGAGCGGCGAAGATGTTGGTGTGCTCGTTCTCAAGGGCTGTCAGTTCAGTTTTGAGAGAGCTTTCCTCGCGTTGCGCCTCCGAAAACTCGCGCTGCGCCTCCTGCACGCGCGGAGCGGTCGTCAGGCCACCGGCATGGAGTTTGGCGATCTGCGCCTTGGTGTCGATGGCTCTGAGGCGGCGCTCGCTTGCATCGGGCAGAACCTTGCGAATGGTCTCGATGCGCCCGGCGATCTGAGCCTCGCGGCTCAGGATGGTGGCGCGGCGCGAGGCAAATTCAGCCATCTGATCGAGGATTTCCCGCGATTGAAGGGTGGCGATTTCCGTGCCCGGACTGACCTTGTCCCCGGGCTTGACATTGAGGGCGACGATGCGCGCGGAATAATCAGGCGCGATCACCATGCGCTCTTTGGTGACAATGCCCTCAGCATCCAGAAAGAACCAGTGCCCCACGACAGCCCAGCCCAAGGCGGCGAACAGACCCACCACACAATAAAGGTAGAGACGGCGCGCGAAGGTCTGCCCTCCGGCGCGCACCTGGTTCGTCAACGTATCGGGACGTGCCCTTTTGCGGATCGCCTTGATCATCATTCTGTCCGTTGATGGCCCGCGCGAGACGCGCATGACCCAACGTCAGTTGTGCATGCAAAAGGTAAAATTTTGGATCAAGTCACGGATTGGATATGCGTGACTTTAGGCTACTTCCACCTGATCCAGTCGTTGACCTTGGGCGGGGCAAAATTGTCGCTGCGGGAAGCCGAATAGATCCACTCGTCGATGTAGGTGTAGAGCCGCGCATAACGCATGAGATAGCCCTTGAACGGCCCGTAGATAAAAATGAAGGGCCAGTAGCGCCAATACTGTGTCTTGCCGGTGGCAAGACACGCGCAGATGAACATGAACGTATCGATGATCAGAAAAGCAATATAGATCAGAAACAGGGCAAAGAGCGTAAAGCTGAGCCCGGCGACTGATATGAGGTAGACAAGATAAAAGGGACCAACAATTGCGCACACGAGATCCATCACGATGAAATCGAACTGATGGGGCAATTCGCTCAGTCTGAACTGGGGGCTGAACGGGTTGATGATGCGTGCATATTTGCGCAACCTCATCCACAACGAGTCGCGTTCCCAGCGCTGCCGCTGCTTGATCAGGTTGAACATGTGCGTCGGCACATCGGTGTAGGCAATGGCGCGCAGGGCAAAACCGATCTTGTAATCATGAATGCGCAGCCGGATCGTGATGTCGCCGTCTTCTCCCGGTCCCTGATCCATCATGCCGACACGCATGAAGGCTTCGCGCCGGAATGCGCCGAACGCGCCCGAAATGATCGAAAGCTGCCCAACGGCGCCCAGCGCCGTCTTGCCGAGCTGGATCGCCGTCATGTATTCGATGGCCTGCAGTGAAGCTGTGATGGATTTATCGCCGTTGCGGACAAGGACCGATCCTCCCACCGCACCCATCTGGGGGTCGGCGAAGGGGCGCAGAATCTCCTCGATCGCCGTGCGGTCGAAGGAGCAATCGCAATCGATGACGATGACGATGTCCCCGCTCGCCAGCCGCATGCCCAGGTTGATGGCGGAGGACTTGCCGCCGCGGATCGCGCATTCGGCGATCTTGTCGACTTTGCCTTCATGCTGCAGGCGCTTCATGATCTTGTAGGTCTCATCCGTGGACCCATCCGAGACGCAGATCACCTCGAAATCCTGGAAGCTCTGCTCGCGCAGCGACAGCACGCATTGCTCGATGGAATCAGCCTCGTTGTGTCCCGGGATCAGGACCGAAACTTTTCCGATCGCCGGCATCGGACCGTTCACCCTGGCCCGCTCGCGCCGCGTGATCAGGACGGCCGGAATGAAAGTCAGGATATAGCGCGGCCATTCCAGAAGCAGCGAGAACCAGAACAGCCCGAGGATGCCCGCGGCCGGGAGCCCGAGCAGAATACCAAGGCCGTTGTTGAACCAGTCGATGAGCAAGGCAAATAGCGGTGAGCAGAATGGAAGGAGAGCTTGCCTGCCTAACGCATGAGGCGTGAAGGAACGGTTAGGGATGTGGAGCGCTTGCGTGCGGTGCACCTGTTTTCACCCATCGCCCGCAAGATATCCTCAATCATCTCGCGCTCTGATGGGCCACGAGACACATGGAGTCTGTCATGGATGGCATTGCCCTTACCTCGAACACCCGCGCGGCGCTCAACGCCGGCGAAGGCCAGCAAGCGGTTGCCATGACCACCCTGAAAATGGCGGCCCAATCGGAAAAAGCCATCGTGGCGATGCTGGAAGCTTCAAGCGAGGGCCTGAAAGCCGCAGTTCCCGCAGGACAGGGCGCCAACGTGGACCGCATCGCCTGATCGCGGGCTGAAACGCCAAAGCGCAGCCACCCGGCAGACGGAAAAAGTTGTCTACATCAGTGTGTTGATCTCGCTCGCGCTGAAGACGTGGTAACGCGCCTTGATATCGATGGCGAGGTTCTGCTCGAGTTCGCGACGTAGCTCAGGCAGCGCGTTTTCCACATCCTCTGCCTTCTCATCACCGATGAGCACGAGAAAACTGGTTTGCGCCTCGATGATCTCGACGCTTCTCTCGAAAAGCTCGCGCAAGATCGAAGCATAGAGAGCCAATGCCTGCATGAAACGCTTTTCGCCGATCAGGCCCTGCGCAATGCGGTCCTGATCAACCTTGATCAGCATGACCGCACAGGGTTTGTCCTCAGCCGCGTGCAACGCCGTGAAGCGTCGCAGACGTTCGCGGATATGCGTGCTTTGCACGCCGTTGTCATTGTCGCCGCCATAACCCGACAGAGGAGGCTGGAATGCGGCGCGGCGCCCCTCGTCGGTCAGTTCGTACTCGTGGAACACGCGGGTGCTGGCCTTGTCGGCCGCAAAGCCGCTGTCACAATCCAGGCACTTGAAGCCGACCTCCGCCTCGCCTGTCGTGTGACCGCACCCGTTGCACAGCACCAGCGTGCCGGGCTTGTCGTAATCCACCGAGAAATGGTCGCAGTGATGGCGGCATTTAGGGCAGATCATATCCTTGCCCGCGCGAAAATCCCGCTCCGGACCCTGATAGCCGCAGCGCAGGTGATGAATGAGGGGCTCCTCCACAATGTCCGCCGAGCGGCACTTGCTGCATTCCTCGCGCACGATCAGCCGTGCCGAGGTGCAGGATGGGCAGCACTGCACCTTTTCGAAGAACCGCGCCTTGAGGTAACCGATGCGGGTCAGCGCTTCGGCATGATGCGCGACACCGCCGACAGCGGCTTCATCGGCATATCCCACGATGTGCTGGAGATCGGGCCGGCGCTGCGCCGTCACGGCGCGATCGCGAATGGCAACGCGTGCCAGCAGCATCTGGCGCGGATCGCGCGTGCGGTGATACGCTTCGGGCAGTTGCTGCATGCGCAGCGTCAGTGGCTTCACCCGCGCCACCGCATCCGCGATCCCAAGACCAGACAACGAGGCCAGAACCGCGTCAGCCCGGTCGCCGTAGAGGCCTGTTGCATCGATGACGGGAATGACCGCAGCGGTGGCCGCAGACAGCCAAGCGCTGATCGCCTGATCCGCCATGGGCTCGGTGAAGATCACCGCATCGGGGATTTCGCCCCGCTCCACATGGGCCATGCCCTGGGGTACGAGATCACGCGAAAGTCCGTGGGGAAGCGCCAGAACGCGCGCCGTCGGTGGCGCGCAGACGGCCGGCAGATTTTCGGGCTTCGGCGCAGAGACATCGACCCCGATGCCGGTGGCATCCGCGATGCGCGCGGGCTCGAGCGTCGCGGCGAGCATCTCGTCCGCCGCAAAGATGGCCATTCCGTAGTCAGCGGTCTGATCCGGCTCCACCAGCAGGAGAATGCGCGGGCTGCCCAACGCTTCCGCCTTGAGAACCTGCAGGAACAGTGCAGTGGCGTTGGCATCGGCCCGCGCCAACACGAGCACGATATCGAAAGGTTGTGTCCGCACGGCCTGCGTGGCCTGGGCAATATCGACCAGCACTGAAACACTCGCACCGCGGCGCGTGAGTTCGAGGCACAGCGGCAGCGCAGCGGCTGCCAGTGGGGCAACGACAAGCACGCGCTCCATGGCGCTCGCAGCTTGTGTGTAAGCCCTTTTCAACATGAGATTCGTGAACTGCCTTGCACTGTTGACGCCCTTATCGGTGGGTGGGAGCGGTTTCCGCCTTCTTATCCCGATGAGCCGCTTTTAACGTCAATGCCGCGCATAACCTATGAATAGCGTAGGGTTTCGGGGCTGCCCCCCGGCTTTCTGTTGAGAATTGGTGAACGATCCGCTCAGCAAACAGGTTAATTCAGCAGTTGTTGACCATGCGCCGTCCTGAAAGGAGACAGACAGCTTGTCATCCCATTTCCAAGTCATGTGCGGGAGGTTGGCGCCGTGCACCAGCCTATGGTTATCCGAACGTCTCGAACACGGACAATTTGAATCAACTCATTGAAACAGGCTTCACCCTGTCATTTACAAACAGCCGAATGAGGCCCGAATGCCGCTGCGTCAGCTATCATTTAAAGACATGCGTAACTTCTGTGCACGCAGGGTCCGCATACAAAAAGGGCCAATCAGAGCCTTTTGGAACATGTGGAAACAGGTGCGGCAATGGCAGTCAAACTCAACGTGCTGGGCACGAATGGCAACGACACGCTGAAGAACACCGGCGCGGTCGAGATCATCAATGGTGGTGAAGGCATCGACAAGCTGGTCTTCGACGAGGGCACGCGCGGCATCAGCGTCAACCTCGCCAAGGGGACAATCACCGATTCCTTTGGCCGGAAGGACATGGTGTCGGGTGTCGAGATCGTCATCGGCACCTCCTTCAACGACAAGATCACCGGCAGCGCCAACACCGATATCCTGGTGGGCGGCGCGGGCAACGACTCGCTCTACGGAGGTGCCGGCAGCGATGAACTCTATGGCGGCACGGGCAATGACCTGCTGAGCGGCGGCACGGAAAGCGACTATTTCGTGGGCGGCCAGGGCCAGGACACCATCAGCGGTGGCTCGGGCTTCGACATGGTCGACTACTCCGACGAGGGTGGCAAGTTCGGTGTCACCGTCAATCTGGCGGCCAATACGGCCATCGATTCCTACGGCGACAAGGACACGTACAGCAGCATCGAACGCGTCCGTGGCACTGATTTCGCTGACAAGCTTGCAGGCAACAACAGCGACAACATGTTCGAGGGCGGGGGCGGCAACGACACCATCGACGGCCTCGGCGGCAACGACATCCTGAATGGTGGCTTTGGTGACGACCTGATTTCAGGCGGCACCGGCGCCGATACACTTGTCGGTGGCCGGGGCAACGACACGCTGGATGGAGGTTCAGGCAGCGCTGACGTGGTCGACTATTCGCTCGACGCCGGCTGGCACGGCGTCTCGGTCAATCTGACGACCGGCAATGCGGAAGACACCTGGGGTGACGTGGACAAGCTTGTCAGTATCGAGAATGTGGTCGGCACATCCTTCGATGACTGGATTTTCGGCAGCAAGGGCGCCAACGTCATCACCGGCGGAGCGGGCAACGACACGCTGACGGGCGGTGGCGGCAACGACACCTTCGTGTTCGGCCTGGGCCATGGCAACGACCGCATCAACGACTTCAATGCGGGTGACAAGTTCGATGTGTCGGGCCTGGGATTCAAGACGGTGCAGGACATCCTGGCAATTGCCGAAGGCAACGATCTGGGCGTGCTTCTGCACACCGGCACCGGCAGCTCCATCCAGCTCGTGGATGTGAACATCGCCTCACTCGCCTCGCTGGGGTATATTTTCGCCTAAGCCGGCGAGTGCCCTCAAAGCTCACGAAATCCCGCGCCTTGTGTGCGGGATTTTTTGATTCATACCCAGCACGGCGTGCTGTATGGGTACTCTCCAAAGTTCAGGAGAAGCCCATGCAGATCACATCCGCCACCGCTGCCATCGTGACCGGAGGGGCCTCCGGCCTTGGCGAAGCCACCGCCCGCATGCTGCGCGCGCAGGGAGCTTCTGTCGCCATTCTCGACCTGCAGGAGGCACGTGGACGCATGGTGGCCAGCGAAATCGGCGCGTTGTTCGTGCCTTGTGATGTCACGAGTGAAGCCTCGGTGGACGCCGCATTGGCGAACGCGCGCGCGGAGCAGGGGCAGGAGCGCATTCTCGCCAATTGCGCAGGCATTGCGCCCGGCCGGCGCATGATCTCGAAGAACCGCGAAACCGGCGCGCTGGTGGCCCATGATCTCGCGCATTTCGCCAAGGTGATCAGCATCAATCTCATCGGCACGTTTCTCGTCACGGCCAAATCCGCCGTGGGCATGGCGAGTCTTGCGCCCATCGATGCCGATGGCCAGCGCGGCGTGGTGATCTGCACCGCTTCCATCGCCGCCGAGGATGGACAGGTGGGCCAGGCGGCCTATGCGGCCTCCAAAGCGGGGGTCAAGGGCATGACACTGCCGCTGGCCCGCGACATGGCGCAATATGGCATCCGCATCTGCACCATCCTGCCGGGGCTGTTCAACACACCCATGTTCGACGGGTTGGACGAGGCCTTCAAGACCACGCTGGCAGCCAGCGTGCCTTTCCCCTCACGGCTCGGTGCGCCGTCCGATTACGCGCGCCTCGTGGCGGCCATCATCGACAACGACATGCTCAACGGCGAGTCGATCCGCCTCGACGGCGCAGTGCGGCTCGCCCCGCGCTGACCCTCAGCGCGCGTCCATAAGGCCGGAATCGATGAGCCTGCGGTGAAAAGCCATGATGGCGCCCTCATCCGCACAGCTGTGATAGCGCCCCTGGCACTCGGCCATCAGTCGCTTGCGCTCCTTGTAGGCATCGGGCAATGGCAGGCGCGCCGCCTCCAGCAGGGCCAGCCCCAGATACGGCACATCCATCACCGGCACATTGCTCAGCGCGGGCGCACGCCAGTTCTGTGTCTCGACGGAATAATAAGTGAGGAAACCCGGGCCTTCGGCTTTGAGCTTCACGTCCTCCACCTCGGTTGTCTCGCCGATGCCCAGCAGCATGCGCGTCGCGCTGGGTTGGTGATCGCCGTAATTAACGATGACGAAGCTTTCGCTCGGGAAACGCCGCTTCAATTCGGCGCGCAGCCAGGCGTAATCGCCCGCCGCGATCGACACCCGGCGCAGGTATTCGCCAAGTTCGGGATGCGTGTTCGGCCCGCCGCCACGGGCCTCCACCTCGGGGAAATATCTCACGTCGTAGGGCCAGTGGCCGGACATGGTCTGGATGAAGGTAAACAGCGGTTTGTCGCTTGATCTGAGGTGGCGTTCCACCTCCGCGAGCGCATTGGCGTAGTAGAAACGGTCCCGCTCCGTAGTGCTGGCCGCGCCTTGCGCCTTCTGGTCGAAGATCTCTTTCAACCCGATGGATTCATAGAACCGCGCGTTGGACACGAAGTTCTTCATCATGGGATAGAACAGCACGTTGCGGTAGCCGCAAGCCTCCATGACCTGTGGAACGGTCTCGCGCACCCGGCCCTCCATGAAGGCCTGCACGAACTGGCGCATGGTGCCGAAGGAATAGGTCGAGACGCCCGCCAGCACGGAAAATTCCGTCAACCAGGAAGCGCCGCCGTAGGTCTCCACCCGCAGCTTGCGCAGGCTGCCATCGAAGGATTGGAAAAAGGGCAGCACCGCCTTGTCGTACTCCAGCTCGCGGAAATGCGAGGGCGGCACCATGCTTTCCTGATGGATGAGAATGACATGGGGCTTCTTGTGCGGCGTTGCGCAGGTGCCGACACCGGCGAACGCCAGCCCGGGCGCCTTGGCGGCGGCCTCGATCATCTGCCCGCGCCAGAGCGTCTCCAGCGTTTCGGGCCACGAGCCGTAATAGGTCGACAGAAACCGCTCGGGATAATAGAGATGCATATGCCGGCGCTGGCCCGTGGAATCCTGTCCTGCCATCGCCAGGCCAGCCAGCAGCAGTGCCGCACCCAGAGCTTTCCAGCGGCTCACGCGCGCCCCGTCCAGCCACCACAGCAGCGCGCCCAGAAGCAGAGTGACCGCAAGGCACCCGAACAACCCGAACGTGTAAAGCGGATATTCCCGCGCCAGAAACGCCACGGTCGACAGCGAGCGAAAATAGAAGAACAGATCATACGCATGCACCAGCATGTCCATGAACTGGAGCTTCACCACAGCCGCGATCGAAACAATCACGACCTGCGCACCGGCGATCAGTGTGGCGAAAAGCACGCGGCCCGACAGCACGGTGAGCACGGCGGTGAGCGAAGCCGTTGTGGCGAATGCGAAGATGAAATTGCCGATCGGCCATTCATTGCGCCAGAAAAACACGCCCATCAGCCCATGTGCGGCGACCGCGAGCGTCCAGGAGAGGTATCGGGACAGTCTTCCGGACACCGCAGGCAGCGGTGCGATGATCCCAACCTTGGGGACGCCGATGTCCACCACGGGTCCAGCCCTCCCATCCGCCGAGCCGGACATGACAAGCATATGACATTGCGCCGGCTGAACAAGTCGTGAAAGGACGGATAGGCGGTTAGATGACGTTGCGCTCAAGCAAGGGTCGGCCCTCCGGCAGCCGGGCACAGTCAAGCGGCGTGAGGTCCAGGGTCTCATACCGCCCCTTGAGGATCAGCTCTGCCAGGCCGCGGCCCACGGCTGGCGCTTGCTGGAGCCCGTGGCCTGAAAATCCGGCCGCGAGATAGCCGTTGGCTGTGCCGGGCACCCGGCCCACCAGCGCATTGTGATCAAAGAGGTTCATGTCATACGGCCCGGCCCAGGCCCGGCCCGGCCTGATCGCCTCGAAGGCGGGCACCCGCAAGGCCAGCGCGGGCCAGATCACCTGTTCGAACAAGGCCCACTCCACATCGAGGTCCCCGTGATCTGTGGCATCGAGATCAGCGGGAGAATAGCCCGCGATATACCCCGCGCCTTCGGGCCGCACCCACACGCCTGACGTGTCGATCAGCAGAGGAAAACGCGGCAGTTTTTCCCGGCAGGTGAAGGCAAACACGCAGCGTTTCTTGGCGTGGACCGGGATGGCAAAGCCCATCAGCCCCGCAAGCTGACGCGCCCCATAAGCGCCCGCCGCGTTGACCAGCGCGCCGCAGGCGATGCGTTCCCCCGTGTCCAGAAGCGCCGCGCTGATACGCCCGCCGCTCTGCTCCACATCCAGCACGCGGGCCTGCTTGTAGGCCACGCCCAGCGCGCGGGCCTTCGCGCGAAACGCCATCATCAGGCCGTAGCCATCGAACCAGCCCTCGCCGCTGGTGCCAAAGCTGGCGAGGCTGAGATTATCGCAGGCGAGCCATGGAAACTGCGCGCGCAGCGCCGCCGGTCCGAGCAGCGCGATGTTCGCGCCGCGCGCACGCTGTACGGCGTTGTTTTCGCGCATCACGGGGCTGCCAGCGGCCCCGGCGAGGTAGAGATAGCCGCCCTCATGCAGGCCCACATCCGGGCGCGCGTCGCCAACCGCCAGCCGCGCGCCGATGGTGCGCAGAAAATCGATGCCGTGCAGCGAGATGTCGATGTTGACGGCGCTCGAAAACTGCTGGCGGATCGAGCCTGCCGAAAGCGCCGAGGCGGAGCGCTGATAGCTCGGGTCAGGCTCCACCACCAGCACGCGGACGCGCCCTGCCGATCGTTCGGCCAGATGGCAGGCGATGGAAGAACCCGTCACCGCACCGCCTGCGATCACCACATCAAAATCCACGTCTGGCATCTCCGCGCATGTCACCAATAGCGGTTGGCGAAGCGGCACGAAAAGTCTTATTTGGTGACCATGCGCAAACCGTCCCGTCTCCGCCCGATTCCCGCCACAGCGAAGGAAACGCTGGCCCTGCTAAAACGCCTGGGCGTGCCCAAGGGCGCTTTCGTCAAGGAGGGCGGGCTGGTGGCCCGCTCCCCGCTGACGGGCGAGCGTGTGGCCGAGGTGGCGCAGACCAGCCTGGAGGATGCTAATGCCGCCATCACCCGCGCGCAGGCGGCTTTTGTCATCTGGCGGCAGGTGCCCGCTCCCCGGCGCGGCGAATTGGTGCGCCTGCTGGGCGAGGAACTGCGCGCGGCCAAGAGCGATCTGGGACGTCTCGTGACGCTGGAGGCGGGCAAGATCCTCTCCGAGGGCCTCGGCGAGGTTCAGGAGATGATCGACATCTGCGACTTTGCGGTGGGTCTGTCGCGCCAGCTCCATGGCCTCACCATCGCCACCGAGCGCCCCGACCACCGCATGATGGAGCAATGGCATCCGCTGGGCGTCTGCGGCATCATCACCGCCTTCAACTTTCCCGTGGCGGTCTGGGCGTGGAATGCCGCACTGGCGCTGGTCTGCGGCAATCCGGTGGTCTGGAAACCCTCCGAGAAAACCCCGCTGACAGCGCTCGCCGTGCAGGGCGTGTTCGCCAAAGCGGCCAAGCGGTTCGAAGGCGCGCCGGAAGGCCTCGCGGAACTGCTCATGGGCGGCCCGGCGCTGGGCGCAACACTGGTGGACGATCCGCGCGTGGCGCTGGTGTCGGCCACGGGCTCCACAGCCATGGGCCGCGCCGTTGCGCCCAAACTCGCAGCACGTTTTGCCCGCAGCCTGCTGGAGCTGGGCGGCAACAACGCGGCCATCCTGTGTCCCTCGGCCGATCTCGATCAGGCGGTCCGCGCCATCGCGTTTTCCGCGATGGGCACGGCGGGGCAGCGTTGCACCACGCTGCGGCGGCTGTTCGTCCACTCCAGCATTGCGGATGACATCATCGCGCGGCTGCGCAAGGTCTATGGCGCCGTCGCAATCGGCGATCCGCGCAAGGAGGGCACGTTGATCGGTCCGCTGATCGACGGGCAGGCCTTTGAAGCCATGCAGAAAGCCCTGTTCGCCGCGCGGCGCATGGGCGGCCTGGTGACCGGCGGCGCGCGCGTGGCGGAAGCGCAGAACCCTGAGGCCTTCTATGTCGCGCCTGCCCTGGTGGAACTGCCAAAGCACGACGGCCCGGTGCTGCAGGAAACCTTCGCGCCCATCCTGTATGTGCTGCGTTACACGGAGTTGAGCGAAGCCATTGCGTTGCAAAACGCCGTCGGCGCGGGGTTGGCCTCCTCCATCTTCACGCTCAACTTGCGAGAAGCCGAGATGTTTCTGTCAGCGGCAGGGTCCGATTGCGGCATCGCCAACGTCAACATCGGACCATCGGGCGCGGAAATTGGCGGGGCCTTCGGCGGCGAGAAGGAAACCGGCGGCGGGCGCGAGTCCGGCTCGGACAGCTGGAAAGCCTATATGCGGCGCGCCACCAACACCATCAACTACGGCACGGCGCTGCCGCTGGCGCAGGGCGTGCGCTTTGATGTGGGAGATTAGGCCGTGAACTCATAAAAGGAGGGATATTTGACGCGAGAGAATGGGAAGACCAAGTTTTGTTGGCTGATCCGCCGTCAACCGTCCGGTTTGCAAGGATCAGGCGGCCAAAGATGGCCCACATTCACCGCGCCTGCGGTGGGCTTGAGGGGCAAAACTGCCTCGCAACCGGCCCTTTCCTTGACGGACGTCAAGGCGGCGCGCCGCTTGCGGTCATTTTTGACCCTGAAACCCATCAAATGCCCCTCTTTTTATGAGTTCACGGCCTACGTCACGATATCGGGCGTGCGCCAGCCGATGTGCTGGCCGCTGTCCACCGCGATCATCTGCCCCGTCACGTGACGCGCGCGGGCGAGGTAGAGCACGGCATCCGCCACGGCCTGAGGCGCAACGGGCAGACCAAGAGGCGTGCCGGCGGCCTCCCGGTTGAAGCCATCCATCCCGTCATGCGCGTTGGCCGCCGTCGGCCCCGGACCCACGCCGTTGACGCGGATGCGCGGGGCCAGCGCCTGCGCCATGGTCACGGTGGCCGCCAGCAGCGCCGCCTTGCTGAGGGTGTAGGAATAGCGCTCGGGTGTGAGCTTGCGCACGCGCTGGTCGATGATGTTGACGACCGCGCCCTCCCGTTCTGCGGGCAGGGCCGCCGCCATCTCCCGCGCCAGCATCGACGGCGCGCGGATGTTGACGGAGAACTGCCGGTTCCACGTCGGCACGTCGAAGGTCTGCAACGTGTCGTCGAGATAGAGCGAGGCATTGTTGACGAGCAGCGACACCGGACCAAACGGCAAGCTGGCGGCGGCGATCAGCCCCGCCACGGCTTCGGGGTCAACGAGGTCTGCGCTGACGACCGCGGCCGCGCCGCCATTCCCAGTGATGCAGGCAGCCAGTGCCTCGGCATCGTCGCGTGACGCATGGCAATGGATGACGACCGCATAACCTGCCTCCACCAGCGATCGCACGATCACGGCACCGATGCGCTTGGCCCCGCCGGTGACCAGTGCAACATCGCGGTTCATGGCCTGTCCTTCTGTTTGTTCACCTTGCGGCGCTCCACATCCTTGGCAACGCGCAGCCAGCGATAGAAGGCGTAGTTCATGGATGTCATGAAACCATAAACCCCGCGCACCGCATGACGGCGCATGACATAGGCCTTGAAGAACGAGACGGGAAATTCAACGAACAGCCGCCAGGTCGGCACGCTGTCGCCGCGCTGGGCCAGGTCTTCGGCCTGCTGCGTGGTGTACGCGTTGAGCTTGGCCATCTGGTCACCGATGGAGCGCACGGAAAAATGGTGGATGGTGCCGCGCAAGCGCTGGAACGTGGCATCCGGCGCAAAGGCCACGCGGTCATGGACGAGGCTGTCCACGTAGCGGCCGCGATCCTTGCGGTACAGGCGCACGGGGCTGAGCGCATAAGCCAGCGGATGCGGCTCCGCTTCGCCGGGAAAAATCTCGGCAATGCGGATTTCGAAGCCATCCACCTTGGGCTCTGCGCTGAGCACCGCGCGGATTTCTTCAGCCAATGCCTCGGGCACAACTTCATCCGCATCGATGTTCAGCAGCCACAGGTGCTTGCACTGGTCCTCCGCAAACCGCTTCTGCGGGCCATACCCCGGCCAGGGGTTGTAGATGACCCGTGCGCCAAGTTCCGCAGAGACCTTCTGGGTGTCGTCGGTGGAGCCTGAATCCACCACGACGATATCGTCGGACAGGCCCCGCACGGCGTCGAGCGTGCGGCCGATGCGGTCCGCTTCGTTCTTGGCAATGATGAAAATGGAAAGATCGACCATGGCGCGCCAGTCAGTGGCACGCAGCGGGCACACCATCAAGGGGCCTCAGCTCGCCGTCCAGATCGGTAACGATTCATTAAGCGAAAACAGGGGTTTCAGGTGAGAACCGGTTAAGGTTGCGCTATTGATAACAGGGCTGACAAAACCGGCGGATATAATTTCCGTTTGGTTGAGCAAACAACAACCGACGGCGCGGATCGACCTTTGCAGGCGATCACGCTGCTGCATTCCAGATGGAGATACACGATGAACCGCCTGCTTTTTGCACTTGCATTGCCCGTCGCGCTGGGCGCTCTCGCCGCCCCTGCGCTGGCTGCTGACATTCCTGGCCGCCGCGCGCCCCAGCAGCAACAGTTCTACGCGCCGCCCGTTTTCACCTGGACGGGCTTCTATCTTGGTGCCTCTGCTGGCGCCGTATGGGGTGACTTCACCAAATCGGGAAGCTTCATCGACAGCAGGGCTGGCCTGTCGGTTGGCGGCACCGCTGGCTACAATTACCAGATCGGTCAGATCGTGGTCGGTCTTGAAGGCGACTACAACTATTCAGGCTTCGGTGGCCGCGGCAACACCTTTGGTTTCAATCAGGTGAGAGGCGACCTGACGAGCTATGGCACATTGCGCGGCCGTCTGGGCGTCGCCTTCGACCGTGCCCTGATTTACGCAACGGGCGGTTACGCAGTGGGCTTCAGCTCACTCGAAAGCGGCGCCTTCAGCAACAACAACACGCATCACGGCTATGCGGTCGGCGCCGGCCTGGAGTATGGCTTCACCAACAACATTTCCGCGAAGGCCGAGTATCTCTACATGCCGCTGGGCAGCCAGAGTTCCTTCGTCATCCCAGGGTTGGGCGCCGGTTCGAAAACCGGCATCGACGCCAGCGTGCTGCGCGCGGGCGTGAACTACCGCTTCTGACCGAAGCGCGCATCTGGAAGACCTTGCAGCCCTGGCTCTTGCAGCCAGGGCTTTTTGGTGCCGTTTCAAGCGCGTGTCAGGCGCGCGCTTTGTCAAGCGCGTATTTGTCAAGCTCTGGGGTGTGCGGCGCGGTAGCTTGCCATGAGATGCTGCATGTCCACCGCGGTATACATCTGCGTGGTGGAGAGCGAGGCATGGCCGAGCAGCTCTTGAATCGAGCGCAGATCACCGCCCCGTGCCAGAAGATGCGTGGCAAAGGAGTGCCGCAACGCATGGGGCGTGGCTGTATCGGGCAAACCAAGCGCGCCGCGCAGGCGCTCCATGGCCAATTGCACGATGCGCGGGCTGAGCGGCCCGCCCCTCGCCCCCACGAACAGCGGACCTTCTGGTGGCAGGGCATAGGGGCATTGGCGGATGTAATCCGCGATCTGTGCGACCACCTGCGGCAGCACGGGCACGCCGCGTGTATTGCGGCCCTTGCCTGTCACGGTGAGGGTTTGTCCCGCCACAGGGGCCTCCCGGCGCAACAGGGACAAGGCCTCGCCGATGCGCAGGCCCGAACCATAGAGCAGCGCCAGCACCGCTGCATCGCGCGCCAGCACCCAGGGCTCGCGCGCTTCTCCCGCGCGCTGGCCGGCATCCGTCACAGCAATAGCTGACAACGGTGGCAAGGGCTTGGGCAATCCACGCTGCACCCGCGGGCTGCGAATGGCGGAGAAGGCCGAGGCCTTGCCCAGCCCCTCGCGCTCCAGAAAGCGGAAGAAGGCCCGCATGGCCGCGAGCTGACGCATCAGCGTGCGGCTTTCGACGCCCCTGTGAAGGCCAGATCCCTTGCGCCGCTCCGCCATGAAGGCACGGATGTCCGAAGGCTTGAGATCAGCCAGTTGTCCCAGAACCGGCGCGCCCCCGTGGTACTGCGCCAGGAAGCAGAGGAACTGCCGCGTGTCGCGGGCATAAGCTTCCAATGTGAGGGGTGAAAGCCGTCGCTCGGCGGAGAGATGGCTCAACCAGTTGGCCACCGCCGCCTGAACATCCGGCGCGATCAGCATGTCAGAGCTCACAGGCTGGAGCATGTCTTTTTCGAATAACCCGGTTCTCCCTTATTCGCGCCATGCTCAATAGGCTTGCTTGGTGTTGAGCAGCGACACCGGCGTCATGGCAAGGATGTAAAGGTCCATCCAGATCGACCAGGTGTCGATGTACTGAAGGTCATACTCCACGCGGCGCTGGAGTTTTTCCTCCGTGTCTGTCTCGCCGCGCCAGCCGTTGATCTGCGCCAGTCCGGTGATGCCCGGCTTCATGCGGTGGCGGGCATAGTAGCTGTCCATCACCTCGTTGTAGATGCGCGTGCCGGCCTTCGCCTGCGTGGCATGGGGGCGCGGGCCAACCAAGGACAACTCGCCTTTGAGGACGTTGAAGAGTTGCGGCAATTCATCGAGCGAGGCCCGGCGGATGAAGCGGCCCACCGGCGTGACGCGTGGGTCATCCTTGGTGACGAGCTTGGAGGCCGACGCATCCGACAGCTCGGTGAACATCGAGCGGAATTTGTAGACCTCCACCAGCTGGTTGTTGAAGCCATGACGCTTTTGCTTGAACAGCACAGGTCCCTTCGAGGTGAACCGCACAGCCAGGGCCACGGCGAGCATGAGGGGGGAGAGCAGCACGATGGCGAGCGCCGCGATTACCCGGTCTTCGATTTCTTTCAACGCCCAGCTCCAGTCGGAGAGCGGCTTGTCGAACACCGCCAGAAACGGCACATCCCCAATGTAACTGTAGGCGCGCGGGCGCAGGCGCAGCTTGCTCTGGTGCGCGCTGATGCGAATGTCGATGGGCAGCACCCAGAGTTTTTTCAGGAGTGCCAGGATGCGGTCTTCCGCCGTCGAGGGCAGCGTCACGATGATCAGATCGACCTGTTCGGCGCGGCAGAACGCTGCCATTTCATCGAAGGTGCCCAGTACACGATACCGATCCACCGGCTGTGCCGAGCGGTCCGTCCCCCGGTCATCGAACACACCGCAGACCTTGATGGCAGATTGCGCCGAGCGCCGGAGTTGCGCGATCAGTTCCTCCGCCGGGCGACCACCGCCCACGATGACGGCGCGGCGCACGAGACGGCCCTGCCGTGTCCAGCGGCGGATCAGCACGCCCGTCACGATACGCGCGAGCCCCACCATCGCCAAGGTGAGGCCCAGCCATGCCAGCAGAAAGGGCGCCGGAACCAGCGCATCGGAACCCGTGAGATACAGCAGCGCAGCTAAGCTTCCCGCCACGGCCACCAGGGCCGCAACACCGCGCGCCACCTGTTTCACGGGTTGGCCGAGGGCCTGCACCGTGTAGGACCACGCGCGCTGGGAGGCGAAGACCACCGCACCCGAGAGCGCCAACCCCAGCACAAGCGGCGAGAACATCGCCTCCTGCTGGGACAGCGGCAACAGCGCACTGGCCATGAGAGCCGCCACGAAGGCCACAATCGTATCCAGCATCGCGACGATCGCCACCAGGCGCGGCTGATCGATGGGCTCGGCGGGCTGGTGGGCCGGGCGGGTAATGGCGGCAAGCGCGTCAGTCATGGATTTATGAGGCCTGTGAAAGAGTTGCTTCACCTTACGCCCGCAATGGCTGACGGAGCCTTAACAGCGGGGCGGCCTGTTCCCGCAGGGGCTGGTTCTGCCTCCTGCTTTGGTCTAGAGCGGCGCTTCTTGAATCCCATTGCAAAGGCCCCCCATGCGCGCGCTTCAGCTCTTTGGCGACCGTGATCTTCGATTGGTCGAGATGGACAATCCCGCACCGCCCGCGCCAGGCGAAGTGCAGATTCGCGTGGGGCATGTGGCGCTCAACCACTTCGATCTCTGGGGCTTTCACGGCATGGCCTTTGCCAAACGCCTGCTGCCCCTGGTCGTCGGGGCGGAGGGCTCGGGCACCATCGCAGCCGTCGGAAAAGGCGTCACAGGCTTCAAACCGGGTGATCTGGTCACCATGTACGGGGCGCTCACCTGCGGTGCATGCAAGCACTGCAAGGCGGGCGTGGACAACCTCTGCGAAGATGTGAAGGGCGTCTATGGCTTCCACATCCACGGCTTTGCGCGGGAGTTTCTCAACATGCCCGCGCGCCTCGTGGTGAAAGCGCCTGCGGATGTCTCAGCCGCTAACGCCGCCTGCACGGGCATCGCCTTTGGCACCACCCAGCACATGCTGTTCGACAACGCCAAGCTGCTGCCGGGCGAAACGCTGCTGGTCCATGCGGGCGGCTCGGGCATCGGCACGGTGGCGATCAAGATGGCCAAAGACATCGGCTGCACCGTCATCGCCACGGTGGGAGACGACGAGAAGGGCATCAAAGCCAAGGCTTTGGGTGCAGATCACGTCATCAATTACCGCACCGAGCGATTTGAGGGCGAAGTGCGCCAGTGGACCAAGAAGAATCTCGGCAAGATCGGCGTGGACGTCGTGTTCGAGCACGTGGGCGCCGAGACGTGGAACGGCTCGCTGCTGTCGATGAAAAAGGGCGGACGCCTCGTGACCTGTGGGTCCACCTCGGGCGTGACCACCACCATGAATCTGATGCAGCTGTTTCAGCAACAGTACCGCATCTTCGGCTCTTTCGGCTGCCGCATCGAGAACATGAGCCAGAGTCTCGCCAAGATGGCGGCGGGCATCACTCCGGTCATCGACACGATTTATCCCGTGGCCGATCTGGAGCAGGGCGTGGAGCGGCTGGAGAGCCGCAAGGTGTTCGGAAAAATCCTCGTGGCGTTTTGATATGACGCACCTTCACACCTGCTATCCGCGCTCTTGAGTTGCCCGCCCGCGTCAACCGTGATATCGCGCCGCACAATCGAGCGATCCACGGATTCACCGTCGATCGCTCTCGGTCTTTATAGGCACCCCCGTTTCAGGACATATCCAGATGGAAATCCGCAACATCGCCATCATTGCTCACGTTGACCACGGCAAGACGACGCTGGTAGACAAGCTGCTCGCGCAGTCGGGTTCGTTCCGTGAGAACGCGCGCATCATCGAGCGCGTGATGGATTCCAACGATCTGGAAAAAGAGCGCGGCATCACCATCATGGCCAAGTGCACCTCCGTGGAATGGAAGGGCACGCGCATCAACATCGTCGACACACCGGGCCACGCCGACTTTGGCGGCGAGGTGGAGCGCATTCTCAACATGGTGGACAGCGCCATCGTGCTGGTGGATGCCGCCGAAGGCCCCATGCCGCAAACCAAGTTCGTGGTCGGCAAGGCATTGAAGCTGGGCCTGCGCCCCATCGTCGCCATCAACAAGGTGGACCGCCCCGATGCGCGCCACGTGGAAGTCATCAATGAAGTCTTCGACATGTTCGCAGCTCTGGACGCCAACGACGACCAGCTCGACTTTCCGATCCTCTACGGTTCAGGCCGCGACGGCTGGATGAACGTGGCCGCCGAAGGCCCCAAGGAAGATGGCCTCGCACCGCTGTTCGATCTCGTGCTCAAACATGTGCCGCTGGCCAAGACCGAACCCGGCGCTTTCCGCATGATCGGCACGCTGCTGGAAGCCAACCCGTTTCTGGGCCGCATGATCACGGGCCGCGTGACGTCAGGCACGCTCAAGCCCAACCAGACCGTCAAGGTGCTGGCACAGGACGGCACGCTCGTCGAGAACGGCCGCATTTCGAAAATCCTCGCCTTCCGCGGCGTGGAGCGTCAGCCCATCGAAGAGGCGGTGGCCGGCGATATCGTGGCGATTGCCGGCCTGTCCAAGGGTTCGGTGGCCGACACCTTCTGTGCGCCCGAAATCAACGAGGCGATGACGGCCCAGCCGATCGACCCACCCACCGTGACCATGAGCTTCATCGTCAATGACAGCCCGCTGGCAGGCACCGAAGGTGACAAAGTGACCAGCCGCGTCATCCGCGACCGCCTGTTCAAGGAAGCGGAAGGCAACGTCACGCTGAAAATCGAGGAAAGCACCGAAAAGGACAGCTTCTTCGTCTCGGGTCGCGGGGAATTGCAGCTGGCCATCCTGATCGAGACCATGCGCCGCGTAGGCTTCGAGCTGGCCATGTCGCGCCCGCGCGTCGTCATGAAGAAGGACGAGGCTACCGGCCAGATGCTGGAGCCCATCGAAGAGGTGCTGATCGACGTGGATGAGGAATACTCCGGCGTCGTCGTGCAGAAGATGTCCGAGCGCAAGGCAGAAATGCTGGAAATGCGGCCCTCGGGCGGCAACCGCCTGCGCATGGTGTTCAACGCGCCTACACGCGGCCTGATCGGCTACCAATCGGAATTGATGACCGACACGCGCGGCACCGCCGTGATGAACCGCCTGTTTCACGCCTATGAGCCCTACAAGGGCGAGTTGGCGGGTCGCAACAACGGTGTGCTGATTTCCAACGATGCGGGCGAAGCCGTGGCCTATGCCATGTGGAACCTGGAAGACCGTGGCGCCATGATGATCGAGCCGGGCTGGAAGGTCTATCAGGGCATGATCATCGGCATCCACAACCGCGACAATGATCTGGAAGTGAACATCCTCAAGGGCAAGAAGCTCACCAACGTGCGTGCGGCCGGCAAGGACGAGGCCGTGCGCCTCACCCCGCCCATCCGCATGACGCTTGAAAAGGCGCTGGCCTGGATCCAGGACGACGAACTGGTGGAAGTGACACCGAAGTCCATCCGCATCCGCAAGACCTATCTCGATGCCAACGACCGCAAGCGCTTCAGCAAGCAAAAGGAAGCGCTGGCGAGCTGAGCTTAACCTGCGGAAGGTTTGACCTGCGATAGGCTTAACCTGCGGAAGGTTTAACCTGCGGGAAACCCTCACGCCTGAATCCCGGCGCCGATGCGCCGTCGAACGCCTTTGTGTGGCGCTGGTGCCACACACCCTGCACGAATCTTCAACACCTCCTGCGCAAAGCTGATGTCGCAAATATGCGGCGCTGGACATGTGGATGCACTTCGACTTCTCCCTGCTGGCTTACATCATGACCGCCGTGGCTGGGCTCACGGCGATTGTGGCCGTATGGCTGCTGCGCGATGTGCTCGAGGCACAGGCGCGCGCAGATGCCGCTGAGATGGAGGCAGAGGCGTTGGCTGACCGCATTTTCCACATGACCGAAGTGCAGGCGCGCCAGGCCGCATTGATCGAGACCCAGGGCGATCTCGTGGTGCGGCGCGACAGCACAGGGCACATCACACAGACCAGCGCGGCGTATGCGAAACTGGCGGGCGCATCCCCCGAAGCGCTCATCGGAACCAATTTCGATTTCTCCGCGCCGCGTGAGGCCCCGCTCGATGGGGATGCCCACGGCCGTTATGACCAGCGCATCGGCACACATCAGGGCGAGCGCTGGATCAGTTGGATGCAGATGCCCGTCCGTGACCGCGAAGGGCGGATTGTGGAGACCTACTGCGTGGGACGCGACATTACGGACCGGCGGCGCGCCGAAGCCGCGAACGAGGCCAAGTCCCGCTTTCTCGCCACTGTGAGCCATGAGGTGCGCACCCCCCTCAATGGCGTGCTGGGCATGGCCGACCTGCTGCTCGACACCCCTCTTGAGCCCGAGCAGACGACCTATGTCAGCGCCATCAAGACCTCAGGTGAGGCGCTGCTGTCGCTGATCGACGAAATCCTGGATTTCTCGCGCATCGAGGCGGGCAAGGTCGATCTTTCTGCCGAATCCTTCGATCTCCACCAGATGGCGGAAGGCGTGATCGAACTGCTGGCCCCGCGCGCGCAAGGCAAGGGGATCGAACTGGCGCTGTCCATCGATCCGCTGACACCGCGCATGGTCGTGGGCGACGGCGCGCGCATTCGCCAGATTTTGCTCAATCTAGCGGGCAATGCCGTGAAGTTTACACAGGACGGCGGCGTGGGCATCGGCCTGACTGCCGATAGCACCACGCTCGCCTTCTCCATTTCCGACACAGGTCCGGGCATTCCCGCCAACCGGCTGGAGGCGATCTTCGCGGATTTCGAGCAGGCCGATGGCTCTGGCCGCCAGCAAGCGGAAGGCACAGGTCTAGGCCTTGCCATCTCGCGGCGCCTGGCTGAACAGATGGGCGGCGGGATCACCGTGCAAAGTTCACCCGGTGCGGGGGCGACCTTCACGCTGCATCTGCCACTGCGCCTGGCGACGGGTGGAGCGCCCGATGCACCGCCCGCGCTTGATTTGAACGGCCAACGTGTGCTGATTGCCACTCCGGGGCCATTTGAAGGTCCGCATCTGGCAGCGCGCCTTACCGAGCGCGGTGCCCAAATCACACTCAGCCGCACCTTGAGCGAGGCGGAGGCGCATCTGGCGCAGCAACGATACGACATCGTCTTGGTGGATGGCAGCTTTGGTCCGGAAGACGCCCGTGCCCTCGGCCAGCGCGCCAAGCTTCGAGGGGCGGGTCAAAGGCTCGTGCTGCTCTCGCCTTATGAGCGGCGCTCCATGGGCTCTCCCACCGAGGCCGGATTCGACGGTTATCTGGTCAAACCCGTGCGGGCCCGCTCCCTGTATGCGCGTCTCACGGCTCTGGATGCACAGCACAGCGCGGGCGTATCTGTGGCACAGGCGATCATGCCGGCAGGCCATCTGCCCAAGCTGCATGTGCTGCTGGCCGAGGACAACCCGGTCAATGCCTTGCTCATGCAACGCCTGCTTGAAAAGCAGGGTGCAACCATTCTCCATGTCACGGACGGCGAGGCTGCGCTCACCTGCCTGCTGAACGAGCACAGTTTTGACCTGGCGCTGCTGGATCTGCGCATGCCCGGGCGTGATGGGCGGCTGGTGGCGGAAGCCCTGCGCGCGCACGAACGGGCGGCCAATCTTCCGCCATTGATTCTGGCAGCGGTCACGGCCAATGCGTTTGCCGAAGACCGCGCCGCGTGCCTGGCATCAGGCTTTGATGCCTTTCTGCCCAAGCCTGTCAAACCGGTCGATCTGGCAGATGTGCTGCACCAGGCCGCCGCCAGGCGCGCGTTGGCGCTGCGGGCCGCCTGAGCGGCAGGCCCATCGTCACAATTCTGTCGATGGATTGTGTTTTGCCTGCCATATCAATCCTGTCTTTGATTCTGGAAGCCCCATGTCCATCGGCAACATGCATGAAATGCGCAGGGTGATCAGCGGGTTTAATCCCCTGCCGCATGCGCTGATCGCGGGGGCGGATCTGCTGCCGGGTGCCGACGATGTCGTGCGCGACACGCGGGGGCTGGCCTTGTCTCTCGGGCGCATTGGCCAACTGGAGGTGCGCCTGGCGGTGACGCGGCGCGAAATTCGGCGCGCACAGCGCCTGCGCTACAAAGTATTCTATGAGGAAATGTCAGCGGTGCCGGCTGCTGCGTTGCGTCTCACGAGGCGCGACAAGGATGCATTCGACTATGTCTGCGACCATCTGCTGGTGGTCGATCACGACCGCATGGTGGGGCCCATTGGCCGCCGCCGCCCCAAAGTCGTTGGCACCTACCGCCTGCTGCGCCAGGACGTGGCGGATGCGCATTTCGGATTCTACACCTCAAGCGAGTTTGCCATCGATGCGCTGATTGACCGCCACCCCGGCGCGCGTTTTCTGGAACTCGGCCGCTCCTGCGTGCTGCCGCCGTATCGCACGAAAAAAACGCTGGACCTGCTCTGGCACGGCATCTGGACCTACGTGCTGCACCACCGCATCGACGTGCTGTTCGGTTGCGCCAGCCTTGAGGGCACGGACCCTGACAGGCTGGGGCTTGAGCTCTCGTTCCTGCATCACCATGCCAAGGCCGAGGGAGCATGGCATGCGCGTGCGCTGCGCCACCGGCATGTCTCGATGGAGCGCCTGCGCGTCGAGGCTGTCGATTCCCGCAAGGCGCTGGCGGCGTTGCCCCCGCTGATCAAGGGCTACCTGCGGGTCGGCGCAAAGATCGGCGAAGGCGCTGTCATCGATCACCAGTTCGGCACCACCGACGTGCTGATCGTGTTGCCCGTTGCGCAGATCCACCCCCGCTACATCAGCCATTACGGCGAGGATGCGAGCCGTTACAGCTCACACGGTCGGGCGGCGATAGGTCCAGACGCGGGCGGGCGGCAGGTTCTTCCAGATGCGGCGTGAGACGCCGGCGTCAAATCCGCCCACGAGCGGCACCGGCGAGGCATTCATGTACGTGAACTGCACGAAAGGGCTGCCCGGCAACATCATGTCGAAGGCCGTGCGCAGCAATTGCAGCCGCTGGCGCTCAGGCCGGGTCAGCATGGGCAGGCTCGAGACCATGGCCGCAACAGGGCCGTTCAGTCGGCCATCCAGCGAGCCGTGCAGGTCATAGGCATCGCCCTCGATCACAGTGACGCCAGGAAAACGCGTGCGGAGCAGTTTGGCGAAATCCTTGCTGTATTCAACGACATACAACCGCTCGGCTGGCACGCCGCGTGCCAATAGCGCCTGCGTCACAGGCCCTGTACCCGGGCCCAACTCCACCACCGGACCTGGGATCACCGGATCGACCATGGAAGCCATGCGGCTCGCCAACGCTTTGCCCGATGGCGCGACAGCCCCGGTTTTCAACGGATTCTCGAACCAGGACTTGAGAAAGCGGGCCTCGTCCTCGAGGTCCGTGTCCCGCTTGGGCATGACCTGAGCGGCTGAAGGTTTACGCACGGGATCGAGCAAATGAAGAGGCTCCAAAGGACGCCGGACCCTAGTCGCATGTTGATGGGCTGGCAAGATGGTGTGGCCTGAAGGGCTGAGCACAGCCGAACCCGCGAATGCCTAGCCACTTTAACACCTATGCAAGGAACATGCCGCATGCTTAACACGCAGGATGCAGCCCGTCTTGCGGGTTGCAGGCAAGGGATCACGAGACAAGGGATCACGAGACAAGGAATCGATGGCTTTCGGACCCCGCCTCGAATTGCGCCAGTCGCAATCACTGGTGATGACGCCGCAGCTCCTGCAGGCGATCAAATTGCTGCAACTCTCGTCGCTCGAACTCTCCGATTATGTGGACGAGGAGTTGGAGCGCAACCCCCTTCTGGAGCGTGTGTCCAACCCCGACGACGAGCCTGTCACGCCGCCCGAGATGATGGATGGGCCAGCCGCACGTGCGGAAGGTGACTGGGCCTCCGATGAGCTTGGAACCGATCGCGGGCGCATCGAGAACGACATCGGCACTGATCTTTCCAACGCCTTTCCCGACGACGCGCCGCCTCTCACAGCCACTGCCTCCGCCAGCCTGGACGGGCCTTCGTTGCCCGGCGCCGGTGACATGGGCCCAGCGGGCAAGGGCGGCAGTTTCGACGGCGAAGACGGTTCCTGGGAGGACATTGCGCGCGCGGACATCTCGTTGCACGACCATCTCGAAAAACAGGCCATGCCCAAATTGCTGACACCCGGGGACCGGGGGCTGGCGGGGGCCATCATTTCCAGCATCGACGACACGGGGTATCTTGGCGAAAGCCTGGCGGCCATCGCCGAGCGGCTTGGGGCGGATATCGAAGATGCGGAAGCGGTGCTGGGCGTGGTGCAATCCTGCGAGCCGCCAGGCGTGGGTGCCCGGTCACTGGCCGAGTGCCTGGCCTTGCAACTCATTGAGCGCAAGCGCTACGATCCGGCCATGCAGGCGCTGGTGGCCCATCTCCCTCTGCTGGCAAAGCGGGATTTTCCCGGCCTGCGCCGCCTTTGCAAGGTGGATGAGGAAGACCTTGCCGACATGGTGAGCGAATTGCGCGCGCTCGACCCCAAACCCGGCCTCGCCTTCACCAGCACCACCGTACAATCGGTCATTCCCGATGTCTTCGTGCGCCATGCACCCGATGGCGGTTGGGCTGTGGAGCTCAACAGCGATGCACTGCCCCGCGTGATCGCCAACAAGGCGTACTATGTGCGCCTTGGCCGCATGAAGGATACGGCAGACAAATCGTTCATCGACGAGGCCTGGACCAGTGCCAACTGGCTGACCCGCAGCCTCGACCAGCGGGCGAAGACCATCCTCAAGGTCGCGACCGAAATCGTGCGCCAGCAGGATGAGTTCTTTGTTCACGGTGTGCAGCATCTGCGCCCGCTCAACCTCAAGATGATCGCGGATGCCGTGAGCCTGCATGAATCGACTATTTCGCGCGTGACCTCCAACAAATACGTCGCGACGCCGCGCGGCACTTTTGAAATGAAATACTTCTTCACCGCCTCCATCGCAGCGACCGAAGGGCAGGACGCCCATTCGGCGGAGGCCGTGCGGTTCCGCATTCGCCAGCTGATTGACAGCGAACAACCCAGCCTCGTGCTGTCCGACGACGCACTGGTGGAGGCGCTGCGCGTCCAGGGCATCGAGATCGCGCGCCGCACGGTCGCCAAATACCGCGAGGCCATGCGCATCCCCTCCTCCGCCCTGCGCCGGCGCGAGAAAAAGGGGCTGCAGGCAGGATCAAGGATGTCGAGCGGCCGTCTGTGATGTCAGGCCTTTCCCGACAGGTCATCGCCTTTGCCGGAGTGGGTGTGGCAGCCGCTATCGTGCATTACGGGCTGCTGATTATGCTGGTCGAACGGGCTGGATGGCGACCCACGCCTGCAACCCTCATCGGCTACTTGGGCGGGGGCATCGTGTCTTATGTGCTGAACCGCACGCTCACCTACCGCAGCAACCGGCCCCATGAGGAGGCGGGCTGGCGCTTTGCCGCTGTGGCCGGCGTGGGCTTTGCGCTGACATATGGTCTCATGGAGGTGCTGCACGGCTGGGCGGGCCTGCCCTATGTGCTGGCGCAGGTGCTGATCACGGGCCTTGTGCTGGTGTGGAGCTTCTTCGCCCATAAATTCTGGAGCTTTGGAAGTTAGGGACTGACCTGCGCCGCAAAGGTCATGCGTGCCGGGTTATGCCCGAAATTGGGCTGCACGCGCGTGGCCTGCAAGCCATGTTTGGCCAGCAGCGCGATAAAATCCGCCTCCCCGTGCATGGAAAACCCAAGCTCGCCGCGCAGTTTGCGATAGCCCGACAGCGCCGTGCGGGCGAGGCCCATGAGCGCGCCGCCCCAAAAGCCGCCCTGCCAGCCGAAGCGCAGCAAGGCTGTTGCATCAGTAAGCGGGGAGACGCCGGGGGGAATCACATCGGCGATCACCAGCCGCCCGTCGGCCTTGAGCAAGCGCCGCCAGAGGTCGAGCAAAGCCCCCAGCGTCGCGGCGTCGAGGTATTGCAGCAGCGAATTGACCACGATCAGATCGAAGCTCTGCGACAGGCGGTCCGCTGTCTCCTCTGGCCCTTCCACGGTGATGGAGGAGAGATGCGCCGTGCGTGCCTTCAATTTCTCGCGCACCGCAGGTGCGGCATCCGACAGCACGAGCCAGCGGCAGAGGCGGGCCACATCCTCGGCGTAGAGCGCTTCGCCGCATCCGTAATCCAACACCGCTGCGCCGGAACTTGGAATATGCCGAGCGAAATCGCGCGCGATTCCCGCCGCATGCAGCGCCTTGTGGCGCTCATTGACGTAAATCGGATGATCGGAGTTCCAGTAGTCGATCCAGGATGGCATGGCTTACGCCTTGGTCTTCGCGGTCTCCATCATCGCTACGAAGCGGTCGAAGAGATAATGGCTGTCCTGCGGGCCGGGTGAGGCCTCCGGGTGATGCTGCACCGAAAAAGCCGGGCGGTCGGTGAGTTCCAGCCCGCAGTTGGAGCCATCAAACAGCGATTTGTGGGTTTCCTTGGCATTGGCGGGCAAGCTGGCCCCATCCACGGCAAAGCCATGGTTCATCGAGACTATTTCCACCTTGTTGGTGGTGTAGTCCATCACGGGATGGTTGGCTCCGTGGTGGCCCTGCTTCATCTTCATCGTCTTGGCGCCGATGGCGAGCGCCAGCATCTGGTGGCCAAGGCAGATGCAGAAGGTCGGAATTTTCTGCGCCAGCAGCGCCTGGATCACCGGCACCGCGTACACGCCCGTGGCTTCAGGGTCACCGGGGCCATTGGCGAGAAACACGCCGTCAGGCTTCAGCGCGATGATCTCCTGCGCAGTGGCGGTGGGCGCCACAACCGTGACCTTGCAGCCACGTTCGGCCAACAGGCGCAGGATGTTGCGCTTCACGCCATAGTCGATGGCGACCACATGGTGGTGGGTCGCGCCCGTTTCACCATGCGTCTGCTCACCGTATCCTTGGCCCCAGTGCCATGCTGTCTGGGTCCAGCCATAGCGCTGCGCACCCGTCACGAGCGGCACAAGGTCCTGCCCGGCCATGGAGGGCAATGCCTGCGCCTGCGCCTTGAGGGCGGGAAGATCAAACACGCCTGAGGGATCATGGGCGATAACGGCATTGCACATGCCCCTTTCGCGGATCAGCGCAGTGAGCGCGCGGGTGTCCACGCCTGAAATGCCGACGATGCCGCGCGCCTTCAGCCAGCCATCGAACGAGCGGGAGGCCCGGTAGTTGGAGGGCGCGGTGATGGGCGCATGCAGCACCACGCCGCGCGTCTGCGACGCAGCGGCAGCGTTGACGGTCTCCATGTCCTCATCGTTCACGCCCACGTTGCCGATGTGGGGAAACGTGAAGGTGATGATCTGCCCTGCATATGAGGGGTCGGTGATGACCTCCTGATAGCCCGTCATGGCGGTGTTGAAACAGACTTCGCCTGCGGCTGCGCCCGCTGCGCCCACGCCCATGCCCTCGATCACGGTGCCATCCGCCAGCACCAGCACGGCGGTGGCAAGAGGCTCGCTCCAGTTCTGAACCATTGCCATGTTTTCTGTGGCTTGCTGTTCTGTGGCTTGCTGTTCTGCGACGCTCATTCTATTCCCTCGCGCATCCGAACGGTCGGGTGGCGGCGCGAGACGCGCATCCATGGCCTGTTCGACTGATCTGTTTTCGGCTGAGACGCGGTCGTAAGCGTGTTGACCAGCCCGGTCAACCGCAGAGGCCCTGTCAGGAAGGTTTCACACAATGTCCGCTGCCCCCCTCTCTCTGCGCGAGCAATTCACCGAAAGCCTGAAAGCGGCCCTCAAAGCAGGTGACAAGACCCGCCTTGGCACGGTGCGTCTCATGCAATCGGCCCTGAAGGACAAGGACATCGAGGCGCGCGGGCTGGGCAAGGGCCAGATGACCGATGAGGAAATTCTGGCCATGCTGCAAAAGATGGTGAAGCAGCGCCAGGAATCCATCGCGATCTACAGCCCCGCCGGTCGCAAGGATCTCGCCGACATCGAGCAGGCCGAAATCGACGTGATCAACACGTTCCTGCCCCAGCAGATGGGGGAGACGGCGGTGCAGGCCGCCATCGCAGCGGCAGTTGCCGAGACAGGCGCCGCCTCCATGAAGGACATGGGGAAGGTCGTCGCCGTGCTGCGCGCGAAATACGCCGGGCAAATGGATTTCGGAAAGGCCAGCCAGATGGTGAAGGCCTGTCTGGGAGGCTAGGCCAGTCAGGGAGGCTAGGCCGTGTTGAGGAAAAACCGGATCATTTCACGCGAGGCGTCCGGACCCAGTGGATCGGTGTAAGAGCCGCCGCGCTGTCCGCCGGACCACGCATGTCCAGCTCCCTCGATCAGCCAGTTCTCGATCAGCGGAGCACCACGTTGATCCTTGATGACCGTGCGGGCGCACATGCGGCCATTCACCTCCAACCGATCGACGGCAGGCTCGCTTGGCCGGCCATGGGCGGACGAACCGTCCACAACAAGCTCGGCGTTGCAGGGATGGACCGTCTTGTCGGCACTCCCGTGAAAGATGATCGTCCGCACGCCGCGCGCGCTCGTGTCTTCCGACGGGCGCCTGGGAAACAGGCGCGTCGCAGCAGACCCGCGCATGACCGCAAGAGCCGTGACGACATTGCCAGCCGATTGATATGCCAGGCCGGAATGCGCGCCAACCGCAGTAAACACATCCGGATACGTCTGGCCCATGATGACGGCCATGGCGGCGCCAGCGGAAAGCCCTGCCACATAAATCTGATCCGGATCGATCTGGTGTTCCGCGGCCAAAGCGCGTGCCATCTCGGCGAGGATGGCGGGCTCGCCCTCCCCGCGCTGCTGATGACCGCTTTCAAACCAGTTCCAGCACGAGGACGTGTTGCTGGCGCGCGTTTGGCCGGGATAGGCGACCAGAAGGCCATGCACCTCGGCATGGGCGTTCATGCCCGTTCCGATCGCGAAATCATCAGGGTCCTGCGTGCAGCCATGCAGCATCACGATCAGCCCTTTCGGACGCTTTGGGCGAGAAGGCACATAGAGCTTGTAGGCGCGCGTGCCGGCGCTGCATGCAAAATTGCGCAGGGTGAAGCTGGCACCTTCGGGCAGGGACAGTTTGGCTTTCCGTGCGGTCTGCGGCGTGGCGCGGGCGGTCGTGCGCGCAGCAACTGGCGGGCGCATGTCGGCGGCCTTTGCCAGCGTCTCGACGACCTCGCCCAATGGGCGCACGAAGCGACGCGGCGTCTTGGCCACAACCCGCTTTGCAGTTTCCTGCTTTGGAATCTCCTGATTGGCCGTTTCCTGGTTGGCAGTTTCCTGGTTGGCCGTTTCCTGGTTGGCGGGCGGCCGTTGCGCGGCCTTCTGCACATGTTGATCCGGAGCAACGATGAAGGGAGCCACGCCCGCCGCTGTGCTGGCGTTGCCAAGCGCCCGCTGAATGATGCGGGTGGCGCTGATCAGATTGAACTTGCGTGTCGCCGCGGTGGCGCGGCGCATGGCCGCCCCGAAATATCGTGTCATAATTGATCCTTGCTGACGCTTGCGCCTAGTGGATGCGACCTGCCAGGGCCGCCTTGATCTGAGGAGTTGCGTGCAAGGCACCCAGAACCGTCAACGATGCGATGGTTCTGGAGGCAAGCTCGGGCGTCACGTCAGGTGAGATACGCACCAGACCAACAACTTTGATATGCAATTGTTCCTTGGCCTGCCAGGCACGTTCAAGGTCGGCCACCGTGACGTCGCGCAGACCCATTTCCAGTGTGTGACGGGACACCGATTGGCTGATCGCGCTGGATTGCTGAACGAGTTGGTTGCGGATGGCCGTGCGGATGAGATCCGTGCGGTTGGCATAGAATCCCTCTTGAACCAGCAGATCGATGCGTCCCAGGTCAACGAAGCCGAGATTGATTGTGATTTTCTCGCTGTCGATGCGGTCCGGCTTTGAAGGCGGTAAGCTTGCTGTCATGATGATCCATCCAGTGGGATGGTATATGGATGTTTAATTGATTTTTGCAAGGCTTGGTGAACGTGCAGCATCCCCAATCCGGTGCTGCCTCGTTTCATTTGGCGCGCCTCTGCTCGTACGGGGCGCCGGCTGCGACGGGAACAGCCCTCGGCTTCATCCGTTGTTCCTTTGCCTCTCCCGCAACACGCGCCATCGGCATGGCCGCTCAAGAAGGACACCGCAGATGACAAACGATGTACAACGCGCCTGGGACATCATGAAAAGCCTCGATTTCTGCTTTCTGGTTTCCAACACCGGCGAGGGCCTGAGAAGCCGGCCCATGTCCTCCATTGTCATGCATGAGGAGGAGAAGATCTATTTTCTCTCCAACGCTGCTGCTGATCAGTTGGATGACATCCTGGCCGACCCCATGGTTCTGTTGAACTACGGCAACGGATCCAACCAGTTTGTCTCGGCCTCGGCCGCAGCGGTCGTGACAAAGGACCGTGCCTTGATCAAGCGGCTGTGGAATGCAGGCGCACAGGCGTTCTGGCCCGAGGGACCCGACAAGGCGGATGTCTGCGTGATCACCACAACACCGCATGCCGCCGAATTCTGGGATGGCCCCTCGGGCGTTGTCAGCTTTGCCAAACTGGCAGTGTCCCTTGTCACCGGATCGCAGCCTGACATGGGTGACAACCGCAAGGTCGCTCTTTGAAAATGAAAAATGGGGCTGTCGCGATGAACGGCAGCCCCAGACATCACATTTGCTGACCTGCTGGAAAACGCAAGATCAGCGGCACGATTGGCGTGCTTTCATCGCGCTCTGTTGAGCTGATAGACCTGCGCCCAACCGGCATGGGCGCAAAAAAGCTGCACAATATGACCATACACCAAGATTCTGCCGGTCCATCAGGTGATAAACTGACCCGTGGACGTCCGGTCAGCGCAGACCCAGAAACGAGAGAATTGCAAGAACGACGACGACAAGACCCACAATGTAAATGATGTTGTTCATGTTGTCCTCCTTTTGACCAACCTTGGTCGAGACACGCAATCAACAACGTATGCCTGCCCTGCTTGTTCCGCGCAGCGGGCTCCAGGCAGGGCCCCGCCAGCGAGACGGTTCGAGCGAAGAGCTGTCAGCGCGATTTGGGCAGGAGCGCACGAATGTCCCGCGACATGTCCGCAAGCGTCTGTTTGGGATCCTTCTGGGCATTCGCCAGAGCCGTCATCTGATCGCGCACAACACGGCCGATGCGCACGGCGTTGTCGCCGGGCCATCCGAGCCAGGCGCGTGCCCGGGGAATCTGGGTGACGCTTGTGTAGAACGCTGGATTATCGCGGTAGAAATCACCCAGGAGATCGTTCCGCACAGCGCCGGTGTTGGACGGCATGTACCCGGTGTTGAGCACGATATGGGCCTGCGACTCCGCGCTTGTCCCGAACAGCAGATAATCCATCGCGGCTTTGCGCTTGGCGGGATCCTTGGTGATGATGACGGCGATCATGCCACCGCTTGAAATGGTTGCCTCGGGCGAGAGCAGCGGCAACGGTGCTGTTGCGAGCTGAAAGCGCTGTCCCACCTCTGTGCGGAAGGACCGGATGGCCGCTGTCGTGGTGATGTAGAAGCCCATCTTGCCGGCAAAGAATGTCTGGCGCGCGGCCTGCTGTTCGATTGGTTTTTGTCCGCCCTCGGTGTGAAAACGCTGGTAAAGGGTCAGGGCTTCAAGACCCTTGGCGTTGTCGAAGCCGATATCTTTCTCGTCAGGTGTGAGCAGTGGTGCGGCGTTGTTGAGCAAAAGGTTCTGCGTCATCCAGTCGTCGTTGCCCAATTCCCAGTGCATTCCGATCATGTCCGGAGACAGCTTCGCAATGCGCCCTGCGACACTGATGAACTCATTCCAGTTCAAGGAGACCTTGTCCGGGTCACCGCCCACCTGACGCACGAGATCCCTGTTGACGAACACGACGGGCGTCGAGACACCCCAAGGCAAGGCGTATTGCTTGCCGTTGATCTGACCTTGCGCGAGAATCTCCTTCGAATAGCCCATGGCCGCCAGATCCCGTCCGGCGAGCAGATCGTCGAAGGGCTCGATCAGCTTGCGGGAGACGAACTCGCGCAACAGGTGCATGCCTCCAAGGTGAAAGTCAGGCTGCTGCGATGTCAGTGCCTGCCGGGCCACGGCCAGCAATGCATCGTCATAAGTCGGGGCGGGCGCGCGGTAGCGGATCGTGATGTCGGGACGTTTGACTGCAAAGCGCGTCACGAGTTCATCCTGCCAGATCTTGTGGGCGGGATAGGTGTGGTAGCCTTCCAGCGAGGTCTGCGCCTTGACAGGCGCAGTGAGGCAAAACAGGCCTGGCAACAATGCCAGGGCGGACAGCAAACGGTGCATGGGTGGCTCCTTCAGTTCTTCGATGAATCCTGTGCACGGGGAATCGTGAGCCCGCGAATGAAATGCTTCTGCGCAAAGGCGAACAGCACGACGAGCGGCAGCGTTGTCATCACGCCCCCGGCCATCAAGGCGCCGATGTTGCCCGCGCTGTCGCCCGAGGCGCGGAATGTCGCCAATCCCAGGGGCGGCGTCATCATCTCGGGACGGGTGATCACGATCAGCGGCCAGTAAAGATCATTCCAGTGCGCCACGATCGAGAAGATCGAGAAGGCCGCAACGGCGGGCCATGCCGAAGGCAGGATGAGCCGCCACACGATCGCAAGCTCGGAGAAACCGTCAAGACGCGCCGCATCGATCACATCATCGGGAAACGATGCGAAGAACTGCCTGAACAGAAAGATCGCAAATCCCGATATGACGAACGGCAGGATGAGGGCTGTGTAGGTGTCGGTCAGGCCTGCATTGGCGATCGCGATGTAAAGCGGGATTGCGGGTATCTGGATCGGAATCATCAGACCAATGATCACAGCCGCAAACAGAAAGGGACGACCCCGGAAAGGCAGCTTGGCCAAGGCATAACCCGCCGGGACAGCAACCAGAACCTGGAGGACAAGGATCGCCAGACAGACGAAGGCGCCGTTGATCATGTAGCGGACGAGAGGCGCACGGGAGAGTGCGAACGCATAATTCTCGCGGGCCGCATCAAGGCTGGGCCTGACAAGAAGCGAGCCTGAGAAAATCTCGCCTTGCGCGGCCAGCGACACCATGATCATCCACAGGAACGGCAGCAGCATCACCAGCGACGCCGCCGTCAGAACCACATTGCCAGCCAAGGCGCGCGCGCCGTTCACGGAAAAAGCGCGATGAACACGCGAACGGTCAGACATAATGCACCTTCTTTTCGGCAAGGCGCATCTGCAACAGTGTGAGAAGGGCAACGCACACCAGAAACATGACCGCGATGGCAGATCCGGTGCCAATCTTGAGATAGCGAAACGCCTCTTCGTACAGCATGAACAGAATGACGCGCGTGGAGCCGACAGGCCCGCCATCGGTAAGTACGGCAACCGTCTCGAACTCGGACACCGCTCGGATTAGCGTGATCACGACAATGAAGAGCGTGACCGGCCCCAGCATGGGCCAACTCACGAGCAGAAACCGCCGCCATCCTCCATCGGCACCATCGATGCTGGCGGCCTCGTAGAGATCGCGCGGAATGGTCGAAAGGCCCGCCAGGAACAGGATGAGGTTGAAGCCAACCTGCTTCCAGACGCCGATGGCCGCAACCGCGAACAGCGCCGTGCCTGGATCGGCGAGAAAGCGCACCTTCTGGAAACCGGCAAGTGCCAGCACCGTATTCAGGAGGCCGAATGTCGGGTGATAAAGCACCTCCCACGCCGTCGCCATGGCGACAAGCGTCGCTGTCACCGGCAGGAAGAAGGCTGTGCGATACCAGGCCTTCAAGGTCGTGCGCGCCTCGATCTTGAGCGCAAAGATTAGTCCCAGGCCAATGGAAACAGGCGCCACCGTTGCCACATAAATGGCTGTGCGCAGCAAGCTCTGGCGAAAGGCCGGGTCACTGACCAAAGCGGCGTAATTGTCCGCGCCAACGAAACGGCTCTCGCCAAGACCCAGCTGGTAATCGGTCAGGGACAGCAGGAGCACGGCGCTTGATGGCAAGAGGACGAGCAGGAAAAGCAACAGCGCTGCCGGCGCGGCAAGCCATATCCCTGCGCGACGCTGTGCAATGACGCGCGCCGACGGCTTGGCCGTGACAGGAGCACCCGCTTGCGCGCTGAGCACGGTGCTCATGTCACGCCGATGCGCTGAAGAGCGGAACGGCGTCAGCCCGGCGCTGCGCGGCGCGTGGGAAGTACCAACCCTCAGAAGAGTTGATGGTCAACCAGGCTGTGCTGCCCGGGGTCCAGGACCCCATCATCCCCGACGGAATACGCACGACGCATGCTTCAGACGTCTCGTTGAGCTTGACGAAGACATGAGCCTCTGCACCTGCGTGCTCCAGGCGCTCGACCGTCACGGCCAAGGCTCCCGCTTTTTTCTGCAGTGAAAGCTCGCAATGTTCCGGCCGGAAGCCGATTACCCCGGTTGACCCAGGCTCCAGCGCGTCGTCGAGCACCACATGCTGGCCGGAGACAAGGGCGCGCCCCGTGACGACAATCCTGGCCGCGAGCGTATTGAGATAGGGCTGAGACAGAAAGCGCGCCACATCGAGGTCTGCCGGATTGCGATAGAGATCATCGGGCGTGCCGACCTGGCGTATCTTGCCGGCAAACATGACAGCGATGCGGTCCGACAAGGCCATCGCTTCGATCTGGTCATGGGTGACGAAAACAGTCGTGGTCCCAAGCCGCTTCTGCAAGGTCGAAAGCTCGGCCCGCGTGTGGTTGCGCAGCGATGCATCGAGGTTGGCAAATGGCTCGTCGAGCAGGAACAACTTAGGCTCGCGAATGAGTGCGCGGCCAAGGGCAATGCGCTGCCTTTGCCCGCCGGACAACTGAGCCGGCCGCCGACCGAGGTAGGGTTCGATCTTGAGAAGCTCTGCCACACCTTGAACGCGGGCCGCTATGGACGTATGGCGCGCACGGGCTGACCCAAGCCATTTCCCCACGACCGGCAAGCGGTCCAACGCCGACAACTCGCGCATCACGAGAGGGGCCGCGATGTTCTCGTAACTCGTCAGATGCGGATAAAGCGCGTAGCTCTGGAACACGAAGGCAACGCCCCGATTTTTCGGGGTTATGGCATTCATTTCCTGATCGCCGATGCGGATCCGGCCGCTGTCGGGATCTTCGAGGCCGGCAATCACCCGCAGCAATGTGGATTTGCCGCACCCGGAGGGTCCGAGAATCGAGACCAGTTCTCCGGGTTTGAGAGTGAGCGAAACCTCATCGAGCGCCTTGAATGCACCAAATGTTTTGGAAACGGATACGACTTCAAGACCAGTGGGCTGCATGGCGTTCACTCCAACCTCACGATAACGCGGCGGTCAATGCCCGGTTCCTTCCGGAGGGCTGTCTGCTTTGTCGCAGCGCAGGGGGAAGGACGTTTCGCATTTCTAAATAAAGCGCCCGGCTGGTCCGCTTCAGGCCAATTGATCGGACCCTATCATCGCAGGGCCTGGATTGTTGTCGCTTTGACAACACAATTTCAGTGTTTGTTAATTTCTTGAGCCGAGACTTGATATAATAAGGGATGTTCAAATGCCAAATTTCAACGAGAACACAGTCACTAAGCTCCAAAACTCCCAATCATCCAGCAAATTTTCATTTAATGAAGATGAACCCATCGATTTCATAGCTATTTTTAATCAATCTCATCTTGTTGGAAGATGGGATTTCTTTGTCGATGAAGGGAATGTGGTTTGGAGCCCTGAAGTTTATGATATCCATGGATTGGAAAGATCCTCTGGGACAGTGGATATTGGCAAAGCCATTCGGTATTATCACCACGAAGACGCAGACAAATTAAGCAAGCTGCTCGCACAGGCGATCCAGCTGAAGACCGGTTTCACCATGAAACTACGCCTGACACGAGCCGACGGCGCGCTGCGGATCGTGGAAGCGTCAGGTGCGCCGGTTCTCGACCGCGCCGGGAAGGTCAAACGGCTGGTCGGGACATTTCGCGATGTCACAACACAGACCGAGTACGAGAATCTGCGAAAGTCCGGTTCGGATCTGTTGCTGCGGACAATTCGGAGCCTGCCGGTTGCTGCAGCCTTGTTTGATCGCCAGTTGCGCTATGTGGCCTGGAGCGGCCAATGGGTCGCGGATTTCAATCTGCCGCAGGATGGAGACCTGAAAGGGCGCGATTTTGCTGAACTCCTCCCTGATGTCGCAGCACCGCTTGCGGGAAGTCTGGAGGTTGCCCTGCGCGGTACTCCTGTGGGGCAGGACAACATGCGCATCGAACGCGCGAATGGTGTTTCACATGTCGCCGACTGGCGGATTCAGCCGTGGCACGACGCACGCCAGAACATTGGCGGGGTTCTGGTGATGATTCATGTGAAGTACACAGGCATGCCGTGGGTCGAGGATGCCAAGAGCAAGCAGGTCCCCCAACCTGACGGATCGACCGGTATGAAAGCCCTGATCAGACCTTGATGCCGTTGCTGCCTGCACCCCTGTCAGACAGCAGTCGCTGATACGCCACCCCGATTCCGATCAGCACCCCGCCAAGCCCGATGAATGAGAAGGCGCGCCACAGGCCTGTCAGCGCAGCCATGTCCATGAGAAACACCTTCGCAACGGCAAGGGTCACGAACAGTGCGGAGGCCAGACGCGTTTCACGCGACGCCAGCCTGAAGCCGATGGCGAGAAGACCCACTCCGTAAGCAAGCGTCACCAGGGAATAGCCGTAGTGCTCGGGGTCGGTGATGGACGCCGCGACGAACCGCTCAACCCCCGCAAACGACCGGCGCACTTGAACAACAAGGTAGAAATAGATCAGCGCGATCGCCGCGATGCGGTTGAGCGCGACCAGCTGCGCACCGAACACATCAGGCCTTTGCCGGCCGAGCCATGCCAGAAAGGCCAGAAACAAGCCCGGCAGAAGATAACCGACAAAGCTTGAATCGATGAAAGCCGGGCCCGACAGCCTTGTGCCACCGAACGGATTGGCAAGAATGACGCAAAGACCTGCGGCGACACCCAGCGCGGCCACGTTGGCTCCGCGGATCAACCGCAGAAGGGGCAGGCGCTGCTTGAGCAAGGCGTTGAGCTTGCGCCCACCCAGAAAGGCCGCAAGACATGTGCCGAGCAGAGCCAGCGCGTAAATGCCCGATTCCCCCAGGCCAAGAAGGCCATCGTCGACCAGATCAGCGCCGTGGAAAGCCAACCGGATCTGCGTGACGATCCAGAATGCAACAAGTCCGCTGGCCGCAAGGCCAAGTGTTTTCGCGCGTTTGGCACATCCCTCCCGCACCATCAACGACGCTCCAATGGCCAGGGCCATTGTCACCAGTGCGTATCCCGCCGTAAGGCGATTGAAGATCACGACACCTGCCACCTCACCACCCCACAGGAGGGGGTTGTGAATGAGGCCATAGCCAAGCCCAGCGCACAGCAGCATCGTGGTGGTGCCCCCGGTGATGGAGGCCAAGGCGGGAGGCCCCCCCTCGCGCTTTTTCAGCCACAGACCCAGCGCCACGAAGCCCAGAGCCGCGAGTGCGAAGGCCCATGTCTCGTGAAAGCCTGGGGTCTGGGTGAGATAAGGCCACACATCGCCATTTGCGAAGTCGGAGCGGTGAAACGCATGGCGCAGTTCAAGCGCCGTTAACGCCGCAAAAGCACCGAGCGCCGCGCCCTCGATAACATGCACATGCCGATCGACCTTGTCGCGGCGCAGCAGGACAGCGGCCACAGCCAGCGCCAGCGCAGGCACGCCATACGCCACGATGTACCAGTTGAGGATCGGCAACGCTTCCTCGCCGAAGATTGCGGGTGATGTCACACCGCGCAGCACGGCGGTGATGGAAAGTGCGGCGGCCACACGCCGCAGCGCCGGCAGCGGCCGGGCCTTGTGCACGACGCAGACACCGAGAGCCGCAATGGCGAACCCAACAGCCATCCACAGGCCCGGAAGCGCGAATGCGATGCAAAGTCCGAGCGCCAATGCGGCTCCCGCCGCATAGGCCCCGGCGGCAACGTCATGCAGGCCCGCTGGCGCGGACGACACTTGGCGCTGGCGGTAAAGCCAGTCGCTGATCAACGCGAGGAGAACGAGATGGCACGCGAAGAGCGCCGCCGCAGTGAGATCATGGTTGAGACCGCCGGTGCGGAGGGCCCAGGCGAATGTCACCAGAACCGGCGCGAGACCGCCTGTGAAAGCCAGCGCATGCAACCCCTCGAACCTGTGTGCGACTTTCGGTGTCATCCGGCCTGCGAACAGCAAAAGCGGCACAGCGCCCAGGACAAGGGCGCTGGCGAGCGCAAGCTGAGCCAAGGCAGAGGTCGCCATGGGCGGTGCGGCAAACGAGAAGATCGCGCCATCGAGCAGGCGCAGCACCCAGTTGCGATCTCCCCCTTGCGATGGCCATGTCAGGATCATGCCAAGGGGCAAGAGCGCCGCTGCGACGCTTGCTGCTGAGGCGCGGCCATCCCGAACGGCAGTGAGCAGCAGGAGCACGATCGCGCCGACGGCAGCAATCGCATGCAGACCAGCAGGCATGGGCATGGTGAGAAAGGCCAGCCCGAGGGCGGCGGCCAGTCCCGTCAGCGCCACCAGCACGAGGGGATCGCCAAGCGGCGTCTCCGGCTCATCCGGTGTCTTGAGCCAGACGAAGGCCGCGGCAAGAACAACCATCGATCCAAGGATGAAAGACACTTGCGGCAGCGCCGCGGTGCCTGGGGCAAAGCTGAGCAACAGGGCCCAGATTCCGGCAGCAACCACAAGGCCCCAGCCGAGCCACCCCGAGCGCAACCGGTTTTGCACCGCCCCCGCAGCCGCCGTGATCACGAGCAGATACATAACCAGCGGCCATGGACTGGGACTTGCGCCGCCCACCAGATCAGGGGTCGCGTAGGATGCAAGAAGGCCGATTCCCGCCAAGGCCTGCCCATGCCGCAACGAGGCTGCGAGCGCCGCCACACCAATGGCCGCCATGAGCGCGAATGCCACCGCAGGCGAGAGCAGCCCATAAACTGCAAAAGCGGCGTAGACCGCACCGAATGCAGTCAAGACTCCGGCACCGGTGAGGGCCAGCGGCGCATGCGCCAGAGGCAAGGGACCCATGGTGTCCGCCACGATCCGGGGCGGCATGAACAATCCGCGCCGCAAGGCCTCACCCAGCCCAACGAGGAGAACGGCAAAAACCCCCGCCATGGCAAGACGCACCTGCGGCCCGAACATGCCCGCCTCGATGGAATAGCGCACGAGAAACAGCCCGCCGACAGCCAATGCAAGGCCGCCGACCCACACAGCCCACCGTGTGCCGATGACCTCCTCGAAGTCCCGCTTGGGGAGCGGGGCGACCGGCACTGTTGCGGGCGGAAGGGGTGGCGGCGTTGCGGGGAGAGGCGGCGGCAGGGTCCGCTGTTCAACGACCCTTGCCTCTTCAATGACAGTCTCCGAAGCGTCCGGAGCCAGGAAGGGGGGCGGCAAGGCGATGCTTTTGACCCCCCCGGAGGCAGCGGCACGTGGCAGGGCTTTCGAGCGTCGCGGTGGTTGGGCCGGTGTGGGCATATCGCTTGATGCGCGAAGGTTTTGAGATGCCTCAGCGCCTGCAACCCGAAGCGCTGCGATGTCGCTCCGCGCCGCCTGCAGATCCTGCCTCAGCGCAGCGACCTGATTGTCCAGACCTTCAATCAAGGTCTTGAGCGCATTGGACTTGGTGTAGCCTGCAATGGCAAGACCGGGAACGACGAGCGCGAAAAACGCGATGCAGATGGCAAAAAAGGAAATTTCCATAGCTGAACTATACCGGCAACCCTCCGAACCTCAACTGCCGCACGCGAACGTGGCCCTGTACGGATGAAGTGCGGCTGGGGAGACCCGACGATCCTTGTGGACGCAAGCGCATGAGAGATGAATGGACCGGGAACCCGCTGCCTGGCGGGGCGTTGAAAGTTTGAAGCGTGGGCGTGTTGCCCGGCTCGATCTTTTCTGGGGAGCCGATCTTGGGTACAAGTTTCACTTCCCATATTGTGAAATCCCTGTTCTCGACGGGCAGCATGGTGGCGCCGGGCCTGACAGGCAGCATGGCCTTCCGTCTGTTCAATCGCCCTTGGCCAGCCAAGACCTACTCGGAGCAGGAAAAGGAATTGTCCCGCATTGGAGTCCAGAGGCTTGCAACCGCAAACCGGTTTCGAGTCGCATGCGGCGTGGGCGAGGTGCAGGCCTACCACTTTGCGGCACCTCAGCACCGAGGTACGGTGATCCTCGTGCATGGGTGGACAAGCGAGGCGAGCCATCTGATGGGGCTGGTACCTCCGCTGTTGAAGGAGGGCTTCAGCGTCGTCTGCTTTGACCTTCCGGCCCACGGGAAATCGAGTGGAAAGGTAACTAACATCGTCGAATGCGCAAAAGCGCTTGAGGCAGTCGCTGCCCTGTTTTCGCGCATCCATGCCATCGTGGCGCATAGCTTCGGCGGTCCAGTCACTGGCCTTGCCTTGGCGGGAGATATCGGCAGGTCAGGAAACTCCACGAAGTCAGGCAACTCCACGAAGGGCGTGCTGCAGGATGTTGAAAAGATTGCCCTGATTGCCGCTCCCAACGAGTCGGCCTACCTCACCCGGGCCTTTGGCGCGGCCATCGGTCTGCACGCCAAAGCGCAGAGTGACTTCGAGGCCGAGTTCGAAGCCTTGTGCGAATGCCCTCTCGATCAATTTACCGGCACCCATTATTTCGCTCGCGTCAACAAACCCATGCTTGTCCTGCACGGGGAAGCCGATTGCGAGGTTCCCCATGCCGACGGGCTGCGCTACCGCAACCTCGAGCACTGCGATTTTGTTTCGTTGGAGAACATTGGTCACAGAGATATTCTTTACACACCCGAAGTCGGTGAGCGGATCGCGCGTTTCATCGCTAGAAACCATCTCATCCTGGCCGACGCCTGCGATTGTAAACTGAGCCAAATCTGTCGGAGACTCCCACTTGTGAGAGGTGGAACCACGACAAGCAAGATAACGAACAAGTTTTTTCCTGAGGTATGCGCCCGAGCGGTGCGGATGGTTTTGAGTCACAAGGCAAAGCATCCCTCGCGCTGGGCTGCCATCGTATCAGTCGCCTCGAAGATTGGCTGTGCGGCGCAATCGCTGCACCAGTGGGTCGGAAGGCCGACGTCAACAGCGGGCACAAGCCTGGCCTGACCACGGACATGGCATTTCAAAGGATAATGGCGAAACCTCGACGGCATCACATCGCTTGAACGCCACCATCATGCAATCAACAGCTCTCACCTTTCTAGCGGCACCAGGCTGCAAACTCATAAAAGGAGGGATATTTGACGCGAGGAAATGGGAAGATCAGGTTTTGTTGGCTGATCCGCCGTCAACCGTCCGGTTTGCAAGGATCAGGCGGCCAAAGATGGCCCACATTCACCGCGCCTGCGGTGGGCTTGAGGGGCAAAAATGCCTCTCTTTTTATGAGTACGCGGCCTAGCCAAGCCAGTCATCGCAATGCATGATCGGGAACTAAGCGTTGTTTCAACAGTAACGCACTCGGTTTCATTCTCGGAAAGACAGACAACTTGATGCGGGCTGATAGTTTTACGGCGGAGGAGCAGCGCCTTAACCGGATTTACGAAAAGCTCCGCGACAGACTGTTGGATATGCGGCTTTCCAACCCGATGCTGAATTACAGGCATTCGGCGAAATCGAAGCGACAGTTGCAGTTGGTCGATGAAGTGCCAGAGCAGGTTTTTCAACACCTCGCAACGAACGAAAACATATTCACCATTGGTGCTCTGCCGGAGCCTGAGGGCGTACCGGCAGACGAACTCACAGATGATTTTCGAGCCGCATTCGAACATGCGCGCATAATGGATGCCGAATTCATCGCTCAGATCGAAAAGCTCGAAAGCGAGGGCCGGGACGACGAGGGCGAAATCGCGCTTGCGGAGACGCAGCTTCGCGTTCGTCTGCGCAAGAAACTGGGGCTTCCTCCGCGCCCCGACCGCCAGACGGTCAATCCTGTCGAACATGCGCGAGGCTTGGGCATTGATCCTTCAATCGAATTGCGCGCGTCATCGGACGCAGGGCGGCATCGTGACAATCTCCTTCAAACCCTGAAGTGGCCTGAAACGCTTCAAGCGACGTTGGAAAAGATCGGTTCCGATGCGCGCCTTGCGGAACAGGAAATGGGTTTGTCGACCCTTTTTCTTGTGTTTGGTTTTCTCGAGTGGATGGACAGCAAAGATAGCGAAAAAAAACTGCATGCTCCCTTGCTGCTTTTACCTGTCCGATTGGACCGGGAGAAAACGGCGCGAGGCAAGATCGTCTTCAAACTGCAGGCCAACGCCGGATTCCCCGACACAAACCTCAGCCTCTCGAAAAAGCTCGAAAGCATGGATGTCGTGTTGCCGGAGTTCAAATCCGACGACGCATCGAAATTGCCGATCGAGGATTACTTCGCTGCGGTAACAGATGCGATCGCCGAGAAGCCGGGATGGCGCGTGAGGCGTTGGTTGACCCTTGGCCATTTCGCCTTCGGGCGCCTTGCGATGTACACCGATCTCGCACCGGAGAATTGGGAAGAAACTCCAGTCAGGAGCGATCTCGTTCGCGATGTTCTTCGTGGAAGTGAAATGTCGAGAGATGACGGGAGCGGCTTGTCCGGGCCTCCGGACGATCACGTGATCGATTTGCCTGAGATCGAAAAGAAGGCGCCTTTCCTGGTCCACGACGCTGACGCGTCGCAGCAC
>JANMMT010000095.1:0-1851 GCA_031373545.1 Hyphomicrobiales bacterium
ACGTTGCTGACGAATCGAAAGGTGAGTCCGCGATCGGCGAAGGAGCGAAGAGCCTCGAAGGCCATCGCGGGACCGAGATCGCTTCCTCCGATCCCGATGTTCACGATCGAGGTGATCGGCTTGCCGGAATGCCCGAGCCACTTGCGGTCGCGGAGGCGCTTGGCGAACGCCGCCATGCGATCGAGCGTCGCGTGCACCTCCGGTACCACGTTCAGTCCGTCGACCTTGATCGTCGCGTTACGCGGAGCTCGTAACGCCACGTGCAACACCGCGCGGCTCTCGGTGACGTTGACCTTGTCGCCGCGCATCATGGCCTTCGCCCTCCCGCGCACGTCTGCGTTCTCGGCGAGGGAGAGCAGATTCGCGAAGATCGCGTCATCCACGCGCTGCTTGGAGAAGTCGACCCGCAGGTCAAGGGCCTCCACCGAGAACTTGGCCGCCCGCTTCGCGTCCTTGGCGAAGAGTTCCCGCAGCGAGAGTTTGGTCACGCGCTTGGCATGGACGGCGAGGCCCTTCCACGCGTGTGTCCTGTCCGGACGGAACTCGGCGGCGAGAGCCGGGGGCAGGGGCGCGGGGACGCCGACCGTCGGCATCCCGAGGCCGACGCCCGACGGCGGGACGGGAGTCGACGTACGCCGCTCCCAGGCGTCGCCAGCGCGCGTGCGGCGGACGGCGAGGATCGGGCCGTCGGCGACCAGGTGGTGTGGCGCGGCGTAGGTCACCGACACGGTGACCATGTCGCCCGGGCGGACCGAGTCGTCGGCGACGGAGGAGAAGTCGGCGGCGAAGTGGACGAGCCGGTTGTCGGGCGCTCGCCCGGAGAGCCGCTTGGTCTCGAGATCCTTGCGCCCCTCGCCCTCGGACACCATCAGCTCGAGCGTCCGGCCGAGGAGGCTCTTGCCCTCGGCCCACGCGACCTCGTCCACCACCGCGGCGAGGCGGAGGTAGCGGTCCTTGACCACGTCGGGCGGGATCTGGTCGTCGAGCACGGCGGCAGGGGTGCCGGGGCGCTTGGAGTATTGAAACGTGAACGCCGACGAGAAGCGCGCGGCGCGCACGACGTCGAGGGTGGCCTGGAAGTCCTCCTCGGTCTCGCCGGGGAAGCCCACGATGATGTCGGTGGTGATGGCGGCGTCGGGGATCGCGGCGCGCACGCGCTCGATGATCCCCAGATAGCGAGACTGGCGGTAGGACCGGCGCATGTCGCGCAGCACCTTGTCGGAGCCGGACTGCAGCGGCATGTGCAATGAGGGCATCACGTTGGGGGTCTCGGCCATCGCCTCGATGACGTCGTCGGTGAACTCGGCGGGGTGCGGCGAGGTGAAGCGCACCCGCTCCAGCCCCTCGACCTCACCGCACGCGCGCAGCAGCTTGGAGAAGGCCTGCCGGTCGCCGAACTCGACGCCGTAGGCATTGACGTTCTGCCCGAGCAGCGTGATCTCGGTGACGCCCTCGGCGACCAGCGCCTCGACCTCCGCGAGGATCTCGCCGGGTCGGCGGTCCTTCTCCTTGCCGCGCAGCGCCGGGACGATGCAGAACGTGCAGGTGTTGTTGCACCCGACCGACACCGACACCCAGGCGGCGTACGCCGACTCGCGCCGCGTCGGCAGCGTCGAGGGGAAGACCGACAGGGACTCGAGGATCTCGACCTGCGCCTCCTCGGCGAACCGCGCGCGCTCGAGCAGCACCGGGAGCGAGCCGATGTTGTGGGTGCCGAAGACGACGTCGACCCACGGCGCCTTCTCGACGATCCGGCTTCTGTCCTTCTGGGCCAGGCATCCGCCAACAGCGATCTGCATGCCGGGGTTGGCCTCCTTGACCGGTGCCAGGTGGCCGAGGTTTCCGTAGAGG